>CAZYZA010000104.1:0-10894 GCA_964651415.1 uncultured Desulfovibrionaceae bacterium
TTTGGGTTCGGATGGGAGGGCTGGCGAGCGCCTGGGCACGCATGGCGGGGCAGAAAAGGGCGGCCCTGAGAGCCGCCCAGCGGGTTCAGTTGTATTCGTTCATGGCCACATCGGCGTAGGTGTCCTCCAGAACCTTGCGCAGGCGGAACGCGCCTTCGATCATGGGCGCGAGCTTGGGCAGGCCGTCGATCTTGTCCACGTAACTGAACGCGCCCAGCACCTCGCCCATGCGTCTGGTTTCGTCGCTGCCATGGCCGGTGAAAAGCACGACCTGGATCTTCTTGTTGATTTCCTTGATCCGCTTCAGGGTTTCGATGCCGTCAATGCCGGGCATCTCGATGTCCAGCACCACCACATCGTAGTTGCCTTTCCTGACCATTTCCAGGGCGTCGTCGCCGGTGTGGGCCACGTCCGGCGTGATCCCGTACAGGATATGCAGGCGGTCGGCGAGAATGCGGCACAGATCCTTCTCGTCGTCGACGATCAACAGCTTCATCTTGTTCATATTTGTCCTCCTTGGCAGGCGCCGGTACTTTGCGGCGCCGGGTGTTCGATGCTCCGATGCACGGCCATGGGCACCTTGATGGTGAAAACCGAGCCTTGCCCAGGGGTGCTGCGCACGGCAATGCTCCCTCCCATGGCCTCGACTATGCCGTGGCAAATCGCCAGTCCCAATCCGATTCCCTTGCCCACGTCCTTGGTGGAGAAAAAGGGTTCGAAAATTCGTGTCAGCAGATGCTCCTCAATACCCCTTCCCGAATCGGTCACGATCAATACGGCCTGATCGTCTGTGATCAGACCGACAATCTCGATGCGGCCCTGCGGGAGATCCATGGCGTCCAGGGCGTTGTCGACAAGGTTGCCGAAAATCTGCCCCCAGTCCGATTCGGCCCAGACCGTTTGTATCAGTTCCTGATCCCAGGACTGATTGGTCGTGATGCCCATGTCTTCCATGCGCCCGGCGCGCTCTTCCAGAACCTTGGCCCAGATGGCGTCCAGGCTGGACAAGCGTGATCGCAGATCCCGGACCGGACGCAGGGTCAGCAGTTTGGAGGTGATGGTTTTGCAACGCCTGGCCTGCTGGCGGATGAGTTCCAGCGACACCCGGATCTGCCTGTCCGTGTCGGGATCCATGGCGGCCTCATCCAGAAGTTCCTCGATCCAGCCGACCTCGTTGACCATGATGTGGACCGGGTTGTTGATCTCGTGGGCCACGCCTTTGCCCAGTTCTCCCAGCGCGGCCAGCTTGGCCGTCTCGGCCATGCGCTTGCGGCTCAACCGGTCCAGACGGCGTTTTTCGGCCTCGTGGATGGCCTGGAGCACCCGGTCCAGATCCGCCGGCTTGATCAGATAGTCGCAGGCCCCGAGCTTCATGCCGGTCACGGCGGTGGCCACGGTGGAGTCGGCCGTGAGCAGGATGACCTGGGTTGCCGGGCTGAGCTGTTTCAGGCTTTCCAAGGTGGTCAAACCGTCGGGTCCGGGCATGGTGATGTCGAGCAGGACCACGTCCGGCGCGGCTTGCCGCACCCGTTCCAGGGCCTGGAGCCCGTCATAGGCCGTGTGGACCTGCATGTCCCGCGTGCGCAGGCGTTCGGCCAGAACTTCGGCGAAATCAGGTTCGTCATCCACGACCAGAATGGTCACCATCTCGTTTCTACCTTCCGTTCTGACGCACGACCTGGTGCAGACTGTCCAGCAGCACGTCGAGGTCCAGGGGTTTTTTGTGGTACATGGCCGCGCCCAGATCCAGGCAGGTTCGGAAATCCTGGTCCGAGCCGTGTCCGCTGAGCATGATCACGGGCAGCTCCGGCCACCCGTGGCGAATCCGCTTCAAGACCTCGACTCCGCTTAGCCCCGGCATGCGCAGATCCAGCACCACCGCGTCGGGCTGCTTTTCTTCCAGCATGCCAAGGCCGGCCGCGCCGTCCAGAGCGACCCGGGCTTCGACGCCGCGCAGTTCAAGTCGTTCCTGCAAGGTGGTGACGAAAGCCTCTTCGTCGTCAATGAGCAGGACATGCAGGGTGTTCATGTTCCAGCTCCGTTCTTTGCCCTGTTTTGCGCCGGAAAAAAGAGCGCAAGCCCTGTTCCGTCCCATGTCTTATGAATGGCCTGTCCAGGCAGGGCCATGATGATCGGGTCCAGAAGCGTTGGGTCGGGATTAAAGCCCGCCGGCGGCGTGATGATCAGACGATGCTCGGTCTGACCCGGCTCAACGCCCAATCCGACCACGCCGTCCTTGACGCCCGCGCCCACGGCCCACTGCACGGCCTGATAACCGGCCATGAGGACCATCAGCGCGCCCACGGCCACGGGCAGGGGCGTCGGGCAGGGTGTGAAGCGCACGGCAGCGCCCTTGAGGCGGACCAACCGTTCGGAGAGCAGGGCCACGGTCCGGGCGTAGACATTGAGGTCGCAGGCCAGGAGCAGGTCGTCATCCGGGGAATGGGCCAGTCGGCTGGTGGCTTCGAGCAGGCCTTTGCCCCGTTCGACATGGGTGGTGATGTGGTCCAGGGTCCGTTCCATGTTCGGGCGGTGTTTGAAATCAACCTTGGCGTTGACCTTGAGGATGTCACCCATCAGGCCGGCCGATTCGCGGATGATGGCCAGGATGTTCTGCATCTCGTGCATGGTCAGGGCCGTGACCGCGCCCATGAATCTGGCCTCGGCGGCCACGGGGCTCATGATTTTCCCTCCTGGCCGGCGTGCACGGCCTCGTGCAGGGTGCGGATCAGCTCTTCCAGGTCCAGGGGTTTCATCAGATAGGCATAAGCCCCAAAGCGCATCCCGTCGATGCCGTCGCGGGTCTTGCCCTGGCCCGTGAGCAGGACGACCTGCACGGCCGGGTGCTCTTCCTTGACCCGTTGCAGCACGTCAAGGCCTTTGAGGCCCGGCATCATGACGTCCAGCACCATGACATGGGGTTCGCTTTCAGCCACGGCCTTGAGGGCGGCCTCGCCGTCATGGGCCACGCGGGCCACGATGCCCCGCAGTTCCAGCCGTTCGGCCAGGGTGCCGATGAACTCGGCTTCGTCGTCCACGAGCAGGACGTTCCAGTCGCGCATTTCCATAATGTTATCCTTCCACCGATTTCCTGGGGAGCAGGATGGTGACCGTGGTCCCCTCGTTCAGTTTGCTCTGGACCCGGATGTCTCCGCCCAGACGTTTGACGATGCCGTAGGTGATGGACATGCCCAGTCCGGTCCCTTTTTCCTTTTTGGTGGTGAAAAAAGGCTCGAACATGTGCTTGCAGGTTTCTTCGGACATGCCGCAGCCGTTGTCCTCCACCGAGATGCCGACAAAGTGGTCGTCCTCGTTCCAGGAACGCAGCACGATCCGCCCGCCGTCCGGAACAGCGGCCAGGGCGTTGTTCAGGATGTTCAGAAAAACCTGCTGGATCTGGCCGTGATCCGTGGGGATGGCTGGCAGGTCCGGGGCCAGTTCCGTGTTGAGGGCCACATTGCGGTACTGGGCCTCTCGTTCCAGAAAGCCCAGAGTCTCAAGCAGGACGGCGTTTAAGTCCAAAACCTCAATCTTGACGTCCATGCGCTTGGCAAAACCGAGCATGCGGTGGGTGATGCCCCGGCAGCGGTCCACGGAGCGCAGGATGGCCTCGATTTGCTTGGAGAATTTTTCCTTGTCCGGAAAATCGGGCCGAAGGTTCAGGATGTCGCGCATCAGTCCGGCCTTTTCATTGATGATGGCCAGGGGATTGTTGATTTCGTGGGCCACGCCGGCGGCCAGGCGGCCGATGGACGACAGTTTCTGGGAATGTTCCATCTGGTGGATGGCACCCAGACGCTGGTCGTCGCTTTCGCGCAGACGCCTGATGAGTACGCTGGTCAGGCGGTATACGGCCAGAAAGATGAGGGTCACCCCGCTGACGAAAATGATCAGCAGATCGGCCCGGACCGTGTACCAGGTGCTGAAGGCCGTGGGTTTGGGCTTGATGGCGGCCAGGGCGAAATCCGTGTCGGCGATAAAGGCCGAGGCCAGGAAGATGTCGCGGTCCTGGGAGTCGCGCACTGCCTGGACATTGGACTCGAAATTGGTCGGGGGCAGGGGAAAGGGCAGGGGGTCGAGGACCTTGCCGTAGCGTCTGGATTCGGTCTGCAGGATTCCGGCCCGATTGACCAGAAAGGCGTCGCTGCCCGGCTCCAGGCCCATGGCCGCGATAATGCGGTCAAAGTGCATGGTGTCCAGGGTGGCGCGCAGAATCCAGGATTGACCGTTTTCGGCCGTGTGGCGCACGGCAATGACCACATGGGGAAATTTGCGAAATCCCAGGAACACATCGCTGACGTATGCCCCTTTGAACTGCACCTGCTGGAACCAGGCCTGTTCGGCGTAGTTGCGGCCCTTGAGGTCATAGGGGCCGGCGTAGCTGACCTGGTTGCCGGCGGCGTCGATCAGGCCCAGGTCGACGAATCCGGTAAATTCCCGGCGCATGACCTGGAAGATGCGCTGCAGGTTGGTCTCGCTGGACAGTTCGTCAAACGCATAGGCCGAGGCAATGAAGCTCACGGCCGAGGTCCGCTCGGCCAGGAACAGCTCGAAGGAATGCTTGGCCTTGCCGACCAGAACCCGGAGCGGGGCCTGAATCTCGGCCGCCATGGAGTTCTGGTGCTCGTAGTAGTTGATCCCGGCCAGGGAAATGAGGGGTAAAATGGTCACCAGGGCCATGAGGGACACGATCTTGCGCCGCAGCAGGTTGTAGCGCCGGGGCGAGTTGATTTCCGTGGTCAGGTCGGCCCGGATGGCATCCAGTGGGGCCGCAAGCATGTTTTTCATGCCGACTCCGCTCTTTGGAACAAAATGGCGCCGCTGGTCAGTCGGCCCTGTTCCAGCGCCTGTTCGACCAGGTTGATCGGCCCCATGACCGAATCAATCACTTCGATCCGCTTCCAACGCAGGTAATGGTAGTACTCGTCCTCAATGGCTCCGCAAACAATGGCCCCCACGTCGCGCGACAGGGCCAGATCGCACAGTTCGTCGCCCGAGGCGTGGGCCAGGAGAAAGGACTTGCGCGACACTATTTCCCCGTTCTCGGCCAGGGTGACGAGCAGGGCTTCCGTTGTCAGGTCAAAGCGCGGCGCGATTTCGTCTTTGGCCACGGTGATCAGGATGCGTCGTTCCATAGCGTTACTCCTGGGCGGCTTTGCGGGCAGGCTTGCGTTTTGCCGCCACGGGCGGCTTTGCCGGTTGGTCCATCACGCCGGGCAGATGTCCGGGCAGATGTTCGGTGCGGATCTTGTCGCCGGTGCAGATCATGACCGCGAATTCCATGATGTTTTTCAGCTCGCGCACGTTGCCCGGAAATTCATGCCCGCGGATGATCCGCAGGGCCTTGGGGGTGATGGCCGTGATGCCCTTTTTGAATCTGGCCGCGTAGTGGGTCAGAAAATGATGGAGCAGAAAGCCCAGGTCCTCGCCGCGCTCCTTGAGTCGGGGCAGGTGCAGGCGGATGGCCGAGATGCGGTGGAAAAGATCTTCGCGCAGCCGGCCGTCCTTGACCAGTTTTTCGGGGGATTCCGCTGTCGAGGCCATGATCCTGGCATTGACGCGCACCGCTTTGGACGCGCCCACGGGCAGAATCGTTCCTTCGTCCAGATAGCGGACCAGGCTGGCCTGCTGGACCAGGGGCAGGTCCGCGATTTCCGACAGATACAGCGTCCCGCCCTGGGCCTGCTGAAAACGGCCGGGCTTGAGTTCGCCGCCGTCGCCGACCATGCGGCCGAAGAGCTCGGCGTCCAGCAACTCCGTGGGCATGGGGCCGCAACTGAAGCGGACAAACGGTTCGCGGGACCGAGGCGAGGCCTTGTGCACGGATTCGGCCAGGAGATCCTTGCCGGTGCCGGTCTCCCCGGTGACCAGCACCGGGGAGTCGTGCTGGGCGATGACCGGCACCAGACGCAGGATCTTTTCCATGGCCGGACTGCGCCCGACAATCTGCCCCTGGCCCGTGGCCTGGGACAGCCGGGCTTCCATTTCGCGCAGGACGGTCAGGTCCTCGACCACATCCAGGATGCAGGCCGGACGGCCGTCGGCGTTGTCAACCCGGACCGGGGTGATGCGCACGGGAATCTTGCGGCGGTGACGGTTGATACAGTCGGTCTCCACTCCCGACATCTCCTCGCGCTGATGCGGGCAGCCCTGGACGCAGGCCCGACTGCGCAGCACGTGGCGGCAGGGCAGTCCGCGCACCTCGTCCCGGGAGAATCCGGTCAGGGCTTCCAGGGCCTTGTTGAGCATGAGCACGTTTCCCTGGCCATCAAGGAGGGCCACGCCCATGGGCAGGCCGTCCAGGAGGGCCGGAAGATCCGGACAGTCGGAACCGATCAGTTTTTCAAGCCGTTTGACCACAACGATTCTCCCTTAGTGTGCGCCGCCCCCGACAATGCCTGACGCGGCCACGCAAAGCACAATGACTTCGAGCAGGGCGATGATGGCGAAGGGCAGGTCTTTTTTCTTCAGATAGGCAAAGAAGACAGGGATGTAGCAAATGACCGTCAGACCCGCCAGTAAGGCGATTCCCAGGAAATTGAGGAAGTCGCCCTTGCTGAGCAGTGTGGCCCAGCCCCAGCCGGTGGGGACATTGTTTTCAACCAGATAATCATGGACGGGCAGGGACCAGTACTTGGCGACCAGTTCCATGGAGACATACGGGTCCATGATGCCGGACACGTACAGGGAATAGGTGATGAGCATGAGGGCCAGACCACCCCAACAGCCGTAAAAGAGAATGTTGGCGTAGGCGATCTGTTCGGCCGGAGCATTGGTGTTCGGTGTATTCATGTGATTCTCCTTGAAGTTTCGCTTAGATGCCCAGGCCCTTGAGCAGGGCTTTGCCGCCCGAGAACAGGAGCACGCCGATGACCATGTAGCGGATAAAGGCGGGCTTGGCCTTGGCCAGCAGGCGCACGCCGACAAAGGAGCCGGCCATGAGTCCGACAATGGACGGAATGGCCATGAGGGGAATGACGCAACCCTGATTCAGATACACCCAGGCCGCCGAGGTGTCGGTGATGGACAAGAGGAACTTGCTCGTGCCCACCGCGACCTTGAGCGGCGCACCCATGAGCAGGTTCAGGACCGGCACGTTGGCCCAGCCCGCGCCCAGGCCGAACATGCCGGCCATGATGCCGATGATGATGAACAGCAGCAGGCCGGGCAGGGTGCGGTGGGTCTTCCATTCCACGACTTCGCCCGTGGCCGGTTCAATGTATGCGCCCTGGATGCCCAGGGCCAGACCCAGGGCGTCCTGCTTGGTGACCACGGGTCGGGCCGTGTTTTTGGAGGTCAAAAGCAGAATGGCGATGAACATGATGGTGCCGCCCAGGCAGATCTGGATTACGTTGGCCGGCAGGGCCAGGCCCAGGAACGCGCCGACAATGGCGCAGCTGGAGGCGATGAGGGCCACGGGCAGGGCCAGGCGCAGGCTGGCCAGGTTGCGTTTCAAAAGACCTGGCCCGGCGGCCAGGGCTCCGGCCAGGGCCACCAGCAGGCCTGCTCCGCGCACAAAGTCGAGGTGAAATGGAAAGAAGCCGCTGACCAGGGGCACGAACAAAACGCCGCCGCCGACACCGGCCAGAACCGCGATGATGCCCAGCACAAAACAGAATACGACCAGAATGGCGGGCCACGCCCACCATGGCAGCCCCGATGTATTGCCTGTGGCCTGGGCCATCTGGGCTGCGGCCTGTTCGGCCAGATCTGTCCCGTTGCCCGCCCAGACCGCAGCGGCCAGAAGGAGGATGGCCAGGGCCGTGCCTCCTGCAATGCGTATCCACATGATGTTGCGTTTCATTCCTGTTCAGCTCCCGAGTTTCGTGTTGTCGTGCATTGGTGACTTAGCCGTGCCCCACGCAGTGTCGCGTGGAACCCGTCTTTAAGGGCAAGGAGCATGCCATGGTCAAAACCGTTGCCATTTCTTGGTTGACGGCTTTTGCCGTCAGGCGTAAGCGGCAAATTATTGCCGATAGCGGCAAGTTCGTGCCTTTTTTCCCAAAGTGCGATGCGGGGCTTGCTGGCTTGGTGAAGACTGCCGGCGTGGGAAATCGAGGGGTGGAAGAAGGCTGCGGAGCGGTGAAACAAGGCGGGGAAAGAGAGATGAACGCAAAAAAGACAACGCAAAAAGCAGGTGGCAAAAAATTGCCGACAGCCCAGCTTGGCGTTGGCGTTGAGGTGCTGGAGCTCGGGTCCGAGGATGGGCTGGGCAAGTTTGTCTTTCAGTCGCGATCCATGCGCGAGCTGTACCGTCTGGCCACGCAGGTGGCCGGAGCAGACGCCACCATTCTTGTTTACGGGGAGTCGGGCACGGGCAAGGAACTGTTCGCGCGGCTGGTCCACCAGCTGTCCGGCCGACGTCACAAGCCGTTTGTGCCGGTCAACTGCGGCGTGCTCAAGGGCGAGCTGTTCGCGGACAAGTTTTTCGGGCATGAGGCCGGAGCCTTTACCGGGGCGCAACGGCAGCGCAAAGGGAGCTTTGAGCTTGCCGCCGACGGAACCTTGTTTCTGGATGAGGTCGGAGAGATTCCCCCGCCCAATCAGGTCGATTTTCTGCGCGTGTTGGAGGAAAAAACGTTTCGTCGTCTGGGCGGGGAGAAGACGCAGCCCTTTGACGCCCGCATCGTGGCCGCCACCAACCGCATTCTGCACGGCATGGTCGCGGACGGAGAGTTTCGGGCCGATCTGTATTACCGGCTCAACGTGGTGCCCGTGACCTTGCCGCCTTTGCGCGAACGCACCGACGACATCCCGGCCCTGGCCGAGTATTTTCTGGCCATGTACCGGCACCGCTATCACAAGCCGGATATCCGGCTGGCCCCGGAAACCCTGGATCTTTTGCGGGACTATGCCTGGCCGGGCAATGTGCGCGAACTGCGTAATCTGACCGAACGTTTGGTGCTGCTCTGCGCGGACAGCGTGATCGAGCCCGGCCATCTGCCGCTGGAAATCCGACTGGCCACGAACCTGCCGGCCGCGAGTCCGGCCCAGGCCGTCATGACCCTGGAAGCGGCCGTGCGCCAGGCTGAAGTCGCGGCCATTGTCCGCGCCTGGAAGGAATCGGCGGGCAGCAAGGCCCGGCTGGCCGAAATTCTGGCTATTTCCCCGCGCACCCTGCGGTATAAGCTGGCTGAGTACGAGTTGAAGCTGGGGTGAGGTGTCGTCCCAAAACGGCGATCCGTTCCGTCAGCGAAAAGGACCGGACCGCTTTGCAGGTGCACGCTCCTGAAGGGGGCGCAGACCGTGGGTCCCGGTTGATTCGCATCCCACTATTTGGCCATCTTTTGTCGGTCTGTGGATTTTGAATTTTTACAGTCAGAGAAGATTTGTTCTGACGGTGTCGGCAAAATATTGCCGGTCCGGTGAGTGTCGGCGATGTGCTCGAATCGGCGTGGGCGATACTTTGCGTAGCGGCGTGCTGTGCCCGTGGATGTTTGTCGAGGCTCCAATCCCGAGCCGTTGCTGTCCGGATGTGCTCAGTCCAGGTCCGGCCAGAGGTGACGGGCGTTTTCGCGGTCGATGACGCAGAGAAAGACGCCCAGTCGCTGTTGGTCCGCAAAGCAGCATTCATGGAAGCGAATGATTTTGCCGGTTTTGGACATGATGCCGAAATCTCCGACGCACAACTCCACCTGCTCAAGGCGGATGTGCTCGTGGGGGGCGCTGAGAATCGCGTCCAACTCCTGCAGGCAGTTGTCGGAAGCTGTCTGCGCGGCCAGTGTGGTGAGGCGCGCTTTCAGCTCGGTCATCTCCCTTTGCGCCTGCTCCATCTTGTGATGGACGGGCGTGGCTCTGCCGTAAGCAGATTCCGCGTTAATCGCGCATTGCAAGGTTTTCATCTGCGCCCTGAGCACTTCTTCGGATTGTCGGAGATCGGTCAGAGACCTCTTGTCCTGCCCGCGTCGCTGAACGTTCAATCCTGCAAGATAGAGCACCACGTTTTCCGTCATCATCCGCCGCAATGCATCCATGCTCGGGGCCGCAACGGAAAATTTGTGGTCCAGAAATTCCACCGCGTCCTGCATGACGTCGCGGCGGATCATTTCGCCTGCCTGTTCGGTTCCGAATACCGTGTATTCGTGCCTGCGCATCGTCATCACAAAGAAGCATTGATTCGCCACGGGATCGCTGAAGACGGCCTTGATGCGAGCTGTGCTGCGCAGGGCGGCCAGGGCATCAGTGCGGGAATCAAAAAAAATCGCTCCCAGAGTGTGGTGTTCCGGGTTGTTGCGTTGCAGAACAAAAGGGGACTCCAGCATGTCGATCATGCTGCGGGCGTAGGCGCAGGCATGCGTCACCGCAGAATGCAACAACCTCATGCCGTCGGCCTTGAGATGCGGGAAATGGTCGGCAGCAATGCGCTGCGCAAGTTTTGCCGCAAGATCTTGGTCCGAATCATTTTGTCCGCGCAGCATGAAGGTCATCACAATATATTGTTTCCTGTCTGGAATATTGATGTGCGGCTCATGACCATGCCGGCTGGCTAATCATGTGTCGGCCTTGTCATTTTTTCCGGGATAGGGTTCTGGCTTGATGTCGATGACCTTGTCCTCGTTGAGACCTTTTTTGAAATTGGCGATGGCCCGCCCCATGTTGGAGCCGATCAACGGAAGGTTTTTCGCGCCGTAGATCAGCAGCACGATGACGAGGATAATGAGCAGTTCCTGAACGCCGATTCCGAACATGAGTCCTCCGTGGTGGTTGGGGAGATGACAGACATGCCTGGCGGAAAAGCCGGGAAGGTGAGGCATGTTGCTGCCGGGCTTGCGACCAGCGGTTGCGTCGCGCTGACCGGCCGGCCTGTCGTGTGACGACATCCATATCAGGAGGCCCGGGCAAGAGAAAGAGGGGCGTTTTGCGCATAATCCGGATTTGGCTGCTTCTTTTGGGT
>CAZYZA010000105.1:0-10852 GCA_964651415.1 uncultured Desulfovibrionaceae bacterium
ATAAGGATAAAATCGATTTTTGATTTCCCGTCTGAGTTCAGTCGATCTGCCCATATCAAATACTCATAATTTTCTGCGTGACGTGGAAGTATTCTTCGCTGCGTCCGGATGATTGTGGGCCAGAACACGCTACCAAAACTTCCACCATGGTTTCTGTCGGAATTCAGCGTAACGGTCGTCGATTATTTTTGCCATTCTGTCGTAGTTCTCCCATGTGTCTTCAACAAGGTAGTCCGAGGCAAGGCCGGTTGAAAGCGTGCGCTGGAAGTCTTTGATGTAGGTTCGCGGGTAGTAGCTCTCTGCAAAGGAAAGCCCTTTTTCGTTCAGCATTCCCGAGAACAGCTTGCCATCGCACTGTTCAAGAACAAAACAGGCTCCAGTTATTGCGCGATTCCTGACTTGTTCAACGTCGGCTGACCAGTCAACGCCCTGCGCGTTGTCCCAACAATCGTTCATGATCGCCCACGCGACAAACATGCCGATGTGGGTTGTCGCGTTTGAGTCCGGCACGTCCGAGGGATATTCATCTCCACCCAGGTGCCACGATGCGTCGTCGAGTTTTGCCATAGCGGTCTCGTAGTGTTATTGTCCGGATTTACCAAATGGCCGTTCCAAGATTATGTCTGGTCACGATACGTCAATTTGATTATTTTTCTATAGAAACGTTTTTATTTGTTCAAATTAATTCAATTTATTTTTAAACTTATTAAACGTATCAGCAAAAAATGCGGTCACTGTTTGCTCTGTGGACTCATTCTACGTTTCATTCAGGGATGTCCTCTTAATGCTGGCAAAAAGACCGGCAAGAGCAATTCCCAAATTGCGGTCGAGTAATTCTTTGCCGTCCATCGAGAAATCTGCGGACATTTCAAAACGAAACGAATTGATATTTACCACGAAGGAAAATACTGTTTCATCTCCAATGTATCCTGTCATAATGTCATACATTGGCTTGCCGCCATGTCTAACTTTCGGAGAGGATGAATTTTCCGTAACATGCCCGGTTTGAATCTCTTGTGAATCAAGT
The DNA here is from genome assembly GCA_964651415.1 of uncultured Desulfovibrionaceae bacterium. Lineage (GTDB taxonomy): Bacteria > Desulfobacterota > Desulfovibrionia > Desulfovibrionales > Desulfomicrobiaceae > Desulfomicrobium. Next base: position 1,028 of record CAZYZA010000105.1, read on the forward strand.
ATTTTCCATTCTACATCTTCAGGACTTTTGTTTCTAATTCCCTTCAAGACGCCGATGGTCTCGTTTTTCGGTATATATACGAATTTATATGTAAAAACTCCTGAAAAATAGGCGTCTTTGAACGAGCACTTGTTTTTGCATGCGACCAGCTCCTCACCGTTGCAGGAAAATATGCTGATTTCGCTGCTGATAATTGCGGGAGGTTGCGTCCGAAAGGCGATAGCGCCGGAGGGATCGATGATGTCAAATGAGTTATTCCGGAACATACGGCCACGAAGCACGTAGGTCGCGAAACCAAATGCCTGTCTCCTGAAATCGGTCGAGATGTTCTTCAAAAAACAACTCCTTTTCAGCGTATCCATGCACGGAAACTCAGTGGGTTGGAAACGTGTGAAGCGCAGTGCAGTGGAGGTGCTTCGGGAGTGCCTGTTTGGGATTCGAGTGGATTCGATGCTCAGAGCTTAGCTCTTGAATGATCCTGTTCTCCAAGCGATTTCAGTCACTGCCGAAGAGTGAAGCCCTGCAGTAGCAGCCGCAACCAGTGTCTGGCTAGAGCCAAGGTCATGGCCGACCTTGGGGAAGACTGCGTCCGGTCCTCAGTTGCAGAAATCATCCGATTGAACCCTGGCGGTATCACGACCAGTGCTCTTGACAATGGGCCGCAGGCGTAGCGCAGGCCCTCCGGGCTTTATCTCGCCGCGTTTCCCGTCCGAGTACGATTTTTGAAGCATTGGGTGTGTCTTTTTGATGCGGAAAGGGGCTGAAGCTGTGTCGATATGGGGCTGATTTATGCTTTCTCCCTGAGTTGACGGCGTGCAACCTCCTGTTTTTTCGGGGCATGGCCTTTGTTGGCAATGAATTTGATAGTGATCTTGTCATAGAATAATTCTGTGCGGCACGGCCCGCACTCCGTCCGCCATGGCCCTCTAACCCGAAGGAGACTGTATGCCGAAGTACATCATTGAGCGCGAGATTCCCGGTGCGGGAAGCATGTCTGCCGAAACCCTGCAGGGCATCGCGCAGCATTCCTGCGGCGTGCTGCACGCCATGGGGCCGTCCATCCAGTGGGTGGAGAGCTTCGTGACCCCGGACAAGATCTACTGCGTGTACATCGCCCCAAGCGCAGAGGCCGTGCGCGAGCATGCGAGCAAAGGCGGATTTCCGGCCAACAGCGTGAGCGAGGTCAAGACCATCATTGATCCGACCACGTCCGAAGGTTGATACTCGGGACGTTTCATCGGACCATGATCCGTTTGGGAAGGCCTGCCCGGTTACTGCGGCGGGCCTTTCATTTTGCTGGGTCCGGCTAGACCTCCCGGACAAGCAAAGACCGTAGGCATTTTTGAGTCTTTCTCCGCAATGCATTGTTGTAGCGACGGGAAGGTAATGGTTTGCCTGCTCTGTATCTTTGTCCCAGCGGCGACTGTCCTGGCGGCGTACTTGACAATAATCAGTCGTCATGTTCCCAAAAAAGTCATGAATTCATGCAGTTCTGATCTGTGCCGCCGCGTTCGGGGCCGGCTGGCCCCCAGTCCGACGGGCTACCTGCACCTGGGCAATGCCTGGGCCTTTCTGCTCTGCTGGCTGGCGGTGCGTTCGGCCGGCGGACGGCTGGTCCTGCGCATGGAGGACATTGATGCGGTGCGCTCCAAGCCGCATTTTGCCATCGCCATTATCCAGGATCTGGCCTGGCTGGGTCTGGATTGGGACGAAGGTCCGGATCTGGGCGGCCCCTTTGCGCCCTACACGCAGAGTCAGCGCCTTGAGCGATATGTCGAGGTTATGGAGACATTGACCCGTCAAGGCCATACCTATCCCTGCTACTGTACTCGCAAGGAACTGAAGAGCCTGGCGTCAGCGCCCCATGCCGAGGACGCTGGTCCGGTCTATCCCGGCACCTGCCTCCATCTTTCGGCGGCGGACCGTGCACAACGGGAGGGTCAGGGCCGCAGGCCGTCGTTGCGACTGCGCGGCAGCGGGGAAACGGTATTCACGGATCTGGTTTACGATGAAGTGAGACTGGACTGGGCAGCCTGCGGCGGGGATTTTCCGCTCTGTCGGTCCGACGGCGTGGTCTCGTATCAGCTGGCCGTGGCGGTTGATGACATGGATCAGGATATCACTCTGGTGGTCCGTGGGGCAGACATCCTGCCGTGCACGCCGCGACAGATTGCGCTTTTCCGGTTGCTGGGCAAAAGGCATCCAACCTATGGCCATGTGCCCCTCCTGCTGGACCACCAGGGGGAGCGCCTGGCCAAACGTCACGCCGGATTTGAACTGCGCGCCTTGCGCGACGCCGGGGTCCAGCCCACGGCTGTTGCCGGGTACCTCGGCTTTCGGGCCGGTCTGCTGCCCAAGCCCTCTCCAATCGCGCCGGTTGACCTTGTCCCGCATTTTTCCTGGAACCTGCTGCCCCGTCAGTCCGTGACGTTGCCGCAGGACATTGAACCCGCGTTGCTTTCTTTGGGACATCCCTGATAATTTCGCGATAACCTTCGCCTGCAACCTGGTTGCTGCACAAGGATTGTTTGAACAGCGAGGTGATGTTGACGGATTTCATCGTGCGCGAGGTCCGCACATCATGATTTGTCACTGTTTTGTCACACGAAATTGTGAGCATACGTCTTGGGTTTCGTGTATGCAGTGTCTCAAAGAAGCCGAGACTGGATTATTGGTCCGTAGAAAGCCCGTTTTCGGATCGTTAAAGCGCCAGTTTCAGCAGGAGATTGAGACATGTCTATCCGTCGTATTCTTGTCGTACTTCTTCTGTCCGTCTGTTTGGCCAGCCTTGGATGTGACAGTCAGGAGTCGGACAACCCACTTCACCTGAGCATCATTTCCGGTTCGGAAAACGAACACCTCGAACCGCTCATTCAGGACTTCGCCAGCCGCAACAACGTTCGCATCAGCATGCATTTCAAGGGCTCCGTGGATATGAAGCTCATGCTCGGCCAGGGCCGTTCTTTTCCTTATGACGCGGTGTGGCCGGCCAATGCCTTGTGGGTGGAGCTCGGCGACAGCGAGCATGTGGTCAAGCACGTTCAATCCATCATGAAATCGCCGGTGGTCTTTGCCCTGAAGCAGAGCAAGGCGCGGGAACTGGGGTTTGTCGGAACCCGGGTGGCCATGGATGACATCATGGCCGCTGCCAAAGCCGGACAGCTCAAATTCGCCATGACTTCGGCCACGCAGTCCAATTCCGGGGCCTGCGCGTATCTGGGAATGCTCAACGCTCTGCTCGGCAACCCCGCCACCCCAATGACCGAGACCGATCTGCGCGACCCGGAGGTGCAGGACAGGGCCCGGCAGTTTCTGACCCTGGTCAACCGTGGTTCCGGCAGCTCCGGCTGGCTGAAAACTTTTTTCCGGGACAACTACGAAGTTCTTGATGGGATGTTCAACTACGAGGCCATGATCATCGAGTTCAACCAGTGGGCCGCACGTAACGGGCGAGAGCCTCTGCACGTAGTGTATCCCGCCGACGGCATGGTCGTGGCCGACCATCCGTTGGGCTACGTGGACAAAGGAGATGCAGCCAAGGAAGCCTTGTTCCTGAAACTGCAGGCATATCTGAAAAGTCCGGAAGTCCAGCAGCGCATTCAGAGCATGGGGCGTCGCACCGGCCTGGTCGGCTTGGCCCTGGATAATCCGGACCCGGCGGTCTTCAACCCCGGGTGGGGTATCGACGCCGCGCAGGAAATTGCCTCCTTCCCGTTGCCCAATCGCGACGTTATTGCCCTGGCCCTGGATCTTTTCCAGGGCAGCCTGCGCAAGAAGTCGTTTACGGTTTATGTTCTCGACTATTCCGGCAGCATGAAGGGTCAGGGATACGAACAGCTTGCCGGGGCCATGTCCACCTTGTTCAATTACGACACGGCCAGACAGTACATGATCCAGCCAACGCCGGGCGATATCCACGTCGTCATCCCATTCAATAGCGATGTTATCGATGTCTGGAATGCGACCGGCGACGCGCCGCAGGTCTTGAGGAATCTGCTGGATCGCGTCACCGGTCTTCAGCCCGGCGGGGGGACGGATATGTACGCGGCCCTGATTCAGGCCGTGGACATCCTGAGTCGGCATCATTCCGAGCTGGGCGAATATCTGCCGGCCATAATACTCATGACCGACGGGCTGTCCAAAGGCAGCTTCGATGCTTTTCGCGAGGCCATGCAGGCTTCCGGCCTGCTCAAGACCGTGCCTGTGTACAGCATTGCCTTTGGGGACGCGGACCCTTCTCAGCTGCAGCAGGTCTCGGATCTGACCGCCGGCCGCTATTTCGACGGACGAAGTGGAGATTTGGCCCAGAAATTCAGGGACATGAAGGGATACAACTAGGACTGCGCCATGACCTGGACTCTGAAACTTGTCGTTGCCACCGTGCTTTCCGTTTCCACGTTGATGGGTCTGTGGTTTGGAACCGATTTCAATATGACGGTGTGCTTTCTGACGGCCTGCGTGGTGGCGGGGCTTGCTTTGTGGGGGCTTCCCCGGAAACAGGCTGCCGAGGAGATCGTGCTGGCCGCCGGCGTCACCCAGGCCGAGTTGGACGCCACCGTGGCCATCTGCCGTCAGTCCGGGCAGCGTTTTCAGGAACTGGCCGAACGGGTGCCGGAGCCTGGAATTCGCGACATGGTTCGCGAAATCGCGGACATCTGTCTGCACATCGCCGACAATTTCATTCAGGATCCGGCAGATCTGCGTCAGGCCCGCGATTTCATTTACCATCTGGGGCGGGCCGTGCAGCTTATTGAAAACTATGTCCGGCATTCCGGTCAACGGCATCTCTCGGACGACGAGGCCGCCGTGCTGCGCCAGACCGAAGGGCAGATCGCCCATATTCGTGACGCCTTTCATACCCATCTTCGTAATTTCCGCGCCGACAACATCCGCCAGCTTGCCATCGGAGGCAAGGCCCTGGGCGATATTCTCCGGTTGGAGGCTCCCTCCATCCCGGTCACAAGGAGATCCTGAGGAATGAACGCCAAGGCCATCATCGTTTTTGTCATTCTGGCCGTGCTGGCCGCCGGCCTGTACCTTTTATCCACGTTCGGCGGTGAAGAACTGTTCAAAAAAGCCCCGGCCCTGTCCCGGGTCTCGGTGGCCGGTTTCGTCGGCGGAGAAAAGATGAACCTGCTCGCCAATCCGGAAATCATCGAGCTCCTGCGCACTCGTCACGGACTGACCGTGGACGCCAAAAAGGCCGGCAGCATCGCCATGTGCACGACCCTGCCCACTGACGGCATCGACTTTCTGTGGCCTTCCAGCCAGGTGGCCGCGGAAATGTTTCGCAATGGCGGTGGGCAGGCCAAGGGAGAGGAGATCATCTTCAATTCGCCCATGGTCCTCTACACATGGGCGCCAATTAGTGATGCGCTTCAGGCTCGCGGCGTTGTCCGGCAGGCGCACGGCAATTCCTTTATCGTCGAGTTCGACCGGCTCATCCAGCTCCTGCGCGAGCAGACAACCTGGGCCGACATCGGCATGTCCGAGTTGTACGGCCGCATCGCCATTTATTCCACGGACCCGACCCAGAGCAACTCCGGCAATATGTTCGCCGGCCTTTTGGCCAACATGTTGGGTGGCGGCAAGGTGGTCACGGTCCAGACAGTTCAGCCCATTCTGGCGGAAATGAAAACGATGTTCGAAAACCTCGGTTACATGCCGCACAGTTCCGGTGATATTTTCCAGGCCTTTCTGAATACGGGCATGGGCGGGCGACCCATCATTGTCGGTTACGAGAGCCAGGCCATCGAATTTGTCATCGCCAACCTGCAGTACAGGGCTTTCATCAACCAGAAGATACGCATCCTCTACCCCGTGCCCACGGTCTGGTCCTCGCATCCGGTTATCGCACTGACCGACAACGGCCGTCGTTTCATGGACGCCCTCAAGGATCCGGACATTCAACGGTTGGCCTGGGAAAAACACGGCTTCCGTTCCGGACTGCTCGGCGTGGCGAACGACCCCGGTGTGCTCACCCTGACGGGTGTGGCCGAAGACGTGACCTCGGTCATTTCCATGCCCGACGCCGCGACCATGACTGCCATTGTTGACCATCTCAGCCAGTAGGAGACCATCATGTCCGAGACAGCCACTGCCCAGACCGATTTGTCCACCATAACGGCCAGCGACGTGCCCGTGCCGGCCTTGCAGAGCACATCAGGCCCTTTTGCCGGGATCGTGCATCTGGATATTCCCGGGGAAACCCTGACCCGCATTGCCGACGAGGTTGATTTCGCCAATACCAACAGCGTTCTGACTTTCGGGGCCGGCCCGCAGCAGCAGTACACCAATAATCTCATGGCCCTCTTGCAGGATATGAAGGTCGGCGAAGCAGGCTTGGCCGGAGACATTACCGTTGAACTGGCCAGGGGCATCGACCTCATGAAGCTGCCCCAACTGAAGAAGGAGGCCAGGGACGGAGTGCCGTGGTGGGCCACGTTGCCCGTGGTCGGGCGGTACGCCTCGGCTCTGTACGCCTTTCACCAGCGCAAGCAGGAGCTTGTCGCCATGATTGAGGCCATTGAGGAACGGGCCAAGCAGGACATGCGGCGGATCACCGACGACAACGCCAAACTCGATCACATGCTGGCTGCCGTGGAAAAAAATTACGATGACCTGGGGGCGTACATTCTGGGTGGAGAGCTGGCGTTGCGTTTGGGCATGCAACGTTTCGAGGAATTGCGGGACGCTGCGGTCGCCTCGAAGGACCCGCGCAAGCTGTCCCAGGCCAAGCTTTTTCGGGAACAGCTCATCGCCCTGGACGAGCGGCTCATGCGCATGAAGGTGGCCTATGTGCGCGCCCCCGTGACCGGGGAAAAGGTCATGACCACGCAGCAGGCCGGACGCATCGAAATTCAGAATATCATGGACAGCCTGCTCTTTGATCTGCCCAGGCTGATCGAGGGAATCAACGCCGTGGCCGCCCTGTACAATATTCGTCAGGCTCAGGACCGACGTGAACGTAGGAAGGACGCGGCCAAGCGCATTGATGAGCTGAGTGGCGAGATGATGGCGGAAGCCATGGTCAGCGCCAAGCAGAGCCAGGGGGATGCGCTGGCGGAGATCGAAGCCCTGGAAACTCAGATTCGACGGGTCATTGACCTGCACAAGACCTGTCAGGATATCGATAGAAAGAACTTCGACCTGCGCCGACAGGCGGAACAGGCCCTGGTCGCGGCGCACAAGAATTTTACCGCGGCGATGGAGAATCTGTCCGTGCAGGAGTTGCAGGCGACGGAGATCAAGGCTTTGTCGTGAAATGAGTGCTTTTTGGGCGGCACCCGGCAACCTGGGCATTCTTTGATGTGCCGGAAAACGTTGCCCGTCTGCTGCTTTTGGACGCACGCCGGTCTTTTTTCAGGCGGCATCGGTCTTCGGCGGTTGGGGGTGCCGTATGTGGTTCCTGGTGCAGATGGATTTTCCCACCGGTTTGGTCGGACTATGTGAGTTTCTGCCGAGTCTTGTTCAAAATCATTCTATAGGTTACGGGACGAACTATTGATAATATCTATTATCATCCAGTTAATCTTTTATCCGGAGGACATGATGGAAGAAGAATTGGCGGCAGGCTGCACGCGCCCTACGGCGGAGGTCGAACAGCAGGCGGTTGAAGAAAGCGCCCCCAGCGTACCCGTTTCCCCAGGAGGAACACGTCCCATGATCCAGATAGGAAAAAAAGCCCCGGATTTTGCGGCTCCGGCCTATTTCAATGGAAAATTCGTTTCGGTCAAACTGTCGGACTATCTGGGAAAATGGGTAATCCTGTGTTTTTATCCCGGTGACTTCACCTTTGTCTGAGCAACCGAAATTTCGGCGGTCGCCGAGAAGCATGACGAGTTCGCCAAGCTGGGCGTTCAGGTCCTGTCCATGAGCACGGACAGTATTTTTGTCCATAAAATGTGGGTTGATGACGAATTGTCGAAAATGATCGCGGCCGGTACGGTGCCGTTCCCCATGCTGTCGGACGGCGGCGGGAATGTGGGCAAAATGTACGGAATATATGATGAGGCCGGCGGGGTAGACGTGCGCGGCCGTTTTCTGATCGACCCGGACGGAATCGTCCAGGCCTTCGAGGTGCTGGCTCCTCCTGTCGGCCGCAATGTTCTTGAAACCATTCGTCAAATCCAGGCGTTCCAGCTGGTGCGCGAGAGCAAGGGAACCCAGGCCACGCCATCGGGCTGGAGGCCGGGCAAGCAGACGCTCAAACCCGGCCCGGATCTGGTGGGCAAGGTCTGGGAAGTGTGGAGCGTTGACAAGGCGTTCGACTAAATCCGGCTGACGGATTGTGCACGGCGGCGTCTTCACGGACGCCGTTTTTGTTCGCGTAATCCGTGGAGCAGCGGGCGGGCGTCCGCGCGATCCGGGTTTCCATTGTAGGCACGTTGACTGACGGTTGAAAAAATCAAAATTCGCAGGCCGCTTTGCAAAGGTCTGCTAAGGAGCAATACTCATGACCACGACCGCGGGCAGACCTTCCGACAGCTATTCTCCCCTTTATTTTCTGACCTCGCTGGGGTGCGGCGGTATGGCCGTGACATTTTTCATGTGGCTCATGCATTGGACCAGCCATCCTGGAAGGTCCGTTCCCGTATTCGAGGACATTGTCGCCGCATTTACCGCCGGCGGAGCGGCCGGGCGGGTCATGATTGTCGTGGCCCTGATCGGCATCGCCTTTTTCGCCTTTCTCAACATCAGATATCTGGCCTGGAACCTGGTTCGCTGGCAACGCTGGAAGCAGACGCCCGCCTATGTCCAGCTCCGGGCCTCCAACAGCGAAACGCAGCTCATGGCCATGCCGCTCGCCCTGGCCATGACCGTCAATGTCTGTTTCATCCTCGGCATGGTCTTTGTGCCGGGTCTGTGGAGCGTGGTGGAATATCTTTTCCCGGCAGCCATTCTCGCCTTTCTCCTCATCGGCGTTCTGGCCTTTCGCATCTTCGGGGCATTTCTGGGCCGGGTGCTGACCTCCGGAGGATTCAGCTGCGCGGCGAACAATTCGTTTGCCCAGGCCCTGCCTGCGTTCGCCCTGGCCATGATCGGCGTGGGGCTGGCGGCTCCGGCCGGATTGTCCGCGACTCCGGTGGTGGCCGGAATGGGGTTGGTGTTGTCCACGTTTTTCCTCGTCGCCTCGGTCCTGATCGCGGGCATTGCCCTGGTCCTCGGCCTGCGATCCCTGGCCGAGAACGGGGCGAACATCGAAACCACCCCGACCCTTTCGGTCTATATCCCGCTGCTGACGATCATCGGCATCCTGGCCCTGCGGCAGAGTCATGGCCTGGACGAACATTTCGGCCTGGCCAGCGGCGGGGCGGACCGGTTGATGCTGCTGTCGCAGTATCTTTCGGCCCAGGTTCTGTTCGCTCTGCTGACCGCCCTTGTGCTCTGCCGTTTGGGCTATGTCGCCAGGTTCGTCACCGGACCCGAAGCCTCGGCCGGCTCCTACGCCCTGGTCTGCCCCGGTGTGGCCTTGGCGGTCATGATTCATTTCTGGCTCAACCGGGGCATGGTCGATGCCGGTCTGATCGTCAAATTCTCCTTTGCCTACTGGGTGATTTCAGCCCTGGCCGTGGCGCTTCAGTTCGGAACCGCGTGGCTGGTGTTCGCCTTGAATCGCAAGCATTTCAGATCATGGTGAGATTGCCGGTCATGGTGATGCCATAGAGCATATTGTGCCGGCAGACGGTGTTGGCACACGGCTCGACGTCACCTCGAAGGTTGTTGCAACTGATTGAAAATTCGTGGTTCAAATTTCAGAGGAAGGACCCAACTGCAAAAAGTCTGAAATCGTCTTTAATCTGAAATTTGAAATACGAAATTTCA
>CAZYZA010000106.1:0-10691 GCA_964651415.1 uncultured Desulfovibrionaceae bacterium
TCGGTCCCACCCTGCCGGCCTTCATCACCCCGACAGTGCTGAACGTGCTGGTCGAGAACTTCGACATCAAGCCCATCACCACCCCGGACCAAGACCTGAAAGCCATCCTCGGCTGATTGTTCAACCTCCAGAAGAACGTGGCCGCCCAGAATCCAACGATTCAGGGCGGCCACGTTTTTTTCAGGTGCTGCCCGGTTTGCAGAACACATTTTGTTCATGCCCTGGCAGGACAAATCCGGACAAAAGCACGCGCTGAGAGCGTTTCGAGCCGCGTTTTCGACGGCTTTAGACCCTCATCAACCGGCTGCCGATCTTCTAGCGCAGACTGGTCGTCGCTCGGCTGTACAAGGGTCTTTCATTTGCCGAATCCGCAGGCCGGATAGTGGCATGTCGAACAGTTTTCGCACAGGCCGCCGTGACCGAGTGCCACGATGTCGCGCCGGGCGAGGTGTTCGCCGGCCAAGAGTCGGGGGACGATCAGGTCGAAGATGCTGGCTTTGTAGTACATGACGCAACCGGGCAACCCCAGGATGGGAACGTCATGCAGATAGGCGAGCATGAACATGGCTCCGGGGTACGTCGGCGCGCCGTATGCGACGACTTCGGCGCCAGTGGCGCGGATGGCCGCCGGAGTCTGGTCGTCGGGATCTACGGACATGCCACCGGTTACGGTGATGAAATCCGCGCCCTGACCTATGAGTCCCGTGATGGCGTTGGTCGTCAGGGCGACAATGTCCGAGACAAAGACCTGGTCGACGACAGTGCTGCCGAGATCTTCAAATTTGGCGCGCAGGAGCGGTCCGAAACCATCCTTGATGCGACCATGGAAAATCTCGCTGCCTGTGGTCACCACGCCGACTTTGGCGCTTTGCAGCGGCCGGACCTCGATCAAGGGCGCGTATTCGGAACAGACTGCCTCGGCCTGGTCCAGGAGCGTTTCGGGCACGACGAGCGGGATGACGCGGGTGCCGGCCAGAACACGGCCGGGCCGCACCCGCTGATGGCGGTGGATGGTGCTGAAGGTCACGTCTTCTATCGAATTGAGGCGCGTGAGTCCTTCCAGATCAATGTGCAGCAATCCGTCCTGATCAGCGTCACCTTGCCCTCCACGGGTTCGCTGAAAGCGATGCCTCTGCCGGCTGCGGCCCGCGACAGTCGCACCGCGGCGGTGTCCTCATGAACATATCCGTCGGCTGGGTCAAAGACGAAGAGATTGGCTTTGCCGATATCAAGCAGAGTCGGAATGTCTTCTTCGCGGACCACGTGGCCGCGTCTGAAGGCCGGGCCTTTCTCCCCGCCCGGCACGATTTTCGTGATGTCATGGCAGAGCACCGTTCCCACGGCGTGTTCCACAGCGATGGTCTTCATGTCCTTCTCCTCGTTGAGGTCTGATGAAATAGATTCGCTTCCTGCCGACCTAAAGCCGTAAGGGACAGGTAATCGGCCATGGTGTCCACGTCCTGCAGGACTGCGGCATCGGCGACCTCCATCTCCAGCACGTGCCGGGCGTGCTTTTGCAGCACGTGTCGCGCACCGATGTCGCCGGTCAGCGTGGAGATCTCGGCCAGCAGCCCGCGATCGATAACTGCCGGATTGCCCCGTCGACCCTGGTAAAAGGGCAGAACGGCCATGGGACGTGCGGCCAGAAAATGTGCGAGGAGCGCGTTGATCAGGTCGGGCCCGACCAGGGGCTGGTCGCCGAGCAGAAACATGACGCCGTCGGTGTCGGGTCCATGCTTCACGCCGAGGCGGACCGAGGTGCTCTGGCCGGCGGCGTAGTCGGGGTTGACGATCACGTCCATGCCGTGCGTGTCGATCTTTGCCCGGATCTCCTCGTGGGCATGACCCAGGACCAACAGCACGTGTTCGAGGCGTGATGCTCGCGCCGCGTCGATGACGTGCTGCAACAGCGGTCGGCCGCGCAGGGGCAGAAGCTGCTTGACCGCACCCATGCGACGGCTGAGCCCGGCGGCCAGAATGACGCCGCGCACCGTCACGTCCAGACCTCCAGCACGCACGGGGTGCGCCCGGTCGAACCGATGCAGGCCCGGTGCGGCAGGGCTCCGGTATCGCGCAACAACCCAAGAACTTCCCGGCCATGATCCAGGGCCCTCGGCACGTCGGCCTGGTTCAGCCAAAGCATACGGGCGGCATGTGGCGGCGCGCCCTTGAACATGCCTTCGGGGTGCAGGCAGACCCGCGCCAGAGAGAGGGGCGTGACGGGCGAGCCGGGTTCAATGCCACCCAGTTCCGCAAAGCGAAGGCTCCTGCAAACATGCTTTTCGTCCAGGGGGCTACCCATGGCCGACATCCCTGCCATGGCCAGAACATGGGTGCTGCGGGCAGGGATGACAGGTTCGTGCTCGGCCGGAGCCTTGAGGGGCAGGCAGCGCGCGCCGTCGGCCTCGACCAGGACCCAGTCGAAAACATCCGCGTTCGCCAGGGTGTGGACGAAGTCCGGCATGAACCCCATGAGCTTGCCGTTCTCCACGGTCCGGCCCAGGCAGACGGGGTGGCCCGAACTTGCGGCATCCCGGCATTGGTCGAGGAAGCGTTCGCTGTTCCCGGCCAGGATGAGGCGGGCCTGGTGCGATTCGGGCGGGAAGATCCGGGTCGTGGTCGTGCAGGCCACCCGTTGCCCCTGCCGTGTCAGCTCTGCGGCCAGACGGAACATGGCCGTGGTCTTGCCGCCCGCGCCGACAATGGCCAGTATTCCCTGCTCGGGCAGGGCCAGGGCATCGGTCATGGTCCGCTGGCTCAATTGTAGGCCCTCATGATGCATTCCAGCACCGCGCCGCCGAGGGCGCGGCCCTTGTCGGAGATTGTGTGCAGGTAGGCGCGGTCGCCGCGGGGATCGATGTCGCCGAGTTTGAGGCCCAGGGGTACATGACCGTTGGGGCGGATCTGGCCGCGCAAGAGGCCGGAGATTTCGGCCGTGACGGGAGTATTGTCGACGTTGCCCAAAATCTGCCCCTTGTTGACCAGATCTCCCAGGGTGCAGCTCCAGATCAGCTTGCCCGGCACGGGTGCACGCAGAACTCGCTCCTTTGAGAAGCCATTGATGACGCCGGGGATGCCCGTGTTTGGTGCCGCCTCGCCTTGGGTGATGATGCGCCCCAGGTTGTGGCCGCGGTTGGTCTCGACAACGAGGTGTGCGTCCCTGCCGGCCTCGAAGCCGGGGCCCAGGGCTACGACCAGAGGTGCGTCGGCCGCGCTTGTGCCCAGGTTGCGCTTGGCGATGATCGCGTCCACGAGCACATCTGGCCGGATGGACTTCAGGCTGTCCCAGGACGGATCGACCAGCACGGGGATGTTCCCGGCGGCCCAGGCGGCCTTGACCTCTTCGGGGTTGTCCACGCGCACGCCGCGCACGTCCTCGACCATGCAGGTCCCGTCGTGCACGGCCTCGCAGAAGCTGACCGTGCGCCGGACAGCCAGAGGATGGGCCGTCTCCAGGATGACGATGCGCCGCAGCCGCGCGTGGTGCAACCGCCAGGCCACGGCTGAGGCCATTTCTCCGCCGCTTTTGATGGCAATGATCCGTTCGCTCAGATTTCGCATGATCCCTCCGAATGGCGCGGCCGTGAGGGGAGGCTTTCTCCCCTCCGCCCTCACCAGCCCCAGGTCAGGTATTCGTGGATGGAATCGGCGGCCTTGCGGCCTGCGCCCATGGCCAGGATGACCGTGGCCGCTCCGGTGACGATGTCGCCGCCGGCCCAGACTCCTTTCTTGCCCGTCTTGCCCGTGTCCGTGTTGGCGATGACGTAGCCGCGTCTGTTCAGGGGCAGGTCCGGCGTGGAGCGGGTCAGCAGCGGATTGGCCCCGGAGCCGATGGCCACGATGGCCAGATCGCACTCGATGGCGAACTCCGACCCCGGCACTTCCACCGGCCGTCTGCGGCCCGAGGCGTCGGGCTCGCCCAGTTCCATGCGGATGCACTCGATGCCCGTCAGCCGTCCCTGGTCGTTGCCCAGGTAGCGTACGGGGTTGGCCAGCAGCTCGAAGTGCAGTCCCTCTTCCTCGGCGTGATGAATTTCCGCGGCCCTGGCCGGCATCTCGGTCCGGGAGCGGCGGTAGATCAGGCTGACCCTGTCCGCGCCCAGGCGCATGGCCGTGCGGGCGCTGTCCATGGCCACGTTGCCGCCGCCCAGAACAACCACGCGCCTGCCGCGGGGAATGGGCGTGTCCACCTCGGGAAAGAGGTAGGCTTTCATCAGGTTGGCCCGGGTCAGGTACTCGTTGGCCGAGAGCACGCCCACCAGGTTCTCGCCGGGGATGTTCATGAAGGCCGGCAGACCCGCACCCACGCCGAGGTACACGGCGTCGAAGCCCTGCTCGAAGAGTTCGTCCACGGTCACGGTGCGTCCCACGACCACGTCGCATTCCAGCTTCACCCCCTGGGCCTGCAGACAGGCCACCTCGGCCCCGACGATGTCCTTGGGCAGACGGAACTCCGGGATGCCGTAGACAAGCACGCCGCCGGGTTTGTGGAAGGCCTCGAAGAGGCTGACTTCATGGCCCTTCAGGATCAGGTCGCTGGCTACGGTCAGGCCGGACGGGCCCGAGCCGACCACGGCCACGCGTTTGCCCGTGGCCGCGTCGCGGGATGGCAGCTCGCAGACGTGATGTGCTCTCTCCCAGTCGGCGGCAAAGCGTTCCAGATTGCCGATGGCCACGGGATCGCCCTTGCGGCCCAGGATGCAGTTGCCCTCGCACTGGATCTCCTGCGGGCAGACCCGACCGCAGACGGCCGGCAGGCTGTTGCGTTCCCAGATCCTGCCGATGGTCTTGTCGAAATCGCCGGCGGCGATGTGCTTGATGAAGCCGGGAATGTCGACGTTCACGGGGCACCCCTGGACACAGGCCGGGCTCTTGCACTGCAGACAGCGGCCGGCTTCGGCCACGGCCTGAGTCGCAGTGTAGCCCAGGGGTACTTCCTCGAAATTGCGGGCCCGGACCAGCGGTGGCTGTTCGGGCATGGTCTGTCGGGGTGTTTTTTCCGCGGCCATCTAGTGCCTCCCTTCGCATCTGCAGAGTTCGTGGCTGTGGCGTTCCTGCTCGGTGTAGGCGCGCAGGCGCAGGATGAGCTCGTCGAAATCCACCTGGTGGCCGTCGAATTCCGGTCCGTCCACGCAGCCGAACTTCGTCGTTCCGCCCACGGTCACGCGGCAGCCGCCGCACATGCCGGTGCCGTCGATCATGATCGGGTTGAGGCTGACCATGGTCGGCACGCCGTAGTCCCTGGTCATGAGGGACACGAACTTCATCATGGGCACCGGTCCGATGGCCACGACCTGGTCCACGCCGCCTGCTTCGAGCTTTTCCTTCAGGACCTCGGTCACAAAGCCCTTGCGGCCGTAGGAGCCGTCGTCGGTGCAGACGTGCAGGTCCGTGGAGGCCAGTCGCATTTTGTCCTCCAAGATGAGGAGATCCTTGTTGCGGGCGCCGATGATGGAGGTGACATGGCAACCGGCCTGCTTCATGCCGCGAGCGATGGGGTGCAGCACGGCCACGCCGGTGCCCCCGCCCACGCAGATCACGTTTTTCCCCGGTTCAATGTGCGTGGGCTGGCCCAGGGGACCGATGACGTCCTGGTAGGCGTCGCCGACCTCAAGGCGCCTGAAGAGCTCCGTGCTCTTGCCCACGACCATGTAGATGACGGTCACGGTTCCTTTCCCGGGATCGGTCTCGGCCATGGTCAGGGGGATGCGCTCTCCGTTTTCGTTGGCCTTGAGGATCAAAAACTGCCCCGGCCTGGCCTTGGCCGCGATGCGCGGGGCCTTGATTTCGTTCAGGATGACCGTTCCTCCGGCCATTTCCTCCCTGCTGACTATGGTGAACATGGTGTACGTCCTTAGCATGTCGTTGAAGAACGGCGATCTGCTGCGTCAGCGAAAAATTCCAGTCGCTTATGTCTGCGAAAGTACACTGCGCGTTCTGGACTTCTTCGCCTCCTTGCATCCCGCCATTTTTGAACGGCCTGCGAATTTTGAATTTTTCAACAGTCAGTTAGAATGCTTTCATGATCATGAGGGTGGTGATGTTCCCTTGGGCGTTGAGTCTGTTCTCGAACTCCCACAGCGAGCGCAGGGACAGGCCCAGCCCCCAGTCGGGCACAAAGACGCTGACTTCCGGACCGATGGCGTAGGCCTGTTCGCGGTCGTTGGTGGTGCCGGGTCCCTTGTCGTCGGTAACCTGCCAGCGGCAGTAGCCGGCCAGACCCACGTCCCAGATCTGGTTGATGGTCTTGCCCAAGCCCCATTCGAAGTGGAAATGGTCGCCGTAGGTTATGTCCGTGTCCTGCTGCTCTGAGTGAATTTCGTAGCGGGACAGGATGGAGGCGGACCAGGTCCGGGCCTCATCGAAATAAAAGGTGGCGCCGGCCGTGAACATGCCGGTCCAGAATCCTTTGCCGGGACTGGCCGGATCGTCGGCGTCGAAGTCGCCTGTGGGCAGGTAAAGGCCCACGCCCAGAGCCGCGTCCCAGCGCGGACCGTGCCAGGCCAGGATAAAGGGTTCGATGAGGATGTCGCCCAGGCCGAACTCGTTGTCGTCGAACACGGTCATTCCGCCGGCCTTCATGGAGATGTCGGTGTAAACCAGGGGCACGACGATGTCGGCCACGACGTTGCCGCCGAGGATCTCAATGCCCGAGGAATAAACGAGCCGGTTGACCAGGGCGTAGACGCTGACGTCAAAGTCCACGTCAACCTTGTCGCCGTTCTTGTCCCGCAGCACGTCGGCCGTGTAGAAGACGTTGTACATGCGCCAGTAGACGCCCTCCGGCGGCAGGGTCGCGGCCTTGATGCCCTCGACGCCGCTTACATAGTGTCCCGATCCGGCCAGGGCGGACGGTCCCGTCATCAGCAGGGCCGCCGTCATCGCGGCAAACAGCAGTTTTTTCATAGCGCCCCTCCAGGCGGAAACGGCGCAGGAAGAGCCCTGCGCCGCCGTGATCATGAGTTCAGAGCCTTGAACACACGTTCGGGAGTCATGGGGATGGATTTGAAGCGGTGTCCCGTGGCGTTCGCCACGGCGTTGGCGATGGCCGATGCCGGGCAGACCAGGCTGCATTCCCCCGCGCCCTTGGCTCCGAACGGGCCCGTCGGGTCGCTTGACTCGACGATGATGGAGTGGATTTCGGGAATGTCCTCGGCCGTGGGCAGCATGTAGTTATGCATGCTGTATTGCTGCTGGCGGCCCTTGTCGTTGTAGGTGATCTCCTCGCTCAGGGCGTAGCCGATGCCCTGCACCGCGCCGCCTTCGATCTGCCCCTCGACGATCATGGGGTTGATGGCCCGTCCCACGTCGTGGGCAGCGGTCAGCTTGACGACCCTGACCTGGCCCGTGCGCGTGTCGACCTCGACTTCGGCGAAGCAGGCGTGCCACGGCGGGGCGTTCTCGGGCACGATGCGGCCCACGCCGATGAACTGCTTGTTGCGGACATGGGCGTGGTAGGCGAGTTCCTCCATGGTCACGGAGTTGCCCTTGCCCTCCTGGACCTCGTCAAGCTGACACAGGCCCGAACCCGAGCACTCGTTCAGACTCCCCGCCACCGGCGTGATGACGCCCTTTCTGATCTCCAGTCTTTCGGGCGCGATCTTGAAGAACCCGGCGGCGTATTCGAGGATCTGCTTTCTGGCGTCGGCTGCCGCGGCCTTGATGGCCGTGCCGGCGGCGTAGCAGGTGCGGCTGGCGTGGCTGCCGATATCAAAGGGCGTGCCCAGGGTGTCGCCGTAGGTCAGGCTGATGCTGTCCATGCTCATGCCCAGGGCTTCGGCCGCGATCTGTACAAGGCTGGTGCTCGTGCCCGTGCCGATGTCCGGCACGCCCGAGGCCACGTGGGCCGAGCCGTCGGGCTGAATGGTCACGTAGGCGTTGTCGTAGTCCACGCAGAAGGGCCAGGCGTTGCTGACGTGAGTGCCGACAGCCATGCCGATGCCGCGCAGCTTGCCCGGAACATCCCCGCCCAGTTTGCCACGGCGCGACCAACCGATGCTCTCGGCGCCCTGGCGGATGCACTCGGCCAGCTCCGTTGTGCCGCACGGGTATGGCAGGCACCACGGGTCGCCGGGTTTCATGATGTTTTTCAGACGCAACTCCTTGGGATCCATGCCGAGCTTCTCGGCCAGCATGTCCACGGCCTGTTCCATGGCCAGATTGCCCTGGGGGTTGCCGAAGCCGCGCATGGCGCCGGCGCTGGTGCGGTTGGTGTACACGCTGTGGCCGATGTAGCGCTGGTGCGGGATGCGGTAGATGGCCAGGGTCATGGCGCCGCAGACGCCGGGCAGTTCCGCGCCGAAGGTGCAGAAGGCGCCGGTGTTGAAAATGCCCTTCATGTCCAGGGCCTGGAAGGTGCCGTCCTTCTTGGCACCGAGTTTGACCGTGACGTAGGCCGCGTGCCGGGTGTCGGAGGCGATGAAGTCCTCCTTGCGGGTGTAGACCAGCTTGACGGGCCGCTTGGCCAGCAGGGCCAGGCCCATGGCGATGGGTTCGGCCTTGCCGCTCAGGCCGATACGCACGCCGAAGCCGCCGCCCACGTACGGGGGGGCCAGGACGCGGATCTTGCTGGCGGGGATGTCGAAGATCTTGGCCAGGATGGCCCGGGACGGGTGCGGAGTTTGGGTGGTCGACCACACGGTCACGTCGCCGTTGCCGTCGACCTGGGCCACGGCGGCCTGGGTCTCCATCTGGACCTGCTTGACCACGGGCAGCTCAAAGGTTTCCTCAATGATCACGTCGGATTCGGCCAGGCCCTTTTCCACGTCGTTGTAGGGGATCTTCACGATTTCGGCCGGGATGTTCCTGCCTTTGGGCGTGCAGCCCTTGCCGGGATGCAGTTCGGGGGCCTCGGGCTTCATGGCCTCCAAGGCGTCGAAGACCGCCGGGAGCACCTCGTACTCGACCTTGATGAGCGAGAGCGCCCTTTCGGCGATCTCCTCGCTGGTCGCGGCCACGGCGGCCACTTCATCGCCCACGTGGCGCACGATCTCGTCGAAAAGCAACTGATCAAGAACCCGCTCCAGCTGCGGGATGGTCAGAAACATGGGCACGGCGGCGTTGAAGAGATGCTTAGGGCCGTTCTTGTGGGTCATGACGGCCTTGACCCCGGGCAGTTTTTCGGCCTCGGTCGTGTCGATGGACACGATGCGGGCATGAGGATGCGGACTGCGCAGCACCTTGGCAAAGAGCATGCCCGGCAAAAAGATGTCCGTGGTGAAGAGGCCGCGTCCCGTGGTCTTGTCCACGCCGTCACGGCGGCTGACGCTTTTCCCTACGTATTCGAACTGGCTCATAAGTCTCCTCCCTTGACGGCAGCGGCCCGAAGGTTGCGCGCGGCGTCCTCCACCGCTTCCTCGATTTTGATGTAGCCCGTGCAGCGGCAGATGTTTCCGCCCACGGCTTCCCGGATCTGCTCTTTGGAAGGGGACTTGTTCTTGTCCAGCAGGGCCTTGGCGGACATGATCATGCCCGGCGTACAGAAGCCGCACTGCACGGCGCCCTTGTCGATGAAGCTCTGCTGCAGCGGGTGCAGTCCGTCGGGGCCGGCCACGCCCTCGATGGTCTGGATGTCTGCGCCCTGGGCGCGCATGGCCGGGATGAGGCAGGCGTTCATGGCCTTGCCGTTGAAGATGATGCTGCACGCGCCGCATTCACCCTTGCCGCAGCCGCGTTTGGTTCCGGTGAGGTGCATCTTTTCGCGGAGCACATCGAGGAGCATCTCCGAGGGAGAGACGGCGATTTCAATGATCTCGCCGTTGAGTCGGAATGAAATGATCTGGTTCGGCATGTTCTTCCTCCGTTATGCCTTGCGGGCATCTTCGACTGCCGCTTGAAGGACCCGTTCGACGAAAACGGGCAGGACTCCCATCCGGTATTCCTTGGAACCACGGATGGCGCTGCTGCGGAACATGGCCTGATTGCGGGCCAGTTGGCCGGCTTCGGTCAGGGTGGCTTCATTGACCGGCGCACCCTTCAGAAATGCTTCCGCGTCCACGGCGTGCTGCGGGCCTGCCCCCACGGGGGCAATGATCAGGCGCGCCCAGCTAAACCTGTCGCCGTCGAGGGCGACCATGGCCGAGACGGCGAGCATGGGCAGGGCCAGGGCCTTGCGCTGTTCCATGCGCAGGTAGGCCGAACCCTGGCCGGGTTGCTTCACGGGGAAGCGGACGTGGGTCACGACCTGGCAGCAGCTGTCGATGCAGGACAGACAGACGCCGGCGTACATGTCTTCCAGGGGCATGGTCTGCATGCCTTCCAGGGTGGTGACTTCGGCCGTGGTGTCGAGACAGGTCAGGGCCACGGCAGCGTCGGCGGCCGGGTTGCCGGTGACGATGTTGCCGATGATGGTGCCCATGTTGCGGATCTGCAGGGAGCCGACCTTGCGGCAGGCCTGGGCCAGGGCCGGGGCGTGGCGCAGAACCAGATCGGACTTGGATGCCTGGGCGTGGGTGACGCTCGCCCCGATGCGGATGAAGCCGTTTTCCTCCGTGATGTTTTTGAGTTCCGCGATCTGGGTCAGGTCGACCAGAACGTCACAGGTGTTCTTGCCTTCCTGCAGCTCCAGGATCAGGTCGGTGCCGCCGGCGATGATCCGGGCCTTCCCCCTGTTGGTGCTGAGGACCGTGACCGCCTCGGATACGGTCGCCGGAAAAACGTAGTTTTGAACCATAGCTGTCCTCCGTGGTGTT
>CAZYZA010000107.1:0-10436 GCA_964651415.1 uncultured Desulfovibrionaceae bacterium
GTTTCCTGGTTCCCCATGCTGCTTCTTATTGGTGTGTGGATTTTTTTCATGCGCCAAATGCAGGGCGGGGGCGGCAAGGCCATGTCTTTCGGCCGATCCAGGGCCAAGATGGTCACGCAGGAAGAGACCAAGGTGACTTTTGCCGATGTGGCCGGTGTCGACGAGGCCAAGGAAGAGTTGCAGGAAATCGTGGATTTTCTGAGCAGTCCCAAGAAATTCACCCGCCTGGGCGGCCGTATTCCCAAGGGAGTGCTGCTGGTCGGCGGCCCCGGTACCGGCAAGACATTGCTGGCCAGGGCCGTGGCCGGTGAGGCCGGAGTGCCCTTTTTCTCCATTTCCGGTTCGGACTTTGTTGAAATGTTCGTCGGTGTCGGCGCGGCCCGCGTGCGTGATTTGTTCATTCAGGGCAAGAAAAATGCCCCGTGTCTGATTTTCATCGATGAAATCGATGCTGTCGGGCGTCAGCGCGGAGCCGGCCTCGGCGGCGGTCACGACGAGCGGGAGCAGACGCTCAACGCCATGCTGGTCGAAATGGACGGATTTGAGTCCAACGAAGGCGTCATTTTGATCGCCGCCACGAACCGTCCGGACGTTCTTGATCCGGCGTTGCTGCGTCCCGGGCGTTTCGATCGGCAGGTGGTTGTCCCCAATCCTGACTTGAAGGGACGCAAGCGCATTCTTGAGGTTCATGCCCGGAAGACTCCCCTGTCCCAAGAAGTGGATTTGGAAGTTCTGGCCCGCGGCACGCCTGGTTTTTCCGGTGCCGATCTGGAGAATCTGGTCAATGAGGCAGCTTTGCATGCGGCCAAGCTGAATCAGGACAAGGTGACCATGCTCGATTTCGAGGAAGCCAAGGACAAGGTCATGATGGGCAAGGAACGGCGTTCCATGATTTTGAGCGACGAAGAGAAAAAGACCACGGCCTATCACGAGGCCGGGCACACCTTGGTGGCCCAATTCCTGCCGGGCACGGATCCCATCCACAAGGTGTCCATTATTCCTCGCGGCCGGGCTTTGGGCGTGACCATGCAGTTACCGGTGGATGACCGGCACACCTACTCCAAAACGTACTTGCAGAACAACCTGGCCGTGCTTTTCGGGGGTCGTGCCGCTGAGGAGATCGTTTTCAACTCCATAACCACGGGAGCGGGGAACGATATCGAACGGGCCACGGCCATCTCCAAACGCATGGTCTGCGAATGGGGCATGAGTGAGGAGTTCGGCCCCATGGCCCTGGGCAAAAAGGACGACGAGGTTTTCCTCGGCCGGGATATGGCCCACATCAAGGATTACAGCGACGAAACGGCCAAGCTCATTGATCTGGAAGTCAAACGAATTCTGGGCGAAGCCTACGGTCGGGCCAAGACTATTTTGCAGGAAAACATCGAGCTGCTGCACACCGTGTCGCAGGCCTTGATTGACCGCGAAACCCTGACCGGGGATGAGGTGACAAAGCTCATCAAGGGCGAACCCCTCCCGCCGCAGGGGAACGGGAACGCGTCCGCCGCCAACGTGGACGGGCCGTCGACCCCGGCCAAGGAAGAGGGTACTCCTGAAGACGGCTTCACCCTGGACGAGGGTGACGACAAGGTTGTGCATTAAGTCATGGCCCAGGAGCATCGACGTTTTGTCTCCTGGGATGTGTGCAGGGGGAGGACACTTGGTCCGGCCCCCTTTTTTGTTGTTGGCATCCTGAATGTCACCCCGGATTCCTTTTACGACGGCGGACAGGCTGCAGGTGTCGAGCAGGCCGTCGCCAAGGGGTTGGATCTTCTTGACCAGGGGGCGGACATTCTGGATATTGGTGGCGAAAGCACCCGGCCCTATGCCGATCCGGTTTCGGTCCGGGCGGAACTGGACCGCGTTTTGCCGGTGGTGTCAGGGATTCTTGAGGCTGCGCCGGAAGCTGTCATTTCCATCGACACCACCAAGGGCGCGGTGGCGGAAGCCTGCCTGCAGGCTGGAGCCCTTATCGTCAACGATGTCGGCGCCGGTCAGGCAGATTCAGGCATGCCGGACGTGGTCAGCGCCTATCATGCCGGTTATGTGCTGATGCACAGCCGGGGAACGCCTCAAGACATGCAGGTCGCGCCGCGTTACAATCATGTGGTGGATGATATCCTCGCTTTTTTTGCCGACCGGATGGAATGTCTGTTGCGGTCGGGAATTCGGGAATCAGCCATTGTCCTTGATCCCGGCATTGGATTTGGCAAGACGCTTGAGCATAATTTGGAGATTCTGGCGAACATCGATCGATTTTTTGATTTCGGCCGACCTGTATATATGGGCTTGTCCAATAAATCCTTGTGGAAAGGCCTGCTTGGCCGGGATGGGCGCGATCGCAACGCGGCGACGCTGGCCGCGACGGTGCACCTTTACAATCAGGGTGTCCGGATTCATCGGGTCCATGAGGTGCGTGAAACCAAAGATGCGTTGGTGGTGGTCGAAACCTTGCGGCACGTGAGCGGGGGAGAGAGACGGTGCTGAGCTTTACCTTGGGCAATCTGCAGATTACCTGGCGCGACATCCTGGATGTCCTGCTGGTGGGATACATTTTTTTCCGCATCATCCTTCTGATCCAAGGGACGCGCGCCGTTTCGGTGGTTTATGGCCTGCTGCTGGTGGTGGTCGCGTATTTTGCGGCCGGGCAGTTCGGGCTGTACACCCTCAATTGGCTGCTGGGCAATTTTTTGGGCTCCATCTTTCTGGTGGTCATCATTCTCTTTCGCCGAGATATTCGCAAAGCCCTGGCTGTGATGGGGGCAACCACGATTTTCAAAAAAGATTCGGTCCAGTCGGCGGTGTTGGACGAGCTCATCCTGGCATTGGTGCACATGGCGAAAAACAAGACTGGCGCACTGGTTGTCATCGAACGCAACATTCCCCTGGGCGATGTCGTATCCGGCGGCATTGAGCTGCATGCGGCCTTCAGTAAGGATCTGCTTTTGACCATTTTTCATCCGGACACTCCTCTGCATGACGGGGCGGTCATTTTGCGCGACAACCGCATTGAGGCCGCAGCCTGCATTCTGCCTCTGGCCGTGGGCCTCAAGCACGAGGCGACCCTGGGGACCAGGCATCGGGCTGCCATCGGAGTGACGGAGGAAACGGATGCCGTGGCCTTGATTGTCTCCGAGGAGCGGGGGAGCATTTCTCTGGCTGTGGGCGGACGCATTACCAGCAGTCTGAACGAGGTTCGTCTGAAAAAAGTTCTTGCCGCTGCTCTGAGGAAATGATGTGGAATAATTGGCAATATCGAGTATTGGCCCTGCTTTTGGCCCTGATGTGCTGGTACGTGGTATCGGGGCAGGAAAAAGTTGAGACGTGGCTTGAGATTCCCCTTGAATTCGTCAACCTGCCTCAGCAGATGGAGATCACTTCGGGTTTGGTCGGGAAGATCCAGGTCCGCATCCGCGGGACGAGCAATCAGGTCAGATCCTTGAATCCCGCCCGGTTGGCGTACAAGCTTGATCTGGGCAAAATACAATCCGGACCCAACGTCATGCCTTTGATGCCGGAAAACATGACCATCACTTCGGCCGTCGAGGTGGTGGAGATTAATCCCAGCCGTTTGGAATTGGTGGCGGACGTCGTTGCGTCCAAGGATGTTCCGGTTCAGCTTGATTGGGTCGGATTGCCCGGAGATGATGTTCGTTTCAAGAATGCCAGCCTGACGCCATCGCATATTGCGGTGACCGGTTTTGCCAGCGCCTTGGATGAGGTCGACCGGATTGTTACCGAACAGGTGCAGGTGGCGGCCAACGGAGGGCTGGTCACGTCCGGGCGGGTCAGGCTCAACGTGCCGAAGGGGGTGCGTACGTCGGTGTCCTCCGTAGGGTACGAACTTGAATTTGGCTATGTTACGCAGGAGATGTGGGTCAAGATCAATCTGGAGCCCGTTGAGTATAATTCATTTGTCTATTCGTTTGAGCCGAAGTTCGTCCGGGTTCGACTGGAAATTCCGGTACGGTTGCTCAAGGACAAGGATTGGCGGGAAATGTTGCACCTGATGGTCGACCCGGGGGCCAACCCTCCTCTGGGCCAAAGTGTTATCCGCCCGACTCCGCGCTTTCCGGACGGCGTCGTCATTCTTGAGGCCAAGCCGGAAGAAATAGAAATTTATGTTCATCGCAATGACGGATTAACTCCGTAAATGAGGAGAATGCATGGGTAGACTATTCGGAACGGACGGTATTCGCGGACGGGTCAATACCGATCCGATGCAACCCGAATTGGTCCTGCGCCTCGGGCTTGCCGCCGGCCAGTACTTCCGCAATGGGGCCAGGCGTCACCGGGTGGTCATTGGCAAGGATACCAGGTTGTCCGGATATGTGTTCGAATCGGCGTTGACTTCGGGTTTTTGCGCCGCAGGAATGGACGTATTTTTGGTCGGCCCCCTGCCGACACCGGCGATCAGCTTTCTGACCCGCAGCATGCGGGCTGATCTCGGTGTGGTCATTTCCGCATCGCACAATCCATACATGGATAACGGCATTAAATTTTTCGACAAAAATGGTTTCAAGCTGGCGGATGAGGTTGAAGATGAAATTGCCGCCATGGTTACAAATCCGGATTTTGAGTGGCGCTACCCCGAGCATGATCAGGTGGGCCGCGCCAGAAAAATTCAGGACAGTCCCGGGCGCTATATCGTTGAATTGAAACATAGCTTTCCGTCCGGCATGACCCTCGACGGAGTCAAGATCGTGCTTGATTGCGCGCATGGCGCGGCGTATCGCGTTGCTCCCCTGATTTTTGAGGAATTGGGCGCCGAGGTGGTGACGCTGGGGGTGGAGCCCGATGGCTTGAATATCAACAAAGGGTGCGGCTCCCTGCATCCGAAAGTCCTCGCGGAAAAGGTTCGGGAGTGCCGGGCCGACATCGGATTGGCCTTGGATGGCGATGCCGATCGGCTCATTGTGGTCGATGAACGCGGCCAGACTCTGGACGGTGACCAAATTATGGCTGTCTGCGCCGGGGAGATGATGGATCGGGGTGTTCTGGCAAACAATACCCTGGTGGCCACGGTCATGAGCAACATGGCGCTGGAAGTCTTCATGGACGCTCGCGGCGGACGGCTGATCCGGACCAGGGTCGGAGATCGATACGTCGTTGAAGAAATGCGTCGAGGCGGGTATGTCCTCGGAGGTGAGCAGTCCGGGCACATGGTTTTCATGGAACATTCGACCACGGGTGACGGCACCTTGGCCGCCCTGCAACTGCTTCGGATCATGGTGGCGCGGCAGCGACCCATTTCCGAGATTGCCGGCCTGCTGACGCCCTATCCCCAAAAACTGGTCAATGTGGCGGTGAAAAGCAAGATTCCTTTTGGCGAAGTGCCGGACATACAGGACGCCGTGCGGGGTGCGGAAGACAGGTTGGGCCGGACCGGGCGCGTGCTGCTTCGCTATTCGGGCACGGAAGCCCTGGCCAGGATCATGGTCGAGGCTCAGGACGAGTGCCTGGTTGAAACATTGTGCGAGGAATTGCGTCAGGCTGTGACCCACGGCTTGGCTTGAGATATTTCAAGGAGACTGGGATTTACCCTCTCCGATGTGGGTTAAAATAAGGAGCGATACATGCAGGTCCGCAAAGTTGTCATTCCAGTGGCGGGTTGGGGAACAAGATCCCTGCCGGCAACCAAAAATGTGCCCAAGGAAATACTGCCGGTGTTTCGGAAGCCCTCCATTCAGTATATTGTGGAGGAAGCCATAGCTTCGGGATTGTCGGATGTGGTCTTTGTCAACAACCAGAACAAGCGCATTATCGAAGACCACTTCGACTACAATCTGGCCTTGGAGCAGCTTTTGGAGCGTAAGGGGCAGAAGGCGTTGTTGTCCGAGGTGCGCAAGGTCGCCGAGCTGGCGAACATCATCGTTGTGCGACAGAAAGAGCAGTTGGGCCTGGGGCATGCGGTGCTCTGCGCCAAAGAAGTGATCAAGGACGAACCGTTTGCGGTTATGGTCGGTGACGACCTGATGTTCAACCGTGATCCGGGCATCAATCAGCTGCTTGATGTCTGGAAGAATGAGCGCATGCCGGTGGTTGGCGTCATGGAGGTTCCCCGGGACAGGGTCAGCAAATACGGCATCATCGACGCCGAGGAATTTGCGCCGGGATTGTACAGGATTCGCGGAGTCAAGGAAAAGCCGGACATGGAGAGCGCGCCGTCACGCTTGGCCCTGGTCGGTCGTTACGTGCTCACGCCCGAAGTTTTCACGCATCTTGAAGACGTCAAGCCCGACCACACCGGCGAAATTCAGTTGACTGATGCGCTGCAGTCCATGGCCAGACAAAACCGTTTGCTGGCCGTGAAATTGCGGGGACAGCGCTTTGACGTTGGAGATTGGGTGGACTACCTGACGGCCAATATTTATTTCGCCTTGCAGGACGAAGACTTGCGATACGATCTCATTGCCAGGTTGCGCGAGTTGATCCCGCCGGCCAAATAATTGAAATTTTAAACGCTATTCAGGGAACGGGGCAGCCTGTTCCTTTTTTTTTGACATGCGGGGCCCATGGAAACGTTTTGTTCGGTATTGCTGCTCTCTGCGCCATATAGCATCCTGACGTACGTCCTGCCCGCTGATCTGCCCCCTGGGATGTGGACAATCGGGGCCCGGGTGGTGGTTCCGCTGGGCGCTTCTTGGCGAGTCGGCATTCTGGTCGAGACAGGCGTTTCTGCGCCAGATGCAAGGCAAAGCAAGCCCGTGTTCTGGGCCGTGGACAGAACCGCCCTGTTCAGCAGCGCATATCTGGACTTTATTCGCGATCTTTCTGTGCGGCAAATGGACGCTCCGGGCAAAATATTGGCCCGGGTGCTGCCTCGGGCCTTGCGTGAATTGCCTGTCTATCGGTCGGTTGAAGGCCGGTCGATTCCCCTTGAAGCCCTGTGTCCGGGGGACAATCGGCAGAACATGGCCGACGCCTGGCTGGACCAGAAATTTAGCCCGGTTCAGTCGCAGCCGCGGAGGGAAGTATTTTATTCCTTGGTCACGGAGCCTCCGTGGTCCTTGCGCCCGGGTGCGTCGGCGCAGTTGGAGATTTTACGCTATTTGGACATTGAAGGCACTTCGTCTGCACGGAAGATGGCCGCGCACTTCGGGCGCAGTATGGCGCAACCTTTGCGGGCGCTGCTGGCCAAGGGTTTGGTCCGGGAAGTGGAGACGCAATATCCGGCTCCTGAAAAATGCTCTGATGAAGTATGCGCAGTGACCCTGAATGGCGGACAGCGGCAGGCCGTCAGCGCTTTTTGGGCCGAACAGATGTCCATGCAGGGACGCAGTGCGTTGCTCTTTGGCGTTACCGGGAGCGGAAAGACGGCGGTCTACCTGGACCTGGCCGGAAAATTCGTGGCCAGCGGACGCCATGTCATGCTTCTGGCCCCGGAAGTGGCCATTGCTCTCAAACTTTACGGAGATGTTCAGGCTGCCATGCCCGGAGCTCAGACGCTGCTATATCATGGCTATTTGAACCCGGCTGAAAAGATGAGAGTTTTTATGGCGGCGGCCGGAGGCAACGGGCCGTTTGTCGTGGTGGGGACGAGGTCGTGTCTGTTTTTGCCTTTGGAACCGGGCCTGATTGTCCTGGACGAAGAGCATGATGCGTCTTTCAAGCAGGACGAGGGGTTGGTTTACCAGGCTCGCGAGTTGGCCTATGGGCGCATAACCCGCAGCAGGGGGCTGCTGCTCATGGGTTCGGCCACACCTGATGTGAAAGTCTTTCATGCGGCGCGGCGCGGCGATGTGCCGATGCAGGTTTTGAAGGACAGGGTCGGGGAAACTCAAATTCCTGCTATTGAACTCGTGGATTTGCGGGCGACGCCGCCGGAGCATGGCCCCTTTTCCACGGTTGTGCGCGACGCCATGCTGGAGACCATTCAGGCCGGAGAGCAAGTCATCATATTGCATAACCGGCGTGGTTACGCCCCGGTTCTCTATTGCGAATCGTGTTCGGAGCCTCTGAAATGTCCGTCGTGCCACGTGTCTTTGACGCTTCACAAACGACGTGAATTGGCGCTGTGTCATTATTGCGGACATTCGGTTCTGTTCCCGGCCAAATGTCCGGGGTGCCAGAGCAGCAATTTTTTGCCTTTGGGCGCAGGCACTGAGCGGTTAGAAGAATTTTTGCGACAGGAGTTGCCTCGCGATACACAAGTGTTGCGCCTTGACCGCGATTCAGTCCGAAGGGCGGGTGTCATGCAGGAAACCCTGGCCGCCTTTGCCGAACAAAAGGCGCAGGTCTTGGTGGGCACGCAGATGCTCAGCAAAGGGCATCATTTCCCTGGTGTGACTCTGGTCGTGGTCGTTGATGGGGACTTGGGCTTGAATCTTCCTGATTACAGGGCTACGGAGCGATCTTTCCAGATGCTGGTGCAGGTCGCAGGTCGCGCAGGTCGGGGTGAAAGGCCGGGGCGAGTGTTGATTCAGACCCGAAATCCGGGGCATTACTGCTGGAAGTATGTGCGCGACAATGATTACGAGGGCTTTTACGAGCAGGAGATAAGGCTGCGCGAGGTCATGTCGTATCCTCCATTTGTAAAGCTCGCCCTGATTCGCCTTACCGTGCCGTTTGACATGCCGGCGGACGAGCTGTTGACGACATTCGGAGCGAGGTTGCGTACTGTCGGTGCTTCTATGGGCATCCGCGTCTTGGGGCCGGCGTCTTCTCCGTTGGCAACGCTTCGCAATCGAAGACGGTTTCAGTGCCTGCTCAAAGGCGATAACTGGGCAGCCATTCGTGGTTTGTGCGCAGAGATGCGCAAAATGATTCAAAAGGATAAAAATGTGCGCATGTCCGTGGACCTTGATCCTGTGGACATGCTTTAGACCATCATAATTCGAGGGCATGCATGAGAACAAAGAGAATTGCGGATATTTTGCTGTCTGACGCGGGGCAGGAAAGTCTTGAGGTTTCGGGCTGGATTCGGACCAAACGGGAGAGCAAGGATTTTGTCTTTCTTGAAATCAATGACGGGTCGTGCCTGAAAAACCTTCAGGCCATCGTCAGTGCGGATATTTCCGAATTTAAACTTTTAGACCGTGTAAATACAGGAGCGGCCGTTTGTTTGGAAGGAGCTTTGATCGAGTCGCCGGGGCAAGGTCAAAAATGGGAATTGTCCGTGCGTGGTTTGAAGATTTACGGAGAAGCGGACCAAAGCTATCCCCTGCAAAAAAAACGACACACGGACGAGTATCTGCGGACCATTGCTCATCTGCGGCCGCGGACCAACAAGTACGGGGCCTTGAACAGGATCAGGGCGGAGCTGTCGTTTGGGGTGCACCGCTTTTTTCATGAGCAAGGATTTTTCCATGTGCATGCACCTATTATTACGGGATCGGACTGTGAAGGCGCAGGGGAAATGTTCCAGGTCACAACGCTGGAGCTGGGCAAAGTGCCCCAGAAAGAGGGCAAGGTTGATTTCGGGCAGGATTTTTTCGGCAAAGAAGCGTCTTTGACTGTTTCCGGGCAGCTGGCCGCAGAAAATCTGGCTTGCGCCCTAGGGCGGGTGTATACGTTCGGGCCAACGTTTCGAGCCGAGAATTCCAACACGCCAAAACATGCAGCTGAGTTCTGGATGATCGAGCCGGAGATGGCTTTTGCCGGATTGACCGATAATATGGATCTCGGAGAATCCAGCATTAAATGGCTTATCGGCTATCTGATTGATCATTGTCGGGATGATCTGGAGTTGTTCGGGAATTTTGTCGATAAGTCTTTGTTCGCGACTTTGGAAAACATTGTCGAGCAGCCTTTTGTTCGTCTTCCTTATGTAGAAGCTATCGAAATATTGAGAGGCACGTCTAAATCCTTTGAGTTTCCGGTGAATTATGGCGCGGACCTGCAGACGGAACATGAGCGGTATCTGACAGAAGAGCATTTCCAACGTCCGGTTATCGTTTATGATTACCCCAAGGAAATCAAGGCGTTCTACATGCGCTTGAATG
This sequence comes from uncultured Desulfovibrionaceae bacterium, assembly GCA_964651415.1. Classification (GTDB taxonomy): domain Bacteria; phylum Desulfobacterota; class Desulfovibrionia; order Desulfovibrionales; family Desulfomicrobiaceae; genus Desulfomicrobium. Next base: position 9,945 of record CAZYZA010000107.1, read on the forward strand.
ATGATGGTCAAACTGTCGGGGCCATGGATGTCTTGGTTCCTCGCATCGGCGAACTCATTGGCGGCAGTGCGAGAGAGGAGCGCCTTTCCGTATTGGAGCAAAGGATTGACGAACTTGGTCTGCCTAAGGAAGAATATTGGTGGTATCTGGATTTGCGCCGATTTGGATCTGTTCCGCACGCGGGATTCGGCATGGGCTTTGAGAGATTGCTGATGCTCGTAACGGGTATTTCCAACATCAGGGACGTGATTCCTTTTCCGCGCACTCCGCGCCATTTGGAATTTTAAAGACTCAATAGTCTGAAATATAACAAATAATATTTTCTTGCATCTTTTTGTTGACAAAGCAGGGGCACCTACATAGAAGCCTCTTTCTGCGCTGATGAGCGGGTCGATGTGAGGCAGCAAGCCTCGGCTTTCTTGAAAGGTTCACATCGGCGGATTGAAAAAAGCATTAGAAAGTACTTGACGGTGAGGGCGTGTCTGCGTAGAG
>CAZYZA010000108.1:0-10426 GCA_964651415.1 uncultured Desulfovibrionaceae bacterium
ACCTTCGCCGCCCTCAATCTGACCGGAAACCCGTTCTCCATGGCCACCAGTCGGGACGGCTTCTACCACACCCTGGCCACGCGCATGATTTTGGACGAACTGGCCCACGGCATAGAAACGCGCAAAGGCTTCATGGTGCTCATCGGCGAGGTGGGCGTGGGCAAAACATCCCTTTCGCTCCAGCTGTTCGCCATGCTTGAAGGCCGCAACGCTGTTTTTGCCTGGATCTTCAACCCCATGTTCACCAAAGAGGAACTGTTCCGGGCCATTGCCGGCGATTTCGGTCTGGCCTGCGAGCGGGACTTCTCCCTGCTCGACTATCAACAGCTGCTGCACAATTTTTTTCTGGCCACCTATTCGGCCGGTAAAACCAGCGTCATTGTTGTTGATGAAGCCCACAACCTGAGCGACGAATCTTTGGAAGCGTTACGCATGCTCGGCAATTTCGAATTCGACGGCCAGAAACTGGTACAGGTCATCCTCATTGCCCAGCCGGAGCTGGCCCATCGCCTGGAACGGGATTCCATGCGCCAACTCAAGAGCCGGGTCTCCATTTATCAGGTGTTGCCTCAGTTCAACCGGCAGGAATTGATCGGCTACGTCAATTTCAAGCTGAACCAGGGCGGTTCGCAATTACGCCTGGCCGGGCTGGCAGCCTGGCTGCTGTGGCGAGCCACGCGGGGCAATCTACGGTTGGCCAAACTGATCATGGAACGCGCTCTTTACGGCTGCCTGGCGTTTGGATCGAACACGATCACTGCCCGCATCATGCGCCTTGCTGTCCACGAGGTGCGAGGCTGCGCCGGCATTGCCCGCCACGCGGACCGGCGCGTCAGCGCGGCCCTTGGCATCGCGCTGGCGGGACTGATGCTGGCGGGACTTGGCGTAATGTTCGCGCCGGGTCTGGACAGGGAGTGGATCACCACCTTCATGACTCCAAAAAACACGAGCATGACTTCTCCGCCTGACACAACCCTGCCGGCAAAACGGCCTTCTACCCATAACCGGGAAAGCATCCAGCAGGCCGTGGCAACGTTCGAAATCCTGGCCGGCAAGCCTCTAGGGCCGGAACTACCCCGCGCCCTTGAGCAGGCTGTCAACGAAAGAAAGCCGGAAATCCTTCTCTCCGCCCTGCCGCCAACAGTGGCCATGGCCGTCCTGGAAAACTTGCCCGAGCAGCCTGGAACAAATCCAAATTGGCTAGCCATGGCATGGCCGACAGCAATGGAATCTCGACCGGCGTGGCTCGTTTTCTGGTCTTCGGAATTTCCCATCGATACTCCTGCGCCCGGCCAGACCAGCCCCATGGTTCTCCTGGCCCAGCACCGCCTGCGCGAACTGGGTTTTCTGACCAAGCCGGCCAGCGGCCTGCTCAACAGCCCCACATGGTATGCCATCGGTGATTTTCAGCGCTCCGTGGGCTTGCCGGTGACCGGAGTCCTTGACCCGGCAACCTATTTCTGGCTCCGTTTCCCAGCAACTTCAGCCGCAACGACACACCAACCATGACTCAACCGCCCATCCGCCTCGGCGATCTGCTCAAGGAAAAAGGCCTCCTTTCCGACCGCCACATCCAATACGCACTGCAGGAACAAAACGTCACCGGTCAAAAGCTGGGACAGGTACTGACCGGCATCGGCATTGTTTCAGAGTTCGACCTGATCCACGCCCTGAGCTCCCAGCTTCGCCTCGAACATGTCGATCTGGACAAGGAATCCCCGGACATGGCCCTGCTGCGTCGCTTCAATCTTGGCACGTGCCTCAATCTGCGCCTGTTTCCCTTGCGCCAAGTCGATGACGCCGTGCTCATGGCCACATCCGGCCTGCCTGACGCGGCCATGGAACAGGCATGCCTGCGCTTTACCGGCAAAAAACCCCGCTTTCTCCTGGCAGAAGAAACAAAAATCGTATCTTCGATCTACAACTATTTCTTTTTCCTTGAAAACCCTGTCGAAGACATCCTGGAGCGCGAGGCCCGAACCCTGGCCAACGACACCACGCTGACCACCAGCCCGGATCGTTTCGTGGAATACCTACTGCTGCTGGCCATCAAGGAGCGTGCGTCGGACATCCATATCCGCCCCATGGAACATGGCATCAACGTCGCCTTCCGCGTGGATGGCGTGCTCAAAAGCGTGCGCTTCTACCCGCCAACGCTCAAACGTGTTTTGAGCACCATCAAGCTTGGCGCGGGCATGGACATTTCAGAACAGCGCCTGCCCCAGGACGGACGCTGGAGCGTCACCCTGCTGCACCGCAAATTCGATATCCGAGCATCCTCACTGGTCACGCCCTACGGCGAAAACCTTGTCCTGCGTCTCCTGCCCCAGGAACGCGGCACCTTCAGCCTGCGCGCCCTCGGATTTTTGCCAGAGGACCTTGACCGTCTGGCCCTGGCTTTTCAGGAGCCTTTCGGCATCATCCTGCTGACCGGGCCCACAGGATCAGGCAAATCAACGACTCTGGTCGCGGGCTTGTCTTCCCTGGACCTGCTGGGAAAAAACGTACTGACCGTGGAAAACCCCATCGAGTACATCGTACCCCTGGCCCGGCAGACCCAGGTCAACGAGGCCGCCGGCTATGACTTCGCCAACGCCATGCGCTATTTCCTGCGTCATGATCCGGACATCATCCTTATCGGCGAAATGCGCGACGAACTGACGGCCAAGACCGCCATCACAGCGGCCACCACCGGCCACCTGGTCCTGTCCACCCTGCACAGCAACACCGCCCTGGGCGCCATCCCCCGTCTTCTCGGATTGGGGTTGGACCATCTGTCCATGGCCGAATCCCTGGTGGCCGTGGTCAGCCAGCGACTGGCACGCACCCTGTGTGCGCAGTGCACAGAACCATACTCGCCAAGCGAAATGGAACTGGCCTACCTGGGCGTACAAACCGATACCCTTTACCAGGGCAAGGGCTGCCCGGCCTGTGGACAGACGGGATTTCGCGGTCGCACCCTGCTCTATGAAATTCTGCTCATTACCCCGGAACTACGCCAACTTCTGGAAGAAAATGCATCCTTGCACGCTCTGGAAAATCTCGCTATCAGTCAAGGCTTCACAACCATGTTCCATGTGGGTGTCAAAAAGGTCTTGACCGGCCAAACCAATGTCCGCGAGCTACAACGCGTCCTTGGCAGCTCCCGCTATGCCATGACCAGCCCGGCCAGAAGTTAAGGATTGAGCATGCACCTCTTTCGCTACAAGCTCCTGACGGAATCCGGTAAAATCCAGTCCGGCGTGGTCGACCTGCCCCTGTCCGACCCCATGGCCGCCTTGCGCTACATTGAGCACGGCGGCGGCATCGCGCTGGAGGTCAACCCGCTGCCCAAGCTCATCAACACAGCAGTACAAGTGACATCCATCGGACTCGGCCGCATCACCCGTCTGGAATTGGCCGAATTTTACAACAACCTGGGCATGCTTATCGGCGCGGGTGTAACTGTTCTTAACGGATTGGAAGAGATCCTCGCGGACACCAAGAACCCCAGACTCAAAACCGCCATCCAATGCATCTGCGCCGACATCCAGTCCGGCCAGACCTTTTCCGAGGCGCTGACCAAACATCCCCATCTTGCCCCGTTCGTGATCCAGCACATGGTCACCATTGGCGAGGAAACCGGCCGGCTGGACCAAATGCTCAAAAAAGGCGGCGACCACCTGCTGCACATTCATGAAATCGTCAGCGCCACCAAACGGGCACTGACGTATCCGGCCTTTCTGTTCGTGGTCGTACTTTTGGCCGTTGTGTTCTGGTTCTGGTACGTGGTGCCGCAACTGGTCGGCCTGTTTCAGGACATGAACATCGTCCTCCCCTGGCCGACTCGCCTGCTCATCGCCATTTCCGATTGGCTGCAGAACTGGTTCGGCTGGACGGTTCTGGTCGTAGCGGCGAGCGGCGTGGTCCTGGTCATTTTACGCCGTAAAGTTTATAAAATTCGATACGCCCTAAGCGCCCTGAGCCTGCGCGTACCCATCCTTTCCGTGGTGGTGCACACCTCCCTGGTGGCCAGAGCCACAGAATATCTGGGCATCATGATCGGAGCCGGAATCGGCGTGCTGCGGGCCCTGCAGATGATTACCGACGCCACGACCAATGAGGTCTACAGGGAACGCTTGCTCGGAGCACAGAACTCCATTAAGGCCGGAACCATGCTTTCCGCCTCACTGCGCCAGCATAAAGCCCTTGATCCCTTCGCCATTCGCATGCTCGCGGTGGGAGAAATGACCGGACGGCTCGACGACCAGGCCTCTTACGTGGCAAAACTCTACCGCGACAAAATGAACGGCCTGGTCCAGGTTCTGTCCAAGACTCTGGAACCGATGATCATGATCGTGCTGGGCGGACTTTTCGCCATGATCATGATCGGTCTGCTCCTGCCCGTGTACGATTTGATCTCCAAGATAGGAGTCTGACATGTCCACCCGTTCGCACTGGCTCCTGACCTTGACCGCAGTCGTTGCCCTGACCGCTGGCGGTGTGTATTTCGCCGACGCCTTGCAGCGCGCGCTGAGCGCCGGAGCCATGGCCGCGGTGCTGCAACAGGAAACATCCGAGCTGGAAACACGCATCGCCGCGGCACGCCTGGAACAACCGAGAATCGCCATGTGGCGGGATACCGCCGCCGAGGTTCGACAGATTGGCCTTGAGCCGCAAAATTGGCGCATCTACCCCGTCAGCATCAGCCGCGTCCTGCCCTGGGAAGATGTCGCCGGAGTCGTCCTGATCGCGTCCAACGCCCTGCCCCGGCCCGGTGATTACTGGTTCCAACCATCCATGCTGCGCGTCCTCCGCGTTGACCAGCCCTCTTCCGAGGAACAATCCGCAGACCAGGAACCGGAGCGCTACGACATGCACTTTGAAGGGCATTTCCTCATCCCCGAACGCAATCAACCCTGAACCAGGCTCGGCATGGACGATTCCAAAAAAACACCACCCGTGGCTTCCAAGCCCGACCAGCCGGATCTCAAGAGTGAACTCATCCCCGATTCCACGCCGCTTCTCGCCTTGGACGACAACTTTTTTTCCGAAGAGACCATCCGAGACAGCCTGCCGTCCGATGCGCTCCGGACCGGTGGCGCGCCCCTGCCCGCAAGCGCCCACGCGCCAGAAACTTCGCCGGACAGGACTGACTTTGAAGAATTGACCCAGCAAGGGCTGACGCAGTCACCGGAGACATGGCTTGACGCCCCTCACGCCCTGCTCGAACCATCCGGGCCGCCTTTGGCTGAATTCCCCCCTCCGGTTGTTCCGCCGGTCGCCGAGCCAACGAGTTCACCGCAGCAGGCAGGTCGAGCGGAGAATGCCGAGATGCCTGCTGAATCCTCCGGATATCAGTCTCCGGCAACGCACGATTCGGCTCCGGACAGCGCATTTCAGCCCAAGAACGATGCCGGAGAACCCCACCCCGCTGAGCAGCCCATACCTTTGGCCGCGCACGCCGTCCGTTTTCCACCCTTTGTGCTGGACTGCAGCAGAGGGCGATTCGCACTCTCTCCCGGCCAGTTTGAGCCTTTGCAGGACGATGAAATCCCTTCAAATTGGCATGCGCTGATCACGGATTTCCACGCCGCGCCCGGCCCCGGAGTCATGCTCGTCGACGCCGCGCCCAAATATGCCCATGTCCTGGCCCAACGCATCTTGCAGCGTAACGGTGAGCTGACCGAAGATCTTGAATTACATATTTTGGCCAAGAAAAAGACCGGCGTTCAAACGCTTTTGGCCTATCAACTGGTCCCAAAGCAACAACGCGCCCGTCTTGAAGCCCTGGGTGAACGATCTTCCAGCGGCTTCCTGCTGCACGACAGCGTGACTCTGCTCCAGGGGTTGCTACCCTCCCGGCCCCGTGGACAGACCGTGACCCTGATCCTGCACCTGCCCCTGACCCTGATTCTCATGTCCGGCCGGAACGGCGACATTCTTTGGACCAGACGCTTCGCCTTGTCCGACGACCACGGACCAGACTTTCGCGCCAGCGTCAGCGCAGCAATGCACGAGATGCGCCAGGCGGAACGGGATCTTGGCTTTGACGTCGATCACACGGTCTGGATCGAAGGCTGGAGCCAGGCCCCGATGCGGCCGCCGGAGCAGTCCCAACCCATGGAAGTTCTGCCTGTGCGGGCCATGCATCATGGCTCCGAAATCTGGCACACCGCCCTTCCCGATCTGATCGGACGATTGGACGACAAGAGCGCGTTCACGCCCGTGGCTGATCGAACCCTGGCCCGCCTGCAACCATGGGAAAAATGGCTCTGGGCAACGACGCTCGCGGCCGGCCTGTTCCTTGGCGGTGCGGGCTGGTGGCTGCATGGCGAGGCCGAACGGATTGAACACGACGGAAAACTGCTGCAGAGCCATAAGACCGACTTGCTCTCCACGCTGAACGCCCTCGCGCTGACCAACCGATTCCCCGACCAAGACAGGGAAGCACTGGCACGGGGATTGGAAACGGCTCAAAAGCTTCGACAGGCCCAGTCCGCACCGCCTGCAGCCCTTCTCTGGAACACCGTGGCCCGGCTGCGCCCGCCGTCCTGCCGTGTCCAGGCGCTCGAAATCACGTATGCCGCAGACCTTGTCCGCGTACGCCTGGAAGGCAGCATCGAACTGGGCCTGACTCAGGCTCAGGCTGTGTACACCGATTTCCTGAAATCTCTGGACCGGGCAGGACTGCGTGTCGTCCAACAGGACTTCCGCCTTGACTTGGACACCAATTTTTTCTCCCTCATGCTGGAGCAAGGAGCGAAAGAATAGATGCACGCTCAACGCCACGCCTTTGCCCTCCGCCTGCTGCTTTTCGGCGTGACCTGGTGCCTTGTTCCCGCCTTTATCTGGTGGACCCTGGCCACAGTCCAAAAACAAAATCTCACCCTGCGCCCGCAACTTCCCGAAAACACGACAGTATCCCTGCCAGACGAAAAAGATCGGACCTTGTTGCGCCTCGCCATAGCCTGGACCGAGGCCCAGCCTGCGCAAGCGGCCATCGAACTGCTCGACGCCTCGCTGCTCAGCCCCCGCAAGGAAGGACGCGCGGCCACAAACCTGACCATGATTTTGTCACGCGGGCGGGAACGCCTGGCCATGATCGATGGCCGCGTCTTTCGCCAGGGCGACGCCTTGCCCGATGGCCGCGTGATTCAGAAAATCACTCCCCAGGGCGTAATGCTCCGGACAGGCGGTCAGGCTGAACTGACGCCATGGATTCCACCGCTCTCGGTCCGCCTGGAAAAAGCCGCCGAGCCCTCGCCGATCCCAACCGCCCCCCCGCCGTCCGACGTGACCGCCGTGGCCGACCCGGTTCGGGGCACGACCATGACCCTCGACGCCCAGCAGGCCATGCAATTGCTGAAACAACTGGAGACCATGCAACGCCATGCCAATTAGATTTCCACTACATCTCCTGCCCTGTGTCATCTTTCTTCTCGTTCTTTCGGCCTGCGCCCCGAACCAGGACAGAGAGCGGCTCTCCAACACTCATGCCTACGAATCCCTGCACCAGGCCCTGAACAAGGAGCAACAGGAGCTAAGCAGAGCCCGCGAACGGGAAAGAGAAACTTTGGAGCGGGCCACCCCCTCCCCGCTGCCGCAGCTTGAACCCGAGCTGCCGACATACAATCCTCTGGAGGAAACTCGCATCTCCATTTCCGTGCGTAATGAACCGCTGAACGACGTGTTGTTCATTGTCGTCCGCAACGCCGGCCTTGATTTGGTTATCGACCCCCATCTTTCTTTGGAAAACCGTGTGACTATCAGCTTCGAAAACGCCCTGTCCGCCGAAATCGTCCGATCCCTGCTTGATGCTTACGACGTTCACTGGTTCGTCCGCGACAACGTGCTGACCGTGCAGCGTTTCGAAGAACGCATCTTTGACCTGGAATTCATGAATGCCCGCTCCGAGGTCACGATGCAGGCCGGTGGCGATATCTTTGGCAGCTCCAATGCAGACAACGCCAACAACAACCTAAGCGGCACCTTCCAAGTTGCTTCGTCCCAAGGCAAGGGGGTTCAAGAAAACTCCGTCTATGACGGCATCAGGCAGAACATTGCCGCTATCATGGCCGGTGCCGATGGTCAGATGGGCCTGTTTTCACTCAACCCCGTTTCCGGCACCATCTATGTGCAGACCAGCCCGAAGCGCATGCGCACCATCGGCGCAGTCATCGACCGGCTGCGGGGAAAATTTCGCAAACAGGTCATCATTGACGCCCAGATTCTGGAAGTGACGCTCGCCGACGGATTTGACTTGGGCGTGGACTGGAACTTCGTACAGCGTCGCGTGCATGACGGCCGGGGCTATCAGTATGGCCTGGGCGTCAACGCGGAAACAGGCCTTGGCACCCGAGGCGAATCCGGCTCCGCCCTGACCGCCATTGTTCTGGGCGACCCGGCCATTACCGCCGTCAACACCGTGGACTCCATTTTTCAAGCAACCATCAACGCCTTGCAGACCTTTGGCGGCGTCAAAGTGGTTTCCAACCCTCATGTGCGCGCCCGACACGGACTGCCCGCCCTGGTCACCTCCGGCACAACCAAAAATTATATCAAAGAAATCACCCGCGAAACCAATACCCAGGACAATTCCATCAGCATCAGCACAGACACGGCCTCCGCTTTCGAAGGCGTCATGCTGGGCGTGGTGCCCTTTATCAACGACGATGGCAGTGTTGATCTGGACGTCTTCCCCATCACCAGCCAGGTTGATCTTTCCAAGGAGACAACCTTTGTCGACGGCTCCACCGTGACCCTTCCCGTAGTCGACGTGCGCAACGTCAACACCAATGTCCGCACCCGCGACGGTGACACCGTCATCCTGGGCGGCTTGATCTACAAAAATATGAGAAAGGCCGACAACGCCGTACCCGGCATGGGCAAGGTGCCCGGACTGGGATGGCTGTTCAACGCCCGCCAGGATGTGGAGGAAACCCGCGAACTGGTCATTGTTATGCACATTCGGGTCGTGGGATGAGTCTTATTTACAAAAGCCTGCAGCAAGTCTCCCGCGAGGAGACCCGCCGATCCGGCGTGCCCATGCCCCGTCACGCCCCCGGCGCGGTCGGACTGACCAAGCGCCTTGTCATTTTTCTGACCATCCTGCTCTGCGTCAGCGTTGCCGGGTATGGACTGATCTGGTGGCTGCACGGGGAATTAGATCGCATCGGGCCGCAAATGGAGGTCAAATACCAGCAGCCCGAAGACTATCTGGAATCAGAACCCGTAACGGTCAATGCCACTCCAGCGCCAGCGCCGGAACCGGTCGCGCCCTCGACGGTCATACCCCTACTCAGCACCCCGCCCAAAATCGCCCCTCCGGTCCAGGCGAGAGTCGGCATTGAGGACCTGGCCAGGCCCACCCTTGAACTGGAGCAGCTGTTCACGCAGCGGGCCAAGCTCAACCAGCGCATCATGGACCTGGACCGCCAACTGGCCCTGTCCTGGGCCCACGAAGACCTGACCGAATTTGAAGCCCTCTTGGCGCAACTCCGACAATTGGCAGGTCCCCAAGGCAGTCTGGCCCGCAAATGGGAAGGCGCGCTGGCTTTACGCAAGGGGCAGTTCGCCTATGCGGAAGATATTTTTGCCGGTCTTGTCCATGAACGTCGCGGCGGCGTGTCCGCCGGAATCAATTTGGTCCAGGCTTTGCTCGGCCAAAACAAATTCGACCAGGCACGAGCCGAACAGCAACGGCTGCAAAGAGATTATCCGGACAACGCCAAGGTTCGCGAGCTGGGCTTGGCGATGCCCTGACTTACATCATGAGGGAGGATATACGCGCCCGGCACGTCCGGCTTGTGGCCAGGAACTGCCCGTGCTAGGCAAAACGTCAGACAATGGTTGGTAAATGATCAAAAAAAACAAGGCCCAAACATTTTTTTAACCAACGGATGGCAACGGACGCATGGACCCCACATGGGCGCCATGGACATGCGGCCAAGCCAAGTGGCGCACCCGGCCGGAACACACAGCACAAGGAGTAACACATGCGGAAAGCAACAGGACAGCAGGGCGGCTTCACCCTCATCGAAATGGCCATCGTGCTGGTCATCATCGGCCTGATCATCGGCGCGGTGCTCAAGGGTCAGGACCTGATCCAGAACGCCCGGGCCAAAAAGTTCGTCAACTTTGTCCGCGCAGCGGAAATCGCTCAGTGGACGCATTTGGATCGAAAGGGCGCCTTTAACAATTCGACAAATGGCTTAATTACAAGCCACGATTCTGATTGGCCAGGATTTCAAAACCCACCCGAGGACAAGCTGACTATCGGCTCCTATTCCTACACCCTTTACTATAACAGCAATTCCAGGGCAAAGAAGAATTTCATTTCTGTCAAACCCACAGCAGGTGGAGCCTTTACCGCAGAGGAGCTTTTGTTCCTAGAATCCCTGGACACCGCCATTGACGGCACAGTCAACGCCACCAGCGGACGCGT
>CAZYZA010000109.1:0-10389 GCA_964651415.1 uncultured Desulfovibrionaceae bacterium
TATTTTTCGTCCTTGGCCCTGATCTCGGCGCGTTTGATCTTGCCGCTGATGGTCTTGGGCAGTTCCTGCACGTATTCGATGATGCGCGGGTACTTGTACGGCGCGGTCACTTTCTTGACGTGGTTCTGGAGTTCCTTGGTCAGGGCCTCGGACGGTTCATAGCCGGCAGCCAGGGTCAGCGTGGCCTTGACGGCCTGTCCGCGATCCGGATCGGGCACGCCGGTCACGGCCGCCTCGACCACGGCCGGATGGGTGATGAGGGCGCTTTCCACCTCAAACGGCCCGATGCGATACCCGGAACTTTTAATCAGATCGTCAATGCGGCCCAAAAACCAGAAGTAACCGTCCTCGTCCATCCAGGCCTTGTCACCGGTGCGGTAGTAACCGCCGGTCATGACGCTTTGCGTTTTGGCCTCGTCCTGCAGGTAGCAGGAGAACAGACCGACCGGGCGGGTGGGCTCGATGCGGATGCAGATCTCACCTTCCACGCCGGGCGGACAGGGCTCATCGTTTTCGTCAAGCAGGACAATGTCCCAACCCGGACAGGGCTTGCCGATGGACCCGGCCTTGGGCGTCATGAACGGAAACGTGGCGATCTGCAGGGTGGTCTCGGTCTGACCGTAGCCTTCGTAGATGGGCATGCCCAGTTTTTCGACCCAGGCCGTGAAGACGCTGTCGTTCAGCAACTCCCCGGCCGTGGTGCAGTGGCGCAGGGCCGACAGGTCGTACTTGTCCAGATCTTCGCGGATCAGGAACCGATAGATGGTCGGCGGAGCGCAGAAATTGGTGATCTTGTGGTCGGCAATGACCTGCAGCAACCTGGCGGGCTCGAACTTGCCGCGAAAATCCCAGACAAAGACCACGCCGCCGGCCAGCCACTGGCCGTAAAACTTGCCCCAGACCGACTTGGCCCAGCCCGTGTCGGCCACGGTCAGATGCAGGTTGCCCGGCTCAATGTCATGCCAATAGGACGCGGTCATGACATGTCCGAACGGATAGTTGAAATTGTGCAGGACCATTTTCGGGTGACCCGTGGTGCCGGAGGAAAAAAAGATGGTCGCCGGATCCTGGCCGCAGGCCGCATCGGCCGGACGGGGAAAAACGGGGGAAGCATCCGCGACACTGCGGGCAAAGCTGCTCCAGTCCCCTTCGTCCTCGTCCAAGCCGGCCAGGACCTGCACAGTCAGGGTCGGACATTCCGCCTTGGCCGCTTCCACCGTGGCCCGCACCGACATGTCGACAATGGCGCCTTTGATGGAGGCAAAATTGACCCGGTACGTGATGTCCTTGGCGGTCAGCAGTGCCGGCGACGGCACGCCCAGGGCGCCGAGTTTGTGCAGGGCAAGCATGGTCGTCCAGAACTCCACCCGGCGGTGGAGAATGATCATGACCTTGTCGCCCCGACCAATGCCCATGGCCTGCAGGGCGTTGGCCAGACGGCTCGACTGTTCGGAAAAATAGCCGAAGGTGTATTCGCGACGCGTGCCGGCGTCGTCGACATGGACCATGGCCAGACGGGTCGGATCTGCGGCTGCGGCCGCGTCGACCATGTCAAAGGCAAAATTGTATTTTTCGGGGATATCCAGGGAAAAGGCAGCCTGAAATTCCTCATAGGATGAGGGACGAAGCTTGGCGATCATATGGGGTACTCCTTGCAGTTGGTGTTTCTGGATTGCGAACGTTTTGGGACCGGACACAAGGTCCGGCCCCTAAATAATCACATCCAGAAACTCGGCCGGTTGGCCGTCGAGCCCGCGCAGGGCGTGCGGAGTACGTGAGGTGAAATACAGACTGTCCCCAGGCTCCATGACATGAACGGTGGAACCGAGGGTGATCTCAAGCTTGCCGGACAGAACGTAGATAAACTCCTGGCCGGGATGTTCGTTAAAGGTCAGGGCACTGTGATCTTTGGGCGGAACCTTGACCACAAAGGGTTCCATTTTCCGTCCGACAAAACGGTAGGCCAGACTTTTGTAATCATAGTCCTTGCGGCGCTCAACGCTCATGCCCTTGCCCTTGCGGACCAGGGAGGCGGTATGCAGGTGCGCTTCCTTGCCGGAAATGAGCACGGTCAGGTCCACCTGAAAAACCTGAGCCATGTTGAACAGATAACTGACCGGAATCTCGTGATCGCCGGACTCGTACTTGAGAACTTCCGCCGGAGTGACAGCCAGTTGCGCGGCCATCTCGTCCACGCTCATGTCCATGGCGTCCCGGAGCCCCCGTAAACGGGGCGCGATATCCTTGTAAGCGGGTTGTTGCGCGTCCATAATCGTGCTCCTTGTTGTGAAATGAATGCCGGCTAGCTACGGGTTTCACAGACAAAATGCAACGCACAAACGATTATCGAACAACCGTCGCGCCTCCGAACTCAAACTTGGACAACGGAATTTTCGCAATTGCCGAAAGAGCAGTATGCGTACTTATCCGCAACCCCGTCATTTTCCCAGCGTTCGCCGTCCAGCAGGTAGCGGAACTGATATTCCCGGCCGGTTTCCAGGTCGATGGTCAGCTTGAACGAACCGTCCTTGAGTTTTTTCATCGGCAAAGAGTCCAAGCTCCATTCATTGAATTCGCCCACCAGAAAAGCCGTGTCCGGCTTGCCGAACTCCATGGACGGAATGACAAAAGTTACCTTGCAGACTTCTTTCGACTTCAAATATTTCTTTTCAATGCTCATAGTGTCCTCCGCTAAAAGACAAGGTCATGATGCAACGATTTGTAGACATCCATATATCGACGGGCAGATTTTTCCCAGGAAAAATTGGCGGTCATCGCGTTGAGCTGAATCTTCGACCAGGTTACACGGTCCTCCCAGACCGAAACCGCCTGCAGGGTTGCCTCCAGCAACGCTTCTGAAGTCGGCGTGTCGAAAATGAAACCCGTTGCCCCCTCCTGCGGATAGGGAACGATGGTGTCACGCAACCCGCCAACAGCCGTGGCCACCGGCGGCGTGCCGTAGCTCAGGCTGTACATTTGGGTCAGACCGCACGGTTCGTACCGCGACGGCATCAGAAAAATGTCCGTCCCGGCCTGAATCAGATGGGACATTTCCTCTGTATAGCCGATAATCGCCGCCACCAGTCCGGGATAATCCTCCATGACCGCCAGCAGTTGGGCCTCAAATTCCGCCCGCCCCTCGCCAAGCACTACCAGGCCGACATCCAGCTTCATCAGTTCGGGAATGATATCGAGCAGGACATCAATCCCCTTCTGCCCTCGCAAACGGCCAATGAAACCGAGCACAGGGCGTTGCAGCAAACGCTTCTTTAAACCCAGCAGCTCCAGCAGATGGCGCTTGCACGCTTCCTTGCCCTCGGGACTCTCTGCCGAATACGTGCACTCCAGCACAGGGTCCTGGTCCGGACTCCAGATGGAATAGTCCGCACCGTTGAGGATGCCGATCAGATCGGCTTGGCGCCGACGCAGAACACCCTCCAGACCACAGCCGAATTCCGGAGTCATGATTTCCAGGCCATAGCTGGGGCTGACCGTGGTGATTTTGTCGGCATAGGCGATGCCGGCTTTCATCAGGTTAAAACTATTATAAAATTCTACCCCCTCCATATTCCAGGCCTCCACCGGAAGCCCGGACTGCTCAAACAGACGGTAGGAAAAGCGTCCCTGATAGGCCAGATTGTGGATGGACATGACCGTACGCATCCCGGCCCAGAAGGGATCGCTACGCCGCCAGAAGGCGAGATAGGCCACCGCCAGGGCCGCGTGCCAATCCTGGGCATGAACAATGCGCGCGCCAAGCCCCATGTGCCGGATTGCGGTCAGGGCTGCGCGACAGAAAAAAATGAACCGCTCGCAATTGTCGAAATAATCCCCTTTATGGGTGCAGTAATACTGCCGACGATCAAAATACTCGCCGCGTTCGATAAAATACACGGGCAAGCCGTAATAGTCGGCCATGTAGATGTCCGCAGTCGTGTCATGCCACGGAAAGCCCACCGGACAATTTTCATGAACCAGGTGTACCGGGTATTTTCCAGTGGACAGGCGGCCGTAAAACGGGGTGATCACCGCCACGCGCGCGCCCATGCGCGAAAGGGTCAAAGGCAGGATGCCCATGACGTCGGCCAGACCGCCGGACTTGGAAAAAGGATAAATCTCCGACGTCAGAAATATGATGTCATGAGGCGGTGTGATCATGCGCTCCAACCCGAATGTGTTGAGCAAAATCAGCTATGATTTCGCGGTGATCAAAAGCAATATCCCGGGGCAGAAGATCAAGCGGAAAAAAGCGGGCCCGTCGTGCGTCATCGCCGGCCAAAGGCTCGGCATCGGAACCGGCGGCAGCCATGAACACCACACTCAAGGTGTGAAACCGGGGATCGCGATCCGGCCGCGAGTAAACGCCAAGCAATCCGGTCAACGTTACCTGCAGCCCCGTTTCCTCCCGGGCCTCACGCACTGCCGCCTGCTCCGCGCTTTCCCCGTAATCGATAAAGCCACCGGGCAAAGCCCAGCCATGAGGAGGATTCCTGCGCTCAATGAGCAAAATCCCTTGCTCTGGACGATACAAGACAACGTCCACTGTGGGGAAAGGGTTACGCGCCACGGTTCTCAAACCGCAAGCCGCACACGACATGAAAAAATCCTGAATAGGCAGCATGAAGTCCTCGCGCTTCAAGAGTAATCTGTTATCGTGCCTATCCCTTAGCAGTTTTTTTTATAGACCTGAAGCTAAAAAGAGCCTGAAGCGAAGCCGTGACATCAGCCCCGAGGTCAGACCAATTTTTTTTACCGGCTGGAATCGCCCTGGCAAGACAGATTTCTGAACCACCAACGATGGAAAAAAGGGAAATTATCCGACAAAATGCGGCCTATGCCGCAAGCGGAGCAGGCAAGAACCTGAAGAATCTGCCAGTCAAGCCCTCAAACAAAATCGGCCCCCGTACCTGACGATACGGGAGCCGATTTTGGCAAAAAGAGGAAGTTGTTTTCTATCTAGCAAAGTACAGGCCAAGCGTCGGACTGCCCTAAAAAAAGCACTCCGAAAAAAATAACGCGCTGATATGCTTGATCTTTGAGGCGGAGCTGCAACCCAGACAGCCTCCCGCTGAGTACAATTTTTTTAACCGACAACTCGTCAACCCTTGCCGGCAGTCAATCCAGATTCAATATCTTTTACCCCGCACGTATCGGCAACGCGAACTTCATAACCAACTGCCGCCAAATCCCCTGTCGACACGGCGCCCTCGCGCACCACAAGCAGAGTTCCGTCGTCCAGCATTCGCACCAGGGTTGAAGGCAGCCCCCCTGCCGGCCAAGGGTGTTCATCAAGCACCAGGGCCTGAGCCTTCTCAAGCAGAAGCGAATCAAGAACGCCGGGGTCGCTGACCGGAAGTTCCCCGCTCAAATTGGCGCTGGACGAAACAAGAGGCCCGCCTGCCAGGCTGCACAGACGTCGTGCCAAAGGATGCGGACACATCCGCACTGCAGACAGCCCGTCAGCATCCCGGGCCAAAGCGCTGATACCCGTACTTGCAAGGATTATGGACAAAGAACCCGGCCAGAACTTCCTGGCCAGCTTCTGCTCGGCTTCGGAAAAACGCAGATGGGCGTGGGCCATGGTCCAATCGGAAACGATCAGCGGCAAAGGCTTGTTGCTGGAGCGGCCCTTGACCGAAAAAATCCGCTCAACGGCGCGGTCCAGAGTCGCCAGACACCCCAGTGCGTAAAACGTCTCGGTCGGATAAACAACCAAACCGCCGTCCAGCAACTGAGCCACGGCCAAATCCCAGAATGAGTTCATTTCGCCTGTCCTTCCGGCCGGATTGACCGCTGTCCCCTGTGACTGCTACACCTTGCGCAGCAGTAGCGAGCCAAGTGGGCAACCTTTGCCGCCATCAGCGACCCAGATTTAAAATTTTTCAAATATTTCATTTGCATCTCAGATTGGCAGGGACTTTGCTTAATTCGATTCAAAAAGGAAGGAGATGGCCATGAAAGTCACTTTGGATCAATTGGCTGCCCTGCAGCACCAACAAAAAAACGCTGCCCGGACCACTCCCGACCAGGGCTTTGCCCAAGCCCTGGCTCAGGAACTTGAGTCCGGAACGCCGGCTCAATCCATCACGGGAGCAACCCCCGTAGTGCCTGCGGTCCGACTCGACCAGGCCATGCAGACAACTCAGCTGCTAAACCCCACAGAGCAGACGGTCATGGACAAAATGGATGCCCTGCTTTCCCAATGGGAAAATTATTCCCAAATCATCGGAACCAAGGACGGCAGTCTGCGCGAGGGTTACACCTTGCTCGCGGACATCAAGCAAAACATTCAATCGGTCAAGGAAGATCTGGCCCATAAGTCCAGCCAGGGTTCGCGCTTGGCGAACATGGTCGAAGAACTGGACATCCTGACCACCACGGAAGAATTCAAATTCAACCGCGGGGACTACGTGAACTAACAACCCGTATCCGGAGCCACTCCCGTTTTTTTCGGCGCATCCTGACCGGTGCGCCGTTTTTTATGCATCAGCAAGTTCGACAAGAGCCGCCTGCACGGCCTGCCATCTGATTTGTCGTCGATTCCCCGCAAAGACAAAGTCCCTGCTCCAGACTCGACCATCACGCTGCCACGCCACCCAGACCAGGCCCACCGGCTTTTCAATGCTCCCGCCGCCCGGGCCGGCAATGCCCGACAAACTCACGCCCACCGGCACGTCGAACAGACCGCAGACCCCGTGGACCATGGCCTCCGCGCACTCCCGACTGACTGCGCCATGGCGCGCGAGCACGTCTTCACTGACACCCAACAATCTGGTCTTTACCCGGTTGTCATAGGCGACCACCGATCCCTCAAACCATTGGGAACTCCCGGCCAGCTCGGTCAGAGCCCCGGCCACCAGACCGCCGGTACACGATTCGGCCGTGGCCATGCGCTCACCGCGCGACATCAGAACCCGGGCCAACTTTTCAACCAGCACCATCACCTCATGCACAATGCCTCCCTGATCCGCTCCAATCAACAGCCGCCAAGGACGGCCCGATCCGGCTCAGCCCCTGCTTGCCGGACTTCAGGCCGCACCAACATCAAACCGCGCCGATCTCCGGCCTCGTCCTGAAAATCACCCACCACGCCGCCCCTGCCTCGCAGAAGAGGACGCCATGCCGCGAAACGTCCATGCATTGATACTCCCAGAGGCCCGGACACAAAAAAAACAGTTACTGCCGCATAAATTCAGCCAGTTGAAAAAGCTCGCAGCCACTATTCGATGGACACAACTCCCGCCTTGGGCTACAGCCGTGCACTGCGTTGAACAACGTCGCAGACTCCATTCACCACGCTCAATTCAAGGAGAAGAATCATGTTCTCGGATTTTGGCAAACGACTGCTTCTCGGTATCGTCGCCGCAGCCTGCGTGATCGGCATCCACGCCGCCATGGTGGCGTCGGCATTGGGCTGATTCCGTCCGCGCTTCCTGATTTTCCTCTCGACTGTTGGCTTCAGCAAAATATTTCGAAAAGAGACGCCCCAGGCGCCGAATAAACCCCGGTTTCCCTTTGACTGCAGGCAACCGGGGTTTGTCGTGGCCTGCGTCCGGGCATCCATTTTCCGCACAAATCCTCAATTACGGAGACATTTGTGAACAACCCCTACCTTGACCTGCTTTTGGTTGCCGCCCTGATCCTCGTCAACGGTTTTTTCGCCCTATCGGAAATGTCCCTGGTCGCGGCCCGCAAGGTGCGCCTCAAGGCCCGCGCCGACAAAGGAAGCCGATCCGCGCGCATCGCCTTGAAATTAAAGGAAACGCCCGACAAATTCCTCTCTACCGCACAAATCGGCATCACCCTGGTGGCCATCATGACCGGAGCCGTGAGCAGCGCGACTCTGGCGGCCAGAATGCAGGAGCGCCTGGCCGGCTTCGCCGTTATGGAGCCGTACAGCACTCTCGTGAGCATGGGCGTGGTCCTTGTCGGCATCACCTTTCTGACTCTCATCCTCGGAGAATTGGTGCCCAAAAAGCTGGCGGTCAGCTACCCGGAAAGGATGTCCTGTTTCACGGCGCCCTGCATGTACCTCTTCATGCGCCTGACCATGCCGATAGTCAGGTTTCTCAGTCTGACGACGCGAACGGTGGTCAACGCCCTCGGCCTGCCAAGCCCCAAAGAACCGCAGGTCACGGAAGAGGACATCCGCGGGTTGATCCGGGAGGCCGTACTTTACGGCGAAGTCAAACATTCCGAACGGGATCTGTTGGAACGGGTCTTTCATCTGGACGATCTTCAGATCAGCTCCCTGATGACCCACAAGTCCAGAATCGTCTGGCTTGATCCGGATGACGACGAGGCAAACCTCCAAAAGATCCTGGCCAACCCTCACTCCCGCTTTCCCGTGGCCGGCCGGAACCCGTTTCGCATCCTGGGAGCGATCAGGGCCAAAGACTACCTCGGAGCCCTTCTGCAAGGCAAAAACCACAAGCTGGAAGCACATCTGCAGCCACTTGAGTCCGTTCCCGGCACCATGCGCGCCCTCAACCTCCTCGAAATGTTTCGCAAAAAGGACCAGATGCATTTCGCCCTGGTTGTCGACAGCCAGAACAAACCTCAAGGCATCGTGACCTTCAACGACATCCTGGAAGCCATGGTTGGCGGTATTCCCACGTTGCAATCCCAGCCCGAGCCGGAAGCGGTTCAACGCGATGATGGATCATGGCTCATGGACGGCTTCATGACTCTGGACGCCGTCCAGGCCAAACTTGGAACAGATGAGGATTTGCGGGAGGAAGGTCAGTCCTTCGAGACCCTGGCTGGCCTTGTCCACGCCAAGGCAGGCGAGTCGCCGCAGATGGGCCGCCATTTCAACTGGAGGGGATTTCGCTTTGAAATCGTCGACCTGGACGGCAACCGGATCGACCGCGTCCTCATCGTCCAGGTCCCGAAACAATGAACCCTGCGCCTGACCGAACAGGCGCAGGGCTTGGACCGTCAAGCGATCAATACCGCAGTATGGCCGCCAGGAGCTCCGATCCGGGCATTTCGTCCTCTGCCAAGGCAAAGATCTCGCCTCCTTTGGCCAAAGTCTGAACCGTCACCAGATCAAGCAGATCTTCGTCGCCGCCGGCATGGGCGTCATGAATAACAACGCGCGCTGACCTGGGGTCAAACGTGCCCCATACCTGTCTGCCCACAGTCACAAACAAAACCTCTATCCGTCCCTGATGAGCCAAGGCCAAGGCCTGCGACAAATCCGTGGTTGTCCGGCCGCTTCCCTCCAGCTGACGAAAACGCGCCACGGCCCGGGCTCTGCTTTTTTTGAAAAACGGCTCGACCAGGACCCAAGCCTGGGTGCGCAATTCTTCCGGCCTTGCCTTGTCGGCATTGCCGGAAATTCCTGATGCCATCAGATTTTCCAAGGTATTGGCATCCCTGTACAGGGGAAAAAGAGGATCAACCCCTGCCAATACCAGGGGGGAACGTACGTCCGCGACGAGCTCCTTCACTCTGTCGTCAATCATCCGGAACCATCGCAACAATCGATCCTTTGTTTCATTGCCGGCGTCATGACCATGAAAAACGGCCGACCGGCCTTCGGCTCCGGAAGGGGTGCCCGTATGAAACTGCAACTGCTTTTCCGATGCTCCGTCGGGTATGGTTGCCTCCAGACTCTGCGGCACGTCGCCGAGGTCCACCTCGGCAACGCTGTGCCGCGTGCATTCCAGCAGGCGGACCCGATTCCGACTGATCGCCAATACGTAAAAAACGCCGTCCGCAGCCTGAGCCGGCAGCAAAGGCTTGACATGGAACCGCTCGGCAACAACCACCAGTTCCTCGAAAGCCCATGGCTGCCTGAAGACACGAAATTTCCCTGCGGACAGAAACACCGCCAGGCCATCGCTTTGATGCTGCCAAAACGAGCGATCCTGCAACAAAATTTCAGATTCGGAAAACATCTTCTGTCTGGCCGTCTCCTCAACGCCGTTCTCGGCAAGGATTTTGTCTGCTCTGCGCAACAGATTCTTGAAACGGATCGGGTTTTGTTCCGTATCTCTGCCCGCTCGAAATGTCGGCATATAAAGAGAAACGCACCAACCTGAATTTTCATCCAAAAACAGACTCTGCAGATCAACCGGCAATATTCTATCCATCATCACTTCTCCTGGGTTGCATGTTCAGCACAGAAGACAAAGACGAACTCTTTGCTCTGACACCCGGCGTTTCTGTGCTACCACACGCAAACAACAACTGTCGAGCCGGGCTCTTTTCGAGGAAACCCGCCTATCGCCCGCGGCAAGGGCATGAACCGCTGCGCATACGCAATTCCCGGCGGTGGCGCATCCTTTGGGACAGGATTGCACCGGGACGGCATCGCAGGTTCCGACTACCAGATCAAATAACTACCAGATCAAATAGTATGACGGGGTGGACAAAATACGC
>CAZYZA010000110.1:0-10081 GCA_964651415.1 uncultured Desulfovibrionaceae bacterium
CCCTAAAAATACCCCAAGCTATGCAGCTGCTCCATCTGCCTTTCCTTGCGGCCGTCGCGGCCGGAGCGTTCGCCGTGGCCGGAGCGGGATGTGCACGGCACGCAGCCAAGGGACCGGAAACCCTGATCGTACAGTCCGCACCAGGGGATGGATTGGCGGACCTGGAAGGTCCAGATGTCGAGTTCGGACCATTCGAGGATGGGCATGGCCCGAACGTGACCGGTGTGTTCTTCAAGCCAGTGGCGGTGGCGGCGCTGTGGATTTTCGTCGGCCCGCACGCCGGTCAGCAGGGCGGGAATCTTCAGCTCGGCAATGGCCGCCGCCAGGGGGGAGATCTTGAGATCGCGGCAGCAGGTCACCGGATCGGCGGCCAGCGGGTATTTATGAAGCTCAATGCCGGAGCGGACAATGTGCAGATCAATGTTCCACTCCCCGGCCAGCCTGTCCCGAAAACGGAGCACTTCCGGAAACTTGCACCCCGTATCCAGATTCAGGGCGCGGACGGGTGTTCCCGGCGCGGTCTCGGCCAAAACCATGCGCCACAAATACAGGACCACGGTCGAATCCTTGCCGCCGGTCCAGCCCACGGTCGTGTCCGGACCGTAAAGTTCCAGCAGTCTCCGCATCCTGGCTATGCTCAGATCAATTTTTTCCTTCAAGGTCATGTCACCTTCTCCTTCCGACCGGCCAGCCTTCCGGCCTTGGACATCCGCTGTTGACAGAGGAAATCTCGAATTGCAAGATATTGGAAAGTTGGTATAATTCCCGGCAATACCGCATGGCCGGATTTTTCGCGTCGCATAGCCCAGGAACCATCCATGAAAACCACCCGCCTCCGCCACAAGATCGGCCTGCTGCTTCTGGCCGTATCCGGAACCGCCCTGCTGCTGGCGGCGGTCGTTGGCCATCGCGCCCTGCGTGACCTGGCCACGGACATGAGCCGGGAGCTGGCCATGGCCGAAGCTCAACTGACCCGCGAGAAGATCCAGGCTCTTGTCGGTCGCGAACTGGCCATGGCCCAGCGTTTCGCCGGACTGAGCGCCCTGGGGGACTGGCTGATCAACGAGCAGAACACCGCTGCCAGAACGCGCTTTCTGGCCGAGGCCATGGGCTTTCGCCAAGCCTTTGCCGACCGGACCTATTTTGTCATCCATCACCGCACCCTGGCGTACTACTACGCTGACCCCAAAAGTCCCGGAGCCCGTTTTCGCTACACCCTGGACCGGAGCAAGGACGATGACGCCTGGTATTTCACGACCATGGATCATCCGACAGACTACACCCTCAATGTCAATCCCGATGCCACGCTGAAGGAAACCAAACTGTGGATCAACGTGCAGGTCCGCAACATGGCCGGCATGCCCCTAGGGCTGGTCGGCACCGGCATGCAGCTGGACGGATTTCTGCGAACCATGCTCACCCCGCGTTCGCCTGGAGCCATGAGCTGCGTGATCGACAGTCAGGGGCGCATTGTCGCCCATCCCGATCCGGAGAGGATCGAATACGCGGCCATGGCCAAGCCCGACGCGACCAAAACCATTTATGCCGAACTGGCTTCGGACGCGGATCGTCAGGCCATGGAGCAGGCCCTGGCCTCCATCTCCGAGTCGGAACAGCCGATTGCCGTCCTCGAAACCCAGACCATCCATGGCCGGCGGATGACGGCTCTGACCGGCTTGCCGGAACTGGGCTGGACAGTCATCAGTATGGTCAATCCGGACACGACCAGCGTGCTGTCCTCTGGTTTTGTCCGGCTCAGTCTGGCCGGCGGCGGCGTGACCCTGCTGCTGCTTATTCTGGCCGTGACCATCGGCTTTAACCGCATTGTTCTGCGTCCTCTCGACATCCTGACCGAATCCGCCCGCCAGATGGCCAAAGGCCGCTATCATATCCGTCTTCATTCCGACCGCAGCGACGAAATCGGCGTTTTGTCGACCGCCTTTGACTCCATGGCCGAGCAGGTCCAGTCCCACACTGCGGAACTTGAGCGTCGCGTGGCCGAACGCACCCGGCAACTGGCCGCAACCAACGACGAACTGACCACCACCCACCGCCGCTTGACCGAAAGCATCCGCTACGCCAGCCTCATTCAGCAGGTCATTCTGCCGACCCGTCAGCTGAACAGCCGTCTGCACGGGCGGTATTTTGTCCTTTGGCAGCCGCGCGACGTGGTTGGCGGAGATTTTTATCTCTACCGGGAGAATGACCACGGTTGCCTGTTCGGCGTCGTTGACTGCGCCGGACACGGCGTGCCGGGCGCCTTCATGACCATGATCGCCCACGCGGCCCTGGAACGAGCCACCTTGGAACTGGATTGGCATGATCCGGCCCTGCTCCTGGAGCGGGTTGACCAGGCCGTGCGCGGCATGCTGCCGGACACGGACCGCCTGGAACGGCTGGCGACATCCATGGATATCGGGCTGTGCTTTGTGTCCCGCCATCGCCGCGCCGTATTTTTTTCCGGAGCACGCATCGATCTGTTTGTCGCCGGAAAAGATGAAGTGCAGCATTACCAGGGTGAACGCTGCGGCATCAACGACCGCAAGCGGCGCCAATTTCGCACGCAGACCCTGCTTCCTGATCCGGACCGGGTTTTTTATCTTGTCACCGACGGCATTCTGGACCAGTCCGGTGGTGAGCGCGGCCTGCCTTTCGGTCGCGGCGGGTTCACGGCCTGGCTGCACGAACACGCCGACCAGCCCCTTGATGTCCAGGAAAAGGCCTTGTTCCGAACTCTGAATGACTATCGCGGCGGGCTGGCCCAGCGCGACGACATCACAGTCCTGGCTTTCCGATTTGAGACCTTGTCCCCTGCTTCCGACCAGGAGAACCAAACATGACCAGTCCCGACCTTTACGACCTGCGCGAAATTTTCGACCAACAGCAGATCATGGTCTGTTTCAACGGTCCCATCAACGCGGCTCTGATCGAAGAGATCGGCCGGGCCCTGCGCGACTATCTCAACCACCAGCAGGAAGCGCCCAGCGCCGTGGCCGACATCTTTGCCGTGTATATAGAGATGACCCAGAACATCCGCCGCTACGCCGACAGCCATCCGGAACTGACCGGTGCGGGCAATGCCGCCATTGTCGTATCCCGTGAGGACGGCCACTATGTCATCAGCGCCGGCAACGTTGTCCGGCCGGAAGATGGCCGGGAACTTGTCCGCCGCGTGGATGAACTGGCGGCCATGGATCGGACCGCCCTCAAGGCGGCCTTCAAAACCCAGTTGCGCCTGCCGCGCGAAAGCCTGAACGGCAGCGCCGGACTGGGTCTGATCGACATGGCCCGCAAGGCTTCCCGTCCCCTGTCCGCAACTGTCCGCGATCTGGACGCGGTGCGCAGCTTCCTGAGCCTGCGCATTGTCCTCTAACCCGTGCCCGCAGCAGGATTGCCATGAATATTCTTGATGTCTCCCAAACGCCGAGCACGCCCTCCATCCACGCCGACCATGGTCTGGGCAGGGTTGTCATGATTGGCGATTCCTATCCGGAAAACCCTTTTGAATTTTTCCAGCCGATCATCGATTGGATCGACGCCTTTCTGCAACATGAAAACCGCCCGCTGAGCTTCAACCTGGAGTTGGTCTACCTGAACACCAGCAGCATCAGGGCCATGATGGACATCTTCGATCGCCTGGAAGAGGCCCATCAGGAAGGGCGGCAGGTCAGCGTGCACTGGAGCTACGATCCGGACAACGAGCGGGTCGGCGAACTGGCCGAAGAATTCAGGGAAGACTGCACCTTTCCCTTCACCATCGCCCCCAAGGCCTGAATATGCCGTCTGATCATTGCCACGACCAGCTGGAAAGCCGGATTGAAAGCCTGCTTGCCGCCGAAGTTCCGCCAGCCGGATGGCAGGACAGGGTGCGCGAACTGTTCCAGCGCTACCAGGATCAGCAGCGCCTGCTGGACCGGCTGACCCGCATCGCCGATCGTTTTCAGGCGGCGGAACGGGAGCGCAGCCAATGCTACCTGAGCCGTTATGAACGCAAGGTCCGGCAGCTGGAAAAAATCGTGCGCATCAGCGACCAGTACCAGATGATGCTGCACCAGCTCAAGGAACGTCTGGAACATGCCTCCAACTACGACGCCCTGACCAGCCTGCCCAACCGCCGCTATATGACCCAACGGCTGGAAGAGGCCGCAGCCAGGGTCCTGCGCGAAGCGGATCAGCATTTTGTCGTCATGCTGGCCGACGTCGATCACTTCAAAGACATCAATGACAGCCTGGGACACGCCGCCGGTGATCAGACCCTGCAGTCCGTGGCTCGGGCCCTGGAATCATCGCTGCGCGAATACGATATCTGCGCTCGCTGGGGTGGAGAGGAATTTCTGCTGCTCATCCCGATCACGAGCGAAGACCAGGCCAGCGTGGTCGCCGAACGCCTGCGCCGGGCGGTCAGCCTTTTGCCCCCGCCGGCCCCCGCCCTGGAACCATGCACGATCAGCATCGGCTTTACCCGGCACCACCCCGGCGAACGCCTTGACGATACGCTGCTGCGCGCCGACCAAGCCCTTTATCAGGCCAAGGCTGACGGCCGTAACCGCGTCGTCGGGATCTGAATCCTCGTCATTCGGAGCGCGCCCCAAAAAAAACGCGCCCCCTCGAAAACACGTTTTCGAAGGGGCGCTCGGAGGGGGAGGCTCGGGCTGATCAGGCCAGTACGGCCTGGGTGGCCTGGGCAATGGCCAGTTCTTCGTTCGTCGGGATAACCAATATGGCGACCTTGCTGCCGTCGGCGTGGACGGTGGTGGCTGCCTTCTTGCGACCGGCATTGCGGCCGGCGTCTATGGCGATGCCCAGATGTTCAAGGCCGGCGCAGACCCTGGACCGGACCACATCGTCGTTCTCGCCGATGCCGGCGGTAAAGACCAGGGCGTCCAGAGGACCGGTCACGGCGTAGTACGCGCCGATATACTTCTTGATGCGGTAGACAAACATATCAAGGGCCAGGGCCGCCCTGGGATCACCCTGCTCCACGGCCGTGTGGATGTCGCGCATGTCGTTCATGCCGCAAATGCCCTTGAGCCCGCTTTTCTTGTTCAAAATTCCATCGATCTCATCCATGTTCAGACCCTTTTCCTTCATCAGAAAAGGCAGGATGGCCGGATCAATGTCCCCGCTGCGGGTGCCCATCATCACACCGGCCAAGGGGGTCATGCCCATGGACGTATCGATGCATTTGCCCTGACGCACCGCCGCCATGCTGCAGCCGTTGCCCAAATGCAGGGTGACCAGGTTGACCTCGTCCGCAGCCTTGCCGAGCATCCGGGCCGCCTGCTGGGCCACGTAACGGTGCGAGGTGCCGTGAAAACCGTAACGGCGGATCTTCAATTCCTCGTACAGCTCGTAGGGTACGGGATACATGTAGGCTTCCGCGGGCATGGTCTGGTGAAATTCCGTGTCAAACACCGCGACCTGCGGCACTCCGGCGAACAATTCGCGGGCCACTTCGATGCCGACCAGGTTGGCCGGATTGTGCAGGGGTGACAACGGGCAATTGGCCCGGATCTTGGCCACCACGTCATCGTCGATCAAGGTGCTCTTGAACAGGGTCTCACCGCCCTGCACCACGCGGTGGCCGATGGCGTTGATCTCGGCGGTCGAGGCAATGACCCCGGTTTCATTGCCGGTCACCAGCTCGACCACGGCCAGCATGGCCGCGCGGTGATCGCCAAACGGCCGTTCCTGCTCGACCTCGGCCTGCCGGTCCGTGCCGGGCCAGTTCTTCTGCCCGACCTTGCCCACGGCCTCGCCGATGCGTTCGACCATGCCGGAGGCCATGACCACTCCGCCATCCATGTCCAATAACTGATATTTGAGGGAGGAACTCCCGGAATTGACAACAAAGATCTTCATAACATCCTCTTTAGATTAAGCCTTTTTCTGCCTGAGCCTGTATGGCCGTGATGGCCACGGTATTGACGATATCCGGAACAGTGCACCCACGGCTCAAGTCGTTGACGGGCTTGTTCAGCCCCTGCAGAACCGGGCCGATGGCCACGGCGTTGGCCGCGCGCTGCACCGCCTTGTAGGTGTTGTTGCCGGTGTTCAGATCCGGGAAAATGAAAACCGTGGCCCGTCCGGCCACCTGACTGCCCGGCAGCTTCTTGGCGCCCACGTCGGGATCAATGGCCGCGTCATACTGCAGAGGGCCTTCGAGCAGCAGATTCGGCACCCTTTCGCGGGCAATGCGCGTGGCTTCGATGACCACATCGACATCACCGCCCGCTCCCGAGTCTCCGGTGGAGTACGACAACATGGCCACCCTGGGATCAACACCGAAAATGCGGGCCGTCTCGGCGGAGTTGATGGCGATCTCGGCCAGCTGCTGGGCCGTGGGGTTGGGATTGACGGCACAGTCGCCGAAAACCAGGACGCGATCTTTGAGACACATCAGGAACACGCTGGAGACAATCGAGGCCCCGGGCTTGGTCTTGATGATCTGAAAGGCCGGCCGGATGGTGTGGGCCGTGGTGTTGATGGCTCCGGAGACCATGCCGTCGGCCTGCCCCTTGAAAACCATCATGGTGCCGAAATAGGTCGGATCGATCATGCAATCGCAGGCCACTTCCTTGGATACGCCCTTTTTCTTGCGCAACTCCATAAAGGTCGAGACATACTCTGCGTAGTCCGGCGAAGCTCCGGGATTGACAATGTTGACCCCGGAGAGATTCAGCCCCAGCTGCGAAGTCATGGACGAAATGCTCTTGGGATCTCCCAGAATGGTCAGGTCAACCACGCCGCGCCGGAGCAGGATGTCGGCCGCGCGCAAGATGCGATCGTCGCTGCCTTCGGGCAGAACAATGTGCTGCCGGTGCTTTTTGGCCTTTTCGATCAGGCCGTACTCGAACATCTGCGGCGTGACCTTGGTCGATTTGCGGGTGTCCAGACGCTGCCGCAACTCGTCCGTGGCCACGTTCTCCTCGAACACGCCCAGGGCCGAGGCGATCTTCTTCTGATCACCGGGCTCGATCTTCCCGTACATATTGTACAGACGACGAGCGGTCTGAAAAGTGGCTTCCTTGCCAAGCAGAACGGGCACGGGCACGCCGGTCCAGCCCTCGATCAGGCGGTCCACGCTTTTGCCGGGCCGAATGCCGCCGGTCAGCAGAACACCGGCGATGTCAGGATACGAGGACGACTGTCGTGACGCCAGGCTGCTGACAATGATGTCCGAACGGTCTCCGGGGGTGACCACCAGACTGCCGCGCTCAATGTAATTGAGGAAATTTTCAATCTGCATGGCGGCGACGACAATGTCGTCCACCTGCGCACCAAGATTGTCCTTGCCGTAGAGGACTTCGGCGCCGACCCACTTCATGACGTCGGCCACTGTGGGCTTGCCGAGAATGGCCACCTCCGGAATGAGGTACAGCAGCAATTCCGTTTTGTTGAGGGTTTTGCGCAAGGCCACGCGCAGGGCCTCGCGGTCCGGCACATCGGTGCGATTCACCACTACGCCCAGGATATCGACAGCCTTGTCGGCAAAGGACTCTACCGCCAATTTGGTGGAGCTGATGATTTCGTGCTCGGTCTTCTGGCAGGCGTTGGAGATGACCAGAATCGGGCTGCCCAGATTGGCCGCGATGTCGGCATTGATGTCGAATTCAAAAGCCGGACTGGTGCCTTCGAAATCCGTGCCCTCCAACAGAACAAAGTCGCACTTGGACTCCAGTTCCTTATATTTGTTGATGATCTTTTCAATCAGGATGGAGTGCTGACCGGCGTTAACCAGCTCCTTGGCCTGACGCATGGTCAGGGCGTAGGTTTCGTGATACTGCAAGCCCAGGTAAAACTGGGACAAGACCAGATCAATGTCATGATCCTTGCGATCCGAATCGTCGTTGATGATGGGACGGAAAAAACCGACCCGCCGAATGTCGCGCAACAGCATCTGCATGACGCCCAGGACAATTGCTGATTTGCCGCTTCGCGATTCCGTCGCCGTGATGTAAAGATTTCTGGCCATGATGGTTCCCTTCAGTGCGGGTTGCGATCAAACGTCTGCGATGAAAAATATCCTAGCGCGAATTGGTTGATTGCACAATCCGCACGATAACCAAAAAAAGAGAATATCTTCAATGAGTGTGTTTTTCCTAACAAATCCAAAGGCCCTTTTCCACTAAAAACGATGCTGACGTCGAAAATCTCCGACGTCAGCATCGGGCAATCACAGAGACTCTGCGTAGATTTCCATGACGTGTCTGACGGCCACCTTGTCCTGATGCTGGGACAGCATGTCGGACATCTGCAGCATGCAGGCCGGGCAACCCGTGGCCACGACATCAGCTCCGGAAGCCACAATATTGTCACGCTTGATGGTGCCGATCTCTTTGGACAGATCGTAATGCTGCAGGTTGAAGCTCCCGCCGCATCCGCAACACCGGTCGGGTTCAGCCATCTCCACGAACTCGACCCCGGGATTGCTCTTCAGCAAAGCCCTTGGCTGTTCAAAAACCTTCATGGACTTTTTCAGGTGACACGGGTCGTGATAGGTGACTTTGGTCCCGCTTCCACTGACCGCAGCCGGGATACCGATCACATCAACCACAAACTGGTTGACGTCCATGATCTTGCCGGCCAGAGCCTCAATGCGCTCGCGCATGGCCTGGGTCTGATCTCCGGACATGAGCGGCCAGATCTCGTGCATGGTCGCCGTGCATGTGGCGCACGGGGTCAGCAGATAATCGAAATTCTCCTTTTCAAAGAGCTCAAGATTATGCCTGACCAATTTGTCAAAAGACTCC
This sequence comes from uncultured Desulfovibrionaceae bacterium, assembly GCA_964651415.1. Classification (GTDB taxonomy): domain Bacteria; phylum Desulfobacterota; class Desulfovibrionia; order Desulfovibrionales; family Desulfomicrobiaceae; genus Desulfomicrobium. Next base: position 8,754 of record CAZYZA010000110.1, read on the forward strand.
TTGTCCCCGGAGGCCAGGGCCGGAATGCCGCAACAGGCTTGTCCGGCCGGCATGTAGACACCGATTTCATGGTGATCGAGCACCTTTAAAATGGCCTGTCCGACCTGCGGATAGATCTTGTCCACAACGCAACCAGGGAAAAAGGCCACGCGGTATCCGCCCTTGCCGGGCCGGGTGTTGCGGGGCTTCTCCAGTTTGCGCAGCGGCTTCTTGGCCAAAGGCATGAAGTGGCGATCACCGATGATCGGGGCATTGATGCGCGAACAGGACGAACCAATGACGTCGCTGGCCTGCTTGGTGAAAACACCCTGGAACTTGGACGCCACGTCCAAAAGGGAGTTGAACAACGCCGGCTTGGTCAGCAGACCTTTGAAAATGGCCTTCTTGGCCGCCGGCAGTCCCATGTAGGTATTCACGACGACCCTGGCCTTGAGGAAAATGTCGAGCACTTTCACTCCGCTCGGACAATTGGCCGCGCAGGAACCGCACAACAGGCACATGTTCAGCTTGTCCTGCACCCCGGCAGCGTCCTTGATCATCTCGTGGGACAAGTTTTCCAGGAGCGCGATCTTGCCCCGGGCCACATCTCCCTCGCGCATGGTTTCGGCAAAGACCGGGCATACGGCCTGACACATGCCGCACTTCATGCAGGCGACCATCTGATCGTCCAGCTCGTGCAGCATTTTGGCCAGCTGATGTAAATCTGCAGTCATGACTAGCCTCCGATGATCTTGCCGGGATTGAGCAGGTAATTGGGATCAACCGCCTTCTTCAGCCGACGCGAGTAGATGATCGTCGCCTTGGTCGTCTCTTTTTCAAGCCACTTGGACTTGGCCGTGCCGATCCCGTGTTCACCGGACAAGGTGCCGCCCAGTCGCAGGGCCACGTCGAAGATTTCATCCACGGCCAGCTCGACGCGGTGAAACTCTTCCTTGTCACGACGGTCGGTGAGAATGGTCGGGTGCAGGTTGCCGTCACCGGCATGACCAAAGGTTCCGATCTGCAACTTGTACTTGATGGCGATCTCGTTGATGGCCTTGATCATGGCCGGAATCTGGCTGCGCGGCACGGTGGCGTCTTCCAGCACGGTCGTCGGCCGGGCCCGGGCCAGAGCAGGCAGCGCGTTGCGACGGGCTTCCCACAGTTTGTTTTTCTCGGCGGCGTCCTTGGCCAGCTGCACGCGGCGAGCGCCGTGCTTCTTGCAGATCTCAAGCACTTTTTCCGCATCGTCCTCGACCAGGGCCACATGACCACCGTCGACCTCGATCAACAAAATGGCGGCGGCGTCGCGGGGCAGACCGGCCTTGGTGAAGTCTTCAACGTAGTTG
>CAZYZA010000111.1:0-10072 GCA_964651415.1 uncultured Desulfovibrionaceae bacterium
ATGGCGGCCAGGCTTTCCAGCTCTTCGGACAGGCCCAGGGCCTGGACCATGTTTTCCCCCCAGCAGACCAGTCCGTGGTTGTCCATGAACACGGCGGCATAATCCTGCGCGGCCCGGCCCACGGCCTGACCCAGTTCGGGGGTGCCCGGCGGCATGGCCGATATGCGGGTCAGTTTGGCGGCAAAGACCAGGCCTTCGAACAAGGGCAGGTCCAGCAGACTGTCCGCCCGGCGCAGGGACAGGGCCAAGAGGCGCGGCGGATGGGTGTGGACAATGGCCGTGGCCTTGGGTTGCCGTCGGTAGACGTCCAGATGCACGGCCAGTTCCGACGAGGCCGGCGGGCCGCCCAGCAGCTGGCCGCTGTCCAGGTCGATCACGGCCAGATCGGCCGGGGAAAGGTGCCCTTTGGCGCTGCCCGTGGCCGTGATGACCACCCGGCTGCCCTGGCGCATGCTGATGTTGCCGTTGAAGCCGGCGAAAAGGCCCCGCAGCCAGCCGTCCCGTCCGGCCTGCAGGATGGCCCGGCCCGTTTCCGGGTTGACCAGTGACGGAAATGACGGCTGGTCGGCCTGAGTCGGGGTGTTGTCGGGCTTGATGTCGATGACCGGCGTGCCGTCGATGACTTCCAGGGGGTGGACCTGGATGCGCAACCCGTCGCGGCCGGTGATGCGCACCGGGTGCAGGCCGATGGGCGTGGGCCGGTCCGGGGAGCGGGTGGAGAAGATGCCGCGCTGAGGCAGGCTTTTGTTGCCCCTGGGGTGGCAGCGCAGCACGGATTGGTCGCCCTGGTGCATCCAGGTCAGGACCAGGATGGCGTCTCCGGTCTGCAGGTCCGTGGCCGCCGGTTCGAACTCGGGCGCAAGCTCGATCCAGACCGGCGGCAGGGACAGTTCCCCGGATTTGGGACATTGCTCGCGAGTCACGAGGTGCGAACGGACCGTGCCGATGATGGTGGGATGCATGGGAGGTTCCTTGGATACAGGGTGTAGTGGTCGAAAGGTCAGACTACTGGTCGGTTTTTTCGTCGTCAAACCCCGACGTGAAAGCGGGAGGTGAATTCGGCGGTTCGATTTTGTCGTGGTGTTATTTTTGGAACGATGCTTGTACGGGGCCGTGGGTGGTGCTACCGGGGAGCAGTACGTCAAACCGCTATCCCGGAGCGTCCCATGTCCCGCTTTTCCACCAGCCTTTTGGGGGAAGCCAAAACCCTGCTCTTATCCACCGACGGCTCCCACTACAGCGACGGGGCCGTGCAGGAGGCCATCTTTTTCGGCCAGGCCTGTCAGGCCAAGGTGGTTGTCCTTCATGTGGTCAGGATCGATACCGAATCCCTCAAGTCCGCCAATGCCAGGGTCACCCGCAAGCAGCAGGAAATAGCCGCCTATATGGAGCAGATCCGCAAGATGGCCCGGGACAGCGGGGTCGAGTGCGAAACCGTGGTCGTCGGGTCGTCGGCGCCCGAACACGCCATTGTCGAACAGGCCCGCATGCGAGGGGCCGATGTCATCCTCATGGGCCGTCATGGCCGCGCCGGCCGATTGTACCTGATGGTCGGCAGCATGACGGCCAAGGTCATTGGCCTGGGTTTTCCGCTGGTGCTGGTGCTGCCGCACGAATCCATGCTCACGGGCACGCATGTGCTGGTGGCCGTGGAGGATTCGGCCAGCAGCGCATTGGCGGTGGAAGAGGCCCTGAGCCTGGGCATGTGCTGCGTGACCCTGCAGCGTCTGACCTTTGTCGCTGTCGCCAAACGTCAGGGCGGTCTGGAGCGGGCCAGGACCATGGTCGAAGATATCTGCCGTCGGGGCCGGGAAAAATGGCCGCATCTTCAGTTCGAGGCCGTGGCCGAGGTGGGACACCCGTCGAACATCATTGTCCATGCCGCCGAGGAGCGCAACGTGGACATGATCATGATCGGTGGAATGAACGGCGGACCGCTGCCCCGGATGTTCACCGGCCGCGTAACCAAAGAGGTCTGCGGCTGGGCGCACTGCGCGGTGCTGGTGGTCACTGCCTCCCAGGAATGAGTCCGACCGCCTTTGCCGCCGGTCCGCAGAGGCTTTGCCTGAACCCGGCAGGTGCATCGCCTGCAATTTTTCTCCGGTGTTGCCTTTGAATCGTAGCCAAGGAAAGTTCATGAGTGCCCGGCTGTTACGCTTTTTTCCCTTTCTGGCCTGGTTTCCCCTGACCACCCTGACCCTGCGAGCCGATCTCATGGCCGGCGTGACCGGAGCGCTGATCCTGGTGCCCAAGGCCATGGCCTACGCCCAGCTGTCCGGCCTGCCTCTGTATTTTGGTCTGTACACCGCCTTTGTGCCGGCCATTGTCGGTGCCTTGTGGGGCTCGTCCCGGCAGTTGGCCACGGGGCCGGTGGCCATTATTTCGCTGATGACCGCCGCGGCCGTCGTTCCCCTGGCCATGCCGGGCACTGCCGAGTACATCGGCCTGGCCCTGCTCCTGACTCTTCTGGTCGGCATCATTCAGCTCTTGCTGGGAGTGCTCAAGCTCGGGACCATCGTCAATTTTGTCTCCCATCCGGTCATCCTCGGCTTCATGAACGCGGCGGCGATCATCATCGGACTGTCCCAACTTGACCTGCTGCTCGGCATCCCCAAGGGCCGCAGTGATTTTTTTCTTGGCGACGTCCTGGAAATGGTCCGCTTCATCCCGCAGACACATCTGCCGACCCTGGCCATGGCCCTGCTCGGGCTGGTGCTGTTGCTCGGGCTGAAGCGGATTCCGTTGCTGGCCAAAAGCGGGGTGCTGGTGGCCGTGGTGCTGGCCACCCTGGTCAGTTATGCCGTTGGGTACGACCGGCGGGGCTCGGCCGGTTTTGACGACATCGCCACGCCGGCTGCACGAGAACTGGTGTTGCGGTTCGAGGAGAATCAGCAGCGGATGACAGCGGTGGCGGTGGACATGACTGAGCTTTCCGCGCGGCAGCGAGTGGCGGACAAGGCGGGACAGGTCTGGGCGGCCGCCGCCCTGGGGCATCAGCTCGAACTGGCCCGTCTGGACAAGCGTTCCTTGGAGCGACGGCACAATGAATTGCTGCACGGCTTGCGACAGTTGCGTTTTGTCCGCTCCGATGACCGGTCGGAGGGGCCGTTGTTTGAACTCGGCGCACTGCCTTCGGGCTTGAGGGCGGACGGTGTGGTGTGGCGGGTCAAGTCCGTGGACGCAGGCAGGCTGAAGCTGGCCGGAGGAGGCGAGGTGGTCGGCGAGGTTCCGGCCGGTCTGCCGGCCGTGCGCCTGCCGGTCCTGGATCTGGACGCGGCCATGCAGTTGCTGACCGCCGCGCTGATCATCGCCCTGGTGGCCTTCATGGAGTCCATCTCCATGGCCAAAGCCATGGCCAGCAAGGTCCGGCAGCACATCGACCCCAACCAGGAACTGATCGGCCAGGGGCTGGCCAATATCGGCGGGTCATTCTTTCAGTCCTACCCGGCCTGCGGGTCTTTCACCGGCTCGGCCATCAATCTTCAGGCCGGGGCCAGGACCGGCATGGCCATGGTTTTCAACGGTCTTTTCGTCGCCATGACCCTGCTTTTCCTGACCCCATATCTGTATCATCTGCCCAAGGCCGTGCTGGCCGTGATCATTGTGCTGGCCGTGACCAGCCTGCTGACCCCGCACGCCTTTGTGCACACCTGGAAGGCCAATCGCGGCGACGGGATCGTGGCCATGGTGACCTTTGTCGTTACGTTGCTGGTCGCCCCGCATCTGGACCGGGGCATTATGGTCGGGGCGGCCCTGGCCATCGGCCTGCATCTCTACCGGACCATGGCCCCGCGTGTGGCCATTCTGGGCCGCTACACCGACGGCACCCTGCGCGACGTGCACGTCCATCCGACCCTGGTCACGTCGAATCTGGTCACGGTCCTGCGTTTTGACGGATCCCTGTATTTCGCCAACGTGGCCCATTTTGAGGACGCCGTGCTGAAGGCCGTGGCCGATCACCGCGAGGCCAGATTTCTGCTGGTGGTCGGCGACGCCATCAATTTTCTCGATTCATCGGGCGAGGAAATGCTGCAAAGTCTGGTCGGGCAACTGCGGGAAGCCGGAGTGGAGATGGTTTTTTCCGGGCTCAAGAAACAGGTCCTGGACGTCATGCGCGCCACCGGCCTGTACGGCCGCATCGGCGAAGAGAACATCCACGCCACGGAATGCCTGGCCCTGAAGTCCGTCTTCAAACGGCTGGGCGAGGATGTCGGCGACGATGCCCTTTTTGCCGAGGTGAAGGCCATGAATTGCTGATGCTGGAAGCGTGAGAATTCGGCTGGGTTGTGGCGTAAATGTATTTCAGGAGAAGTCGTTGATCTTTATGGCCTTATACAAAATGGGGTACGCGCCTGATGTATTAAAAGTAGCAATGCAAATGCCCCCTCGCATTGTTCGCTGATGAAAACATGCGCACGGAAGCTGGATGGATGTGCGTCGATTATCGGAAATACGTTGTGCTTGCATGTCGTTGGGCCAATTCTTCTAGGCAGGAAATCCACCCGTTAAAGATTGGGCAGTAGGCCCGCATTGTTTCGACGCCAATCGATTCCGCAACGGCAATGCCGGTTGTTGTCTTTTTGTAGCGGGGATTCAGTTTTTCCAATCGTTTGGATGGAGCGGTGTCCATGCGGTCGTTGATCTTTTCTGGTTCCCCGCATGCTTGCAGAATCTCGTCAACACGTTGTTGGGTAATGCCGAGTTTGAGCGCCAGACAAGCCGGGTCGCTGAAAAAAAGCGCTTCAAGTTCGTGCATGGAAAAATAAGGGATGAATCTTCGGGCCGGATCGTGGTCGGGAATCAGTTCGCATATTGCGAACCCAGTCTTGCGGCGCATGATTTCGAACTTCTGCACATGATCAATCTGTGTTTTTGATTCAGGATGGCCGGGCCAATCGGGTTTGATGCCATAGTAGTCAACCAGCAGCGTTACCCACGTGTCCCGACGTTGCTTCAGATGCTTTTCGATATCGTTTTTTGCGCGGACAAATCTGACATCGCCACCTTTCTGGCCCGGTTTGTCCAGGATGATGGGCGTGAGATACACCTTGCGCTCAGCAAGGTAGGGACCAAGGACCTGTTTGATAAAGCGTTGCTCGGTCATGCCCTCAACCAAAACCGTAACTTCGGCGAAATCACTCATAGCTGGTGCCTCCCTGGATGACGTTCTTGGTCCAGAGTTCTCCAACTGAATAATCTTCCAGCCACTGGGAAAAATCATCTTCTTTCAGGCGCTCGAAAGATGATTGACCGTTTTTGCGGTTAACAACGACAATGTCGTCGATGGCAAATTGATCAATGAGCAACGGCGACTGCGTGGCGACAAGAATCTGAGTTCTTTTGGCCGCGTCAGCAATCAATTCGCCGAGAATGCGAATGGCCTCTGGGTGCAGCCCCAGTTCGGGTTCGTCAATCACGATCGTCGAGGGCGGTTGTGGCTGAAGCAGGGCCGTAGCCAGACAGATAAATCTGATGGAGCCATCGGAGAGGTGATATGGTTGCATGGGAAAATCAGATCCTTTTTGTCGCCATGCCAGCTTGACCCTCTCCGCGTCTCCAATTTTGATCACGTTGAGAACAAAGTCGTCAAAAAATGGAATCACTAGACGTATGGCATTCACAATTTCCTGATAATATGGTTGTAACGCATCTACCTGTTGCAGATTGAGTAAAAAAGGCGCGATATTGCTTCCGTTGCTTCGGAGAATCTGATTGTCTTCCACGATTTCAGACCGACGCATGGGAGCCATGGCGCTGGTGTCATGAAAATGATAGACCATCCATCGAGCGATAGATTCATACACAAAATGACCGACACCGTTATACATTCCATTTGCGGATTTTTCGTCACGTTTGTCATAGAGCCGGCTTTCTTGGGCCGGACTGCCGTAGGATCGCCAGGCAGTAGTCACATATTTGCGTTCTTCGCTGACCACAAATGTCTCATCGACGGTCGGTGTCAGTGTAAACCGATAGTAATTGGCGCCTTCGGCATACGGGCTGTGCGATTCAAATTCAAAATCCATCGTGATCAAAGGCGTGTGCTTTGGGCCATTGTGCAAGAAATTATCAGCACCGCCATTTTTCAGGATAAATTCTTGAAAACTCTTCCGTGTCATGGCCATGAGCATCTGAAATATCTGTGCCAGATTGCTCTTGCCCGTGCCGTTGGCCCCAATGATGACATTCAAATTCCGGAGCTCAAATTCCTCCAACTCTCGGATAGATTTGAAACCCCGGATGCTGATTTTTCTGAGAGCACCGTTCAAGGCATTTCCTCCATATCTCAGATGCGATTCGCCGGCGACCAAGACACTACGCCGTCGATTCCAAAGAACTCGCAATAAAAATTATTTCCAGCAGGAAGGGTGCGCGCCAGCGCTGTTTCAATGCGTTCGGCGATAATATTGCTGGCCACGTCTACTCGCTTTCGACAGAAGGATGACATTGATCAATGTCCTGCGAAAAATAGTTACGCGGAAAGACGCCGACAGTCATCTTGATGGGCGTGGTTTTTTTTTGGGTAATGGCGCGTAACGCTTCGGTCTCCTGCTTGAGCGTCCTTTCGTCCGCTTCTCAAGCCTATTTTGCCGCACCCTCACTCCAATTCCACAAAATCCTCGATGATCAGCTTTAACCCGAAGCCGGGGAAGTTGATTTTGTATTTATTGGGCTCGACGCGTTGGACCACCTTGCCCCGGCCAAAGATTTTGTGGCGGCAGTAGGTGCCCTGGACCGGGGTTTGGGTGCTTGGCCCTGTCGGCGGGGAGGGTGGATCGAATTCCGACTTTGGGCTTTCGCTGCGCAGGGGCTGGGCGGCGGCCCTGGGCGAGGCCATGGTCTGCAAGCCCACCCCGCCCGTGAACTGTTCGCGGTAGCGGGACAGGAGGTGGAGCGGAATGTCCTCCAGGAACGGGCTCATGCGCACCGGAGTGGTGCCTGAAAGTTCCCGGCTGTAGAGGGTCTCGGGGGAAAAAAGACCGAGATGGGAGCGGGCCCGGGTGCAGGCCACATAGAGCAGGCGGCGTTCTTCCTCGAAGTCGTCGTTGTCGTTCAGGGCGTGGCGCGACGGAAAACGCTCCTCCACCAGATCGATGACCAAAACCGCGTCCCATTCCAGGCCTTTGGACGAATGAACCGTGGACAGGGTCACGGCCTGCCCTCGGGTCTCCTCGGCCTCGGGGCTGTCCAGGCTCAGGTCGCCGAGAAAGGCGGCCATGTCGTCGTAGCCCAGGGCGATCTGGGTCAGCTCCTGCAATCCGGCCTCGCGGCGGGGATAGTCGTCGGGGAATTTTTCCTGCAGCACTTCCTGATAATATTCCAGAATAAAGGTGATGGCCGTGGACGGGCGCATGGTCTGGGTGCGCAGGGTGTCCAGGATGCGCAGGAGGTTGTCGAGGCGGCTGCTTTTGGACCGCTGGGCCTGGAGAAATTTTTGGTCGTTAATCATGACCGCGTGGTGGATTTTCTGGGCCGTCTTGGGGCCGATGCCGGGCACGTTGGACAGGGCGCGTTGCCAGGCCGGCAGGTCGGCCGCGTTCAGGCCGATGCGCAGGCAGGCCAGGACATCCTTGATGTGGGCGGCTTCGGAAAATTTGATGCCGCCGTATTTGCGGAAGGGCAGGCCGATTTTGTTCAGCTCCACCTCCACATGGTAGGACTGATATCCGGCCCGGAAGAGCACGGCGATCTGGTCCAGGGGATAGGTCCGGCTCAGTTCCACGATCTTGGCCGTGACCAGCCGGGCCTGACTGCGGTCGGAAAAGGGCTGGATGTGTTCGGGTCTGGCCGTGTCGGCCTTTTCGGAAAAAAGGCGCTTGCTGAACTTGTCGCGAAACCCGTCGAGAATGGCGTTGGTCAGCTCCAGGATGGGCTGGGTCGAGCGGTAGTTCTGTTCCAGCTTGATGATGCGGGTCTCGGGAAAAATCTTGGGAAAGTCGAGGATGTTGCGGACGTTGGCCCCGCGAAAGGCGTAGATGGACTGGGCGTCGTCGCCCACGGCCATGACATTGGGCCGCTCGTCGCCGGGCTTGGTCAGCAGGCCGACCAGCCGGGCCTGGACCAGATTGGTGTCCTGGTACTCATCGACCATGATGTGCGAGATGGACGAGGCCACCTGTTCGCGCACATGGGGGTGGTCGGTCAGCAGTCGCTCCAGCAGAAAGAGCAGGTCGTCGTAGTCCAGCAGGCCGCATTCGAGCTTGATGCGGGTGTATTCCTCCTGCAGGCGGGCGATGTCGTCCTCGTAGAGGCGCATGTGGTAGGCTTCCTTGTCCAGCACCTGGCGCAGGGACAGCTCCTTGTTGCGGCTCTTGCTGATCAGACCGAGGACCGTGGCCCGCTTGGGGAATTTGCGGTCCCCGCGTCCGATGCGCAGGCGGTCCTTGGCCTGGGCCAGGATGTCCTCGCCGTCGGAGCGGTCCATGATGGACACCCCGCGCTCAAAGCCCAGCAGCGGGGCGTACTGCTTGAGCACGGAAAAGGCGAAGCCGTGAAAGGTGCCGCCGCGCACGCTGCCCAGGCCCTGATGACCGAGCAGATGCTGGGCGCGTTCGAGCATTTCGGCCGAGGCCTTGCGGGTAAAGGTCAGCAGCAGGATTTCGGCCGGGGACACGCCGTGCTCCACCAGACGGGCCAGACGGTAGACAACTGTGCGGGTCTTGCCCGAGCCCGCGCCGGCAATGACCAGAACCGGGCCGTCCAGGGTGGTGGCGGCCTCGTACTGGGCCGGATTCAGATCGTTTTCGTAATCGATGTGCATGGTCTTCAGAGGTCGAGGGTGGGGGCGAAAATGCCGAAAGAGTCCAGGATGGTTTGGCCGACCTCGCTCGGGGTGCGGGCCGGGCTGTGGCCTGAATCGTAGAAAAAGACGTCGTGCCGGGTGTGCATGCCCTGGCGGCCGAAGTGGCCGAAAAGGCTGGTCCGTCCGAACTTGCCCTTGAGGTCAAAACCCGGTTCCGGGACCAGCACCAGATCCGGGGCCAGGCCGGCCCGTGGGCCATGGTAGAGTTCCTGGCCGGGGATCACTTCGCGTATGACCCGGCGTCCCTGCCAGGTCAGGCCGGTCAGGGCCCGGGTCAGCTCGCCCCGCAACGTGCGTGTGTCGGCGGGAGTCAGGCGGCCATTGGCGAAACGCTCCCTGCTGTGCAGGTAGATGCGGCCCGGGTCAAGGGCAAAGGCCCGGGTGGACGGGGCCATGGCTCCGGTGTCCCACTCGCTGACCGGGGGCCGGGCCAGGTCCAGCAAACCGTGCCTGGCCAGCCAGACATTGAGGTCCACTTCCTGGTCCAGGGTGGTGAAGCCGTGGTCGGCCATGACCAACAGGCGCTTGGGGCCGGGCAGGTCGTCGTAGCGGTCCAGAACCTGGCCGATGAGCTGGTCCCAGGCGGCCATGAACTCCAGCACTTCGGCCCGCCATGGGTGACAGGGTTCGACCAGGGCCGGAAAGAGAAAATGTCCGAGGCGGTCGGTTTCGGTCAGGACCAGGAAAAATGCGTCCCAGGCCAAGTCCGGCCAGAAAAGATGAAGCAGCTTTTCCCGGCCGGCCAGGGTGCGGCGCAATTCGGTCAGCAGAAAAAGGGGATCGGTCGCGCCGCGCACGGTGTCGGCTTCAATGGTGTAGTCGTGGTCGGCCAGGATGGCGGCCAGCACCGGCGGATAAACGGCCGTGGCCAGATCCTGGGCCGGAAAGCCGCCGACCAGCAGGGCCGGCATGGGTCGCACCGGCGCCAGGCAGGGCATGTTCAGCACTTTGGCAAAACGGCCGGTCTCGGCCAGTCGTTCAAAGATGGTCAGGCCGTGGACATGGGTGAAATCCGTGAAGTTCAGCTCGTAGGTGGCCGGATTGATGGCCGTGAAACCGTAGACGCCGTGGTGGCCGGGTGGGCTGGCCGTGAACAGGCTGGTCCAGTTGACCGGAGAAAGCTCCGGCAGCTCGGCGCGGATGGCCCGGCAGTTCGGACTGTCCACCAGCCGGGCCAGGTTGGGCAGGCGGCCCTGCCCGGCCAGGTCGCGGGCCACGGACCAGGGCAGGCCGTCCAGGCCGAGAAAAACCAGTCGGAATGGGTGCATG
>CAZYZA010000112.1:0-10054 GCA_964651415.1 uncultured Desulfovibrionaceae bacterium
AAGAATTGGCTGGGCTGAGGCGTGCGGCCGCGAAAATTGCAACCCGGCTGCTAGTCCACTTTGTCCGTTTGTGCAAGTCAGAGGACAAATTTGTCGTAATTGTTTGAATTATCGGCATGTCCGGACATCGAAGAGCCCCGGGCATTTGCCCGGTGACGGCGGGCTGGACGCGAAGTTGCCTGCCAGTGGTCCGGCTCTTCGCAGGGCGACAAAAATGTCCGAAAGCATATTGACCTTCCCCTTAGGGGAAAGGCTATTCTTTAAGGAAAAGGGAAAAGTGGCCGCGGGGTGTGGCCATCATTTGTCGGCATCATGATTTACAAAGCCCATTCAGGGTGAGGGGGGATTGTGGCTCAAACATTGGTATTACCAAGTCCGGCGGCCATAGCCGCGAAAAGCAGGCTGAGGAGCGATTTCAGGCGCAAGGGCATCATCATCGCCCTGATGTCGGGATTGCTGTACGGTTTTTACACCGCCTTCATGACGCTTGGCATGTCCAAAGGCGTCTGGGTGCACTGGTATGGGGCTGAAGCCGGCCTGTCGGCCTTTGCCGTCATGTATCTGCTGAGCGCCCTGGGCGCGGCCACCACGGACAGCTGCAGCGCCCTCTGGGCCTTGGGCATTGCCGGGGTGCGCGGACGGCTTGCCGATTTCGCCCGCTGTATCAGGACCAAACCCGGTCTGGTCATGGTTGCCGGCGCGATCATCGGCGGTCCTCTGGCCAGCACGGCCTATGTTGTCGGCTTGCAGCAAGCCGGGTCCATTGTCGTGCCGATCAGCGCCCTGTGTCCGGCCATCGGGGCCATTCTGGGCAAGTTTTTATTCAAGCAGCACTTGAACTCCCGCATGATGCTGGGCATTGCCATCTGCTTTATGGCCAGCTTCATGATCGGCAGTACCGGTCTGGGCGCCGAAGCCCCGGAAGGCCTGATGATCGGGCTGTTCTTCGGATTTGTGGCTGCGGCCTGCTGGGGCATTGAGGGTTGCGTCTGCGGATACGGCACCTCGCTGATTGATCCTGAAGTGGGCATCACCATTCGCCAGGTTACGGCCGGCATCTCCAATCTGATCATCCTCGTGCCCCTTTTCGGCATGATTTCCGGGGTGGACACCGTGGCCATGGTTGCCCAGTCCTTCACCGACGGCGACGCCATGATCTGGTTTGTTATTGCCGGGCTGAGCGCCTACCTGACGTTCATGTTCTGGTACAAGGGTAACGCCATGTGCGGCGCCGCCCTGGGCATGTCCTGCAACGGCACGTTTTCTTTCTGGGGACCATTTTGCTGCTGGATCGTGCTGGGCGTGGTCTTTGGCTACGACGGCTGGTCCATGCCGCCCATTGCCTGGGCCGCGGCCGTGATCATGGTTGTCGGTATCTTCATCATTGCCATGAATCCATTGGATTTATTGAAAAAGAAGGAGCAGGTGAACGCATGAAGCCACTCAATTACGCCATTTTGAAGTTTTTCACGACTGTGCCCGAGGCCTGCGCCGATGATGTCATGTCGGCATTGAAAGACCAGTACGGCAACTTTCAGGCCTTCAAGAAAAGCGCCGTGATCAACGCGTTGATGACCGCCGAAGCCAACGGCTTGATCGAAGAAGCGCGCTTTGATCTGGATGCGGGCAATGAACTGCGGGTCTATTACCGCGCCCATGCCGAGGGTGCGGAGACCATCAATCGGTACATTCCGGACTGAAATTACAAAGACCCGAGCGGGTACCGGTCCGCAGGGGCTGATTGACCGGATATCTGCCTGGAAAATGCAAAAGGCATGGAGCAGTTCTTGCTGTCCCATGCCTTTTGCGTTGTAATGGGGTCCGGGCGACACCAGTGTCGGGTTGTCGTGGCCCGGCGCACTGCGTCCATCGTGCCGGAACGGGCTGCCGCTCATTTTGGCGAACGGGCAGGAGGGGGGATATGAAGGCGAAAAACAGATACTCCATTGGTGATGTGAGCCGGCTGTGCAATATTTCGAAAAAGGCATTGCGCTATTATGACAAAATCGGGCTTATCCATTCCAAACGGGAGGATTTCAACAACTACAGATACTACACTCAGGATTCCCTTCTGGCTGTTCCGGTTATCAAATACTACAAGCAGATGGGATTTAAGCTCGATGAAATGCGCGAGTTTATCGAGGGCGATGTCTGTAATGTCTACCGCGCCATGCAGCGATCCTTCAAAGCCAAAATCATGGAATTGGAATAGGCCCAGGAGGAAATCCGCAGGAAGTACGTATCCGTCAAGGATTGGCATGATCTGATTGTCGAGGCGGAAATGGTGCTTGACCACGATATCCGCGAGGTGTCCGTGAAATATGTCGAGGCCACGGAATACCTCTGTCAAGAACAGTATTTCGACAACAACATCGAAGCATCCATCATCAATATAGAATTCACCAACTTTGTCGAAAGTTTGCACAACGAGATCACCGGGCCGGTTATCATCAATTTTTCTTCGTACAAGAAGCGAATTGATGGTGAAGGTCAAACGGTCAACATCATGCAGAAGACCCTTGTGCCCTGCTCCGAGGACGTGCGCTTGAAGTTCGGGGGGCAGATGATGCTCGTCTGTTACCACATCGGTCCCCACGAAACCATTGATGAAACGTACAAGAAGATGTCGCGCTGGGCGCAGAACCACCGCTATGTTCTTGGCGTGGACTCCTATGAACGCTACGTCACGGATTACTGGACCACCCGCAACAGCGCCCAATTCGTGACCGAGGTCATGATGAAGGTCTCCCGGCAGGGCGCCGGCGACGGCTTTTGCCGGGACGTGGCCCACCCGGACCGGTAAGAGCTGCTTCGCATTTATCGAGCGGAAGCAGGGCAGGGGCGTCAGCCCGTGAGGCGCGACTGTGTCCGGGATCTTGACCGGCCCTCACGCCCATATTGCCGGGCAGGAAATTGATCGGCCCGCTCAAAGACATGGCGACCGAAGTGGCCACGGCATCCGCCGGACTGGAAAAAAGCATCGCCAGGGCAACGGCCCGCACCCTCGGTGAGCGCCTCCGCCTGATCAACAGCTACTATTCCAATCTGATCGAAGGCCACAAAACCACCATTCCCGAAATTGAAGCTGCTCTGGCCAGCCGGATTGTCGACAAGCCGGAACGGCGTTACGCCCAGGAACTCTGCGCCGTGCACGTCCTGACCGTACGGAAGATGACGCTCAAGATACGTCACAGCGAGGCTTGACAAGTTCCCGGCCTGCGTCGGCCATGGTGCCTGAGATTGTACGGAACTCCTGACAGGGCGGTCGTATATTTCGTCCGAAACCCTTCACGCCTCCTGTTCGTGCCCCTCAATTGACTCCGCGTCCTGTTTGATGATCCGCAGCAGTTCCTTGCGAATGGCCCCGCTGAACGGTCTGATGGCGAACCAGTACAGGCCGAAGACGGTGGTGGTCAGGGCGTCGCGGCACAGGACCCGCGTTTCCGTACTCAGTCTGGTCTGACCTTCTCCCGCCTCTTCGCACCGAAAATTCCAGACCACCCTGATCCGGGCGGAAATCGCGTTGGCGCGGAAGGCCTCGGGGTCGGTGATGGGCCTGATCTTCCGTTTGACCCAGAACCCGATCAGAAGTTCCGTGGGCTGGTTCTCGGCGATGTTCGTGAACCCGACGTCGGCGACAAAGCCCCGCAGGGTCATGTTCCGCGTGGGTAGCCCGCGCAGGGCGAACAGGGTCCGGATCAGCCTGGACCCGGACATGTCCACGTCCCGCGCGCAGGCGAACACCGTCTTCACCGGGCTGTGGACGAGGGTGTGGTGGTACTCGCCGAACGTGTATTCGGGCAGGAACGTGTCGATGAGGGGCGGTCTGGGCACGGTGTTTCTCCTGTTGATGCGGGGTCGGTTCCGTGACGCGTTGATTGACGCTCATCCGGATTTCCGGGCCAGTTCCATTTCCAGATAGTCGATAAACAGTTCTCGTGACGGAATGTTTCGTGCGGGGTCGGTAAAAAGCGACAAGGCATGCATGGGCAGCTCCGGGAACTCAAATTCCAGTGGAAGCTCGCGCACCATCGGTCCCAGTGCGCCTGCCGGCATCACCGACAGGCCCATGCCGGCCTGCACGGCGGACAGCACGCTGTACACGGATGTCCCGGTAAAGGTGATCTCCCACTTCCTGCCTGGTTTCTGAGCTGCCTACGCGGCAGTGAAGGCCAGCTCGGCCCGGTGCTGGTACGCCTGATATTCAATCGTTTCATGCAGATCACAACTGGGAGGCGATGCCAGGCGGTCGTGGTGGTGCGGAAAATGTCTTGAGCCTTACAGCGGTTTTGACATAGGGACGGCAGGAATACATAATCAATTCAAATTTTTCCGCGTATTTCAGGCGTTCTTTGCGACAAGGCGGGATGGCATATGACACCGGAAACCCGGGCACGACAGGTTATTGATCACAAGCTGGAACAGGCCGGCTGGATTGTTCAGGACATGCGGCAGCTCAATCTCGGAGCGGGTCTGGGCGTTGCGGTGCGCGAATATCCGACCGACACCGGCCCGGCCGATTATGTCCTGTTCGTCGGCCGCATCGCCGCAGGCGTTATCGAAGCCAAACGCGACAGTGCCGGCGAAAACATCACGGCCCACGAAACCCAGACCGCGCGGTACGCCACGGCCAATCTCAAATGGCGTACGGATAATGCTCCGCTGCGCTTTCTTTACGAAGCCACGGGCCAGCTCGTTCGTTTCACCGATAATCTGGACTCCTCGCCGCGCTCCCGTGAACTCTTCCATTTCTACCGTCCCGAACATCTGGCCGAGCTGTTGACACAATCCCGGACGCTACGTGGCCGGTTGCAGGACAACATGCCGCCGCTGCCCACCCGGAATCTGCGTGATTGTCAGACAAACGCCGTCACGGGTCTGGAAAAATCTCTGGCCGTGGCCCGGCCCCGCGCCCTGGTGCACATGGCCACGGGCGCCGGCAAAACCTACACCGCCATCACGGCCGTGTACCGCTTGCTC
Source organism: uncultured Desulfovibrionaceae bacterium (assembly GCA_964651415.1). Taxonomy (GTDB): domain Bacteria; phylum Desulfobacterota; class Desulfovibrionia; order Desulfovibrionales; family Desulfomicrobiaceae; genus Desulfomicrobium. The sequence goes on from CAZYZA010000112.1 coordinate 4,981, forward strand.
AAGTTCGGCGGAGCCCGGCGCATCCTGTTTCTGGTCGATACCCGCAACCTCGGCAAGCAGGCCCATCAGGAATTCATGGCCTACACGCCGCCGGACGACGCCCGCACCTTCACGGAACTCTACAACGTGCAGCGTCTGTCCAGCCCGGCCATCGACCCGCACGCCCAGGTCTGTATCAGCACCATCCAGCGCATGTACTCCATCCTGTCCGGCGAAACCCTGGACGAGTCCGCCGAAGACATTTCCCTGAATGAGCTGCGCCAACGTCAGTCCCAGGCCAAGCTGGTGGGTTACAATCCTCTCACGCCTGTTGAAACCTTTGACTTCATCATCATCGACGAGTGTCACCGCAGCATTTACAATCTGTGGCAACAGGTGCTGGACTATTTCGACGCCTTTCTCGTCGGGCTGACCGCCACGCCGGACAAGCGCACGTACGGCTTTTTCAATGAAAACATTGTCGCCGAATACACCTACGAGCAGTCCGTGGCCGACGGGGTCAACGTGGGCTACGATGTGTACGAGATCGTGACCGAGATCACCAAGAAAGGTTCCGTGCTCAAAGCCAAGGCCTGGGTCGATCATCGTCACCGGACCACACGCCGCAAGCGCTGGGCCGCAACCGAGGCCGACACTGCCTACTCGGCCCAGGACCTGGACAAGTCCGTGGTCAATCCCAGCCAGATCCGACAGGTGCTTCAAGCCATGAAGGCCGCCGTGGAAACCGTCATTTTCCCGGACCGCACGGAAACACCCAAAACCCTCATTTTCGCCAAGTCCGACAGCCATGCCGACGATATCATTCAAATGGTGCGGGAGGTCTACGATCAGGGCAACGCCTTTTGCCGCAAGGTGACCTACACGGAAAAGGATGCCGACAGCGTGCTGCAAAGCTTCCGCAACGACTATTATCCGCGCGTTGCCGTGACCGTGGACATGATCGCCACCGGCACGGACGTGAAGCCGCTCGAAGTGCTCCTGTTCATGCGCGATGTGCGCTCCAGGGGATACTACGAGCAGATGAAAGGGCGCGGCGTGCGCAGTTTGGATGCCGACGGCCTGCGCCGGGTCACGGCCTCGGCCTCTGGAGCCAAGGACCGCTTTGTGCTCATCGATGCCGTGGGCGTGGAAAAATCCCTCAAGACCGAATGCCGGTCCCTGGAGCGCCAGCCGACCGTGCCCCTCAAGGATCTGCTCCAGGGCGTGGCCGTGGGACACCGCGACGACGACACCGTGCTGACCCTGGCCAACCGGCTCATCCGGCTGGGTAAACAACTCGACGTCAAGGCCGAGAAGCGCATTGCCGCTTTCAGTGGCGGGGAGAGTGTCGGCATGCTCGGCAAACGCCTGATTGAGGCCCTGGACCAGGACGCCATCGTGCAAGCGGCCATTGCCGGCGCAGCGGCCAAAGGGATTGCCCGCAGCGAGGACACCCTGACTTCCGAAGAACTGGCGGCCGCGCGAAACGAGCGTGTTGCCGCAGCCTGCGCGCCCTTCGATAGCCCGGATCTGCGCGAACGCATCGAATCGGCCCGCCGGGCCTGCGAACAAATCATCGACCATATCAATGCCGATAGTGTGACGTTCACGGGTTTCAGCGCCCAGGCCGAGGCCCAGGCCCGGCAGGTCATCCAGGCCTTTGCCGAGTACATCGCGACACACAAGGATGAAGTCGCGGCCCTGTCCTTTTTCTACGGACAGCCCTTTCAACGCCGCCTTTTGACCATTGACATGATTGAAGAACTGCACGAACTCCTGTCCCGCCCGCCGCTTTTGCTGGCCACGGAAAAATTGTGGAGCGCCTATGCCCGCATCGAAACCAGCCGCGTCAAAGGCAGCGACATCCGACGCCAGTTGACGGACTTGGTGGCCCTGTTGCGCTTTGCATTGGGGCTGGAAGCGGAGCTGCGGCCCTTTGCCGATCAGGTGGACAAGCGTTTTCAGGAATGGATCTTTCGTCACAACGCCCAGCGCGGCACGGCCTTTACCCCGGAACAAACCGAATGGCTGCGCCTGATGAAGGAACATATTGCCAGCTCGTGCAGCATCTGTCGGGACGATTTCGATTATGCGGAACTCGCGGCCAAGGGTGGATTGCAAAAGGCATGGAGCCTGTTTGGCGAGGAGTTGGATGTGGTGATGAGTGAGTTGAATGAGGGGTTGGTGGCTTGAGGTGGCGTCAATTATCCTCTATTATCCAAAAAACAATAAATTATCACTTTGCGGATAAAGAAGGATAAAACTATGATTTATTACCCCAGATCGACGCTGGCCGCCCAGCTTGCCGATGCACTGTTGGGCAAAATTGCGTTCACCGATGCGCATAACGGGCTGTTTCTCGCCGCGCCGCGCCGAACCGGAAAATCCACGTTTTTACAGAGCGACCTCAAGCCCGAGTTGGCACAGCGGGGCGTCACCGTCGTATATCTTGATCTGTGGGCCGACCAACGACGTGATCCGGGAACACTCATTGCCGAGGCCATCGCCCGCGCCTTGCAGCCTCACCTGGGGCTTGTGGCCCGCACCGCGAAAAAGGCGGGCCTGAACACGGTCAGCATTGGCGGATGGCTCAATATTGACACCAGCAAGATCGGCACCCTGGAAGGCGCGACTCTCCCTGATGCTCTGCGCGCCCTGGTCGAAACTTCGGAAACTCCGGTGGCCCTGATTGTCGATGAGGCACAGCATGCCCTGACCAGCGAAGCCGGGGAAAGGGCCATGGCTGCTCTCAAATCGGCTCGTGATCAGCTCAACAAACCTGGAATGGTTCAGCTCATGCTCATCATGTCCGGGTCCGACCGGGACAAGCTGCTCCGTCTGGTCAACACGGCCGGAGCACCGTTTTATGGCTCGCAGATCCAGCGCATGCCTACTCTGGATGAGCATTTTATCGCTCATATTGCCCGCTTGATTGAAGAGCAGCGGCTGGATCTGGCGCCCGTGGATCAAGGCGTCCTGTACGACGCCTTCCAGCATTTCGGCTGTCGTCCGCAATTTTTCATGGAAGCTCTGGGTCACGCCCTGAGTCCTTTATCCGGCTTGAGTGGACGATTCGAGCCCGCGCTTCTGCTCCTGGCGCAGCAACGGCAGCGCGACGACGAGGCGCAGATGACCTCCGAGTACCTCGCCCTCAAGCCATTGGAGCAGGCACTGGTTTGGCGTTTGCTCGAACAGGGCGCTCGGTTTCGTCCGTATGACGCCGAAGCCCTGCACTTCTACCAGCACAAGATCGGGAAAAAAGTCACGGCGCAACAGGTCCAGAACGCTTTGGAAGTGCTGCGCCAACGTACCCCAGCACTAGTCTGGAAGTCCGCGCGCGGCGAATACGCAGTGGACGACGCAGCCATGCACCGCTGGTACGAGCAGTGCCTTCAGGCAGGAACGTGGCCGCCTGAAGATACAAGCGGTGACACGACACTGGTTTGAAGATGGTTCAAGGTCTGTTTGGCGAGGAGTTGGATGTGGTGATGAGTGAGTTGAATGAGGGGTTGGTGGCGTGAGGGAGAAGGGAGAAGGTGGAATGCGGACTGGAGAGCTGCGTGCTGCTGTGCAGCAGGAAACAATGGCGACTCTGCTGTTTTTATCTTTGACTACACCGGCTAAATCCTGGATTGCCACGCTCCCGTTGGTCGCTCGCAATGACGCAGTTTTTTCGTTCGTCATTGCGAGGAGTCTTCGACGAAGCAATCCAGACTGCATTTCGCCTGCAGCTAGAACAAGGAAGAACTCGTGAGCAAATTGCCTGCTGGATGGATACGGGTTGCTTTCGATGAAGCCATTGAAGTTCTCTCAGATCGTGGCCTGCGAATAAAACAAAAAGATTATTTGCCTGTCGGTAAAGTCCCTGTGGTTGATCAAGGTGAAGGTTTGATCGGTGGTTACACGAATAACATTGAGGCTCAAATCACAACGCCAGATCCATTAATTGTTTTTGGCGACCACACTCGGCGCTTCAAATTTGTGAAATTCCCATTTGCCGTTGGTGCCGATGGTGTAAAGCTCCTTGCGCCCACCCAAATATGGAATGTGGAATTTCTATTCTTCCAGCTGGGTACAATTGATCTTGAAAATCGTGGGTATGGCCGACACTATCAGCATTTACGCAAAGAATCGCTTGTTTTAGCGCCCAAAGCTGAACAAACCCGCATCGTCGCCAAACTCGAAGAACTCCTGTCCGACCTTGATGCCGGTGTGGCCGAACTCAAGGCCGCGCAGAAGAAGCTACATCTGTATCGGCAATCCCTGCTCAAGGCTGCCGTGGAAGGCTCCCTCACCGCCGAGTGGCGCACCCGCAATACCCCGCAGGAAACCGGAGCCGAACTCCTGGCCCGCATCCTCAAGGAGCGCCGTAGACGTTGGGAGGAAAAGCAGCTCGCCAAATTCAAGGAACAAGGCAAAACCCCGTCCAAAGGCTGGCAAAGTAAATACCCCGAACCCGTCGCACCGGACACAACCGACCTGCCCGAATTGCCGGAGGGGTGGGTGTGGGCGAGTTTGGATCAACTTACGGAGTTTGTGACGAGTGGCTCTAGGGGCTGGGCTGACTACTATTCAGAAAGCGGAGCTGTTTTTATCCGATCACAAGACATCAACAAAGATTGGCTCGATCTTACTGAGACTGCATATGTAAATCCTCCAGACAACGCCGAAGGTGCACGAACAAGGGTCCAGTCGAATGATCTGCTTATTACAATCACAGGAGCAAACGTCGGGAAGGCTGCTCGTGTGCATCTTGAATTGGATGAAGCATACGTCAGTCAGCATGTGGCCCTCATCAGGCCAATAGACACTGCACTTTCCGGCTATTTCCACCTATTCCTTACTACTTCTGCTGGCGGACGAGGCCAACTTGATCGCTTTGCCTACGGGGCAGGAAAACCGGGATTAAATTTGTCGCAAGTGCGTTCGGTTGTAATTCCGCTCCCTAGCAACAACGAATTGAGAGAACTACTTGAGCAAGTTACCACCCAGTTTCAAAGCATTGAGGAGCTTCACGGCGCGCTCATCAAGACGTTTCGCCAATCCGCCACCCAACGCCAAAACATCCTCCGCGCCGCCTTTGCCGGCGAACTGG
>CAZYZA010000113.1:0-5636 GCA_964651415.1 uncultured Desulfovibrionaceae bacterium
TTTGCGTGACAAGCATTACCTTCACCCAGATTTTTTACCTGCTCAACTGCCGATCTCTGCACTCTTCGCTCTTTACCCAGGGATTTTTTAGCAACCCGGCGATATTTATAGGTATCGGCATCCTGATCATGCTCCAGGCATGCTATATTTATATCCCGCCCCTGCAGATGCTTTTTAATTCTTCTCCGCTCGATGGTCGGGGCTGGATGCTTTCTATTATGGTCGGAGCCATCGTGCTCCCCGTGATATCCTTTGATAAGTGGGTCAGAAGTCGAAGGAAGAATACGGCAGAAGTTGGAGAGCAGGGGAGATGAGAGGTGCTTCCCAAGCGTTGGACAGGGGCTAGCCGTTTAGCTTGGGAGCTTTCGTCAGGCCGCTTTTTAATTTCAGTCCATCTCAAATCATTTTTGTTCCAATTGACCTCGTCTTTGACATAAAGTCGTTGCCCCCGAAGCCTTTGCTCCGGGGACATCTGCGATGGGTTCAGGCTTCCCGCTCATACGGCCAGGCCATGAGGCCGCCTTCCATGACCCGGACGTCGGTGTAGCCGGCGTTTTCCAACACGCGCTGGGCCTCGTAACCGCGCATGGACACTTTGCAATAGGACAGGATCGGGGCGTTTTTGTCCTGGGGCAGCTCATGCAGACGCTTGCGGAGCTGCCCCAGGGGAATGAGGGTTTCGCCTGCGCCGAGCCGCATTTCCTCAAATTCAACCGGAGCGCGCACGTCGAGCAGAAACGGCGGATTGGGAGCTTCCAGCAGGGCTTTGGCTTCCATGGTGGAAACGCCGGTCATGAGTCCGCGCATCTTGTTCTGCAGGATATGCGCGGTGGCGATGGCGTGATCAATGGCCAGGGAATAGGGCGGGGCGTAGGGCAGGTCGGCCATGGCCATTTCGTCCACGGTCCATCCGGCGGCCACGGCCACGGCCATTTCCGCAGTCTGGCGGTTGACGTCGCCGGGTCCGATGCAGGCAAATCCGAGGATGCGCCCCGTGGCCCGGTCGGCGATCATTTTGGAGACCAGGGGTTTGGCGTTCATGAAACCCGGCTTGTCCGGACTGGCGTTGACGGCCGTGACCACGTCGAATCCGGCTTCACGCGCCCGGCGTTCGGACAGTCCGGTGGAAGCGGCGGTGTAGTCAAAGACCTTGCAGATGCCGCTGCCGATGGTGCCGGGGAAACGCACGCTGTCGCCACGGACAGCGTTTTCTCCGGCCACGCGCCCTTCGAGGTTGGCCAGATCGCCGTAGGGGGCGAACATCTTCTGGCCGGTCAGGCGGTTGGTGATCTCGACGCAGTCTCCGGCGGCGTAGATGTGCGGGTCGGAGGTCTTCATGTACTCGTTGACCGTGATGCCCCCGAACTGACCGATTTCAAGACCGGCCTCCCTGGCCAGGGCCGAGTTGGGAGCCACGCCGATGGCCATGACCACCAGGTCGCAGGACAGGACGCGGCCATCGGCCAGGCGCACGGAGCGCACCTGGCCGTTTTGGCCTTCCAGGGCGGCGATGCCGGTTCCGGTCAGGATGGCTGCCCCTTTGGCTTTGGCGTGGTTTTCCACCAGCAGGGCCAGTTCCGCGTCCAGAAAACCGAGAATCTGCGGCAGGGCCTCGACCACTGTGGCGTGAACTCCGGCTTCGGTCAGGGCTTCGCAGGTCTCCATGCCGATCAGACCCCCACCGACAATGACGGCTTTTTTGCCCCGGTTCTGTTCGGCCCATGCCCGCAGCCCGTCGGCGTCGGCCATGGAATGCAGGGTGGTCACACCGGCCAGTTCACGACCGGGTATGGGCGGCATCTTGGGTACGGAACCCGTGCAGAGGATGAGTTTGTCATAGGCGAGCATGCCGGTTTCGCCGCCGGCGTTGATCCAGTTGACGACTCGTGCGTCACGATCAATGCGTACCGCCTCGGTGCCGACCATGGCCGTGATCCCCTTGGCCCCGGCGAAAAAGGCCGGGTCGCGGACAATGCCGGCCGGCGTGCAGAGCAGCTTTTCCCGTTCCTTGAACTGCCCGGAAACGTAGTAGGGGTAGCCGCAGGAGGCCATGGACAACTCCGGGGCCTTTTGCAGGAGAATGATCTCCGCGTTCTGGTCCAGCCGGCTGGCCCTGGCCGCGGCCTTGGGTCCGGCGGCTGTGCCTCCGATAACAACGATGCGTTGGGGAACCATACGAACTCCTTGGAAGTAATGGTGATATAAAAGGCCTGTCGCGTCCGGCACGATTCGTCGTGTCCGGGCCTTCAGGCTGTGCTGTACGCGTTAAGTCTGTGGTGATTTGCTCTTGACCAGCATGCGCCCCAGGCTGACCAGACCTAGGATCATGATAAATCCCAGATGCCCCCAGTCGATCAGCATGACCAAGGTTGGCGAGAAAAAGGCATCGGGCTGGTTTTTCATGACCCGAATCAGTCCGGTGACGGCAATGCCGGTCCAGCACAGGGCCATGAGCATGCCGCCGGTTGTCCAACGTCCGCGCAGAGCCAGAGGCAGCCGCCAGCCGAGGACAGTCAGGAGAATTACGGCCAGTCCGTAATGCAGGACGTGATTCAGGTAATAATCGGCGGTCCAGGCAAATCCGGGTACGTCGGCCAGATAGTAGCGGGCGAAAATCGGCATCTGGGCAAAACCCGTGAACAGCAGGGCAATGACGATCAGGCGGAACAGCAGTGTCTGCAAACGGCTATTCATGGGTGTCCTCCGATGCGGCTGCGCGCAGCAGGTGCAGGGTCCCGGCGGCAAGTCCGGCCAGAGGCGCGGCATAGACGGCCCGGGCCAGGATGTCCTCGGTGCTGAAGGGATTGGCCACGGCAGCCAGATGGGGTTGGCCGGGTCCTTGTGGAGCGGCCTGATTCAGCACCTCAAAAGGCACGGGCGACAGGTAGAAGGTGTTGGTTCCGCCGTTTTCCGTGTCGCCGTAGAGAAATCCGCCGGTCTGGCGGGCCTGTTCGCGGGCCAGGGCCAGGATTTCCGCACGTGGACCGATGGTCTGCACTCCTTCGGGGCAGGCTTCGATGCAGGCCGGAACACCGCCGGCCTCGACACGATCCGTGCACCGGTCGCATTTGTACATGACGCCGTTGCCGGCAAAGGAGGGGGCGAGCTTCAGGTAGAGACCCACGCCGGTCTGGCGCTCCGGAATCTGCCAGGGGCAGACGTCCTTGCATTTGGCGCCGCCCAGGCAGATTTCGTCGTTGATGCTGACAATGCCCCGGCCGTCCTTGGAGGCCGCGCCCCACGGGCAGAGGTTGGCGCAGGGGGGATTCTGGCAGTGCAGGCAACGGCGCGGAATGTGGATTTCAAAGTCCCGCCCCTGATACGAACCCGTTGCGGTCTGGATGTAGAGCCAGTTGTAGGGGGTGAGGCGGTCGTCCACGTCGCGCTGTTCGCTCCAGTCGGCGGCCTTGACCTTGGACGGATACATGGGTGGAAAGGGTTTGGCCGGTTCCGGAAATTTGTGGGCATTGGCCTCGCGGCAGGCCTCCACGCAGGCGCCGCAGCCAATGCATTTGGACAGGTCCAGGAACGTGGCCAGCACCTCCTGCCCGGCCACCGCCGGTGGTGAGGCGATGACGCCTGCGGCCAAAGCCGCGCTGGCGGCGAAAAAGGATCTGCGGTTTATCTTCATGCTTGTATTCCTTGCTGTATTTCTTGCCGAACCGTTCAAACGACGGTCTGCTGCGTCAGCGTATGTCAATGTGCTGAATGGTGCGCAGACCCCGCCTTCCGGCTATTTTGCTTCCGTGCGTCTCGCCATTTTGAACGGCCTGCGAATTCTGATTTTTTATCGTCCGTCATCCGCGCATGCGGTGTTCTGATCCGTCGGCAAGCGGACGGTCAGCACCGGCACGGGGCTCAGGCGAATGATTTTGCTCGCAACCGAGCCAAGAATCATGTCCGCCAGCCTGCCGCGTCCATGAGCGCCCATGACGATCAGGTCATGACCGGGAATACTATCCACAATGCACGCGGCAGGATCACCGGTCAGCACCGTGATCGTGATTTCGGCCTCCGGGCATTTTGTGTTCTGCGCCAGGCAGGCCGCAGTCATTTCGCTTACGCGCTGCCGCGCTTTTTCCTTGGCATTGTTCAGGGCCCTCGCATTGAGCTGTTTCCAGGTTGTGCTGTCGAAGTTGGCTTCGATGTCCAGCCCGGCGTCTTCACTCATCAGGTCGACCAGATCCGGGACAACGTGGACAATGTTTACGGTCGCATTGTGGCAGACCGCCAGAGCCACGGCGTGCTGCATGGCCAGCCGTGAGTTTTCGGACAGGTCGGTGGGGTGGAGAATATGTTGGTAGCGGGGCAGCATGGTTTAGCTCCTGGTTGCGGGTTGGGGGGACAGGCTCGGGGGCAGGGCCGGACCGAAAACCCGGTCCGTCAGTTTGACGTACCAGGCCGCGCTCTGGACCTGGATGATATAGGCCATGGCCACGACCAGAGCCGCGTCGGACCCCCCTGCGCCAAAGGCGTTGATGGCCACTGCCAGGGCGATGGACAGGTTGCGCATGACCGTTCCGTAGACCAGGGCGATGGCGTCGCCGCGCGGCAGAAGCATGCGACCCAGCAGGGTGCTGAGCGCGTAATTGATTGCATAGATGATGGTCAGGGGAACGAGTATCTGCAGCAGCACGGCCGGTGCTCCCAAAATGGTCTGCGCCTTGAGCGCCAGGGCGATGAAGACGATGCCCAGCACGCCCACGGTGGACAGGGCCGGAAAGCGCGGCCCGAGGCGTTCGGCAAACGTCTTCTGGCCGTAGGTTCGGATCAGGAGGCGCTGTGTTCCGTACCCGAGCGCCATGGGCACAAAGACAATCAGGGCGATCTGGGAAAATACGGCGCTGACGTTCATCTCAATGTCTGCCCCGAGCAGGCTGCGGACATAGAAGGGAGTGGCCAGAGAGCCGAGAGTCAGTCCGATGACCGTCATTTTGACCGCCGCCGCGACGTTGCCCCGCGCAAAGCCTGTCCACGAAATAGTCATGCCGCTGGTCGGCACCAAGCCTGCCAGGACAATGCCAAGCATCATGTACGGCTGGTCCCGGAAAAAGATCCAGGCCACTGCATAGGCCAGAAACGGCACCAGCCCGAAGTTGACGAGCTGGGTCACAATCTGGGCTTTGATGTCGCCGCCGGTGAAAATCTGATTGATCTTGAGGGTGACCATCATCGGGTAAACCATCAGGATGGTGAAGGGGACGATGAGGTTTTTCAGCCAGGATGCATCTGCGAGCAGTCCGAACACCAGTCCCAGGAGCATGGCCGTCGGAATGGCCAGCACCAGATTTTTGGATATTTTCTGCAGTATGTTCCACATAGACGAGTCTCCCTATTCTTCGCAGGTCGCGCTGGTTTCCACTTCCCGGCATTCCGGATTGCTCATGCAGGGGGCCTCGTTTTCGGTCATGACCGCGACGTCGTTGGCGCGGCGTTCGGCAATGAAGCGTCTGAGACAGGCGTGGCAGGTAACGAAAATCGGCGTGAACGTTTCAGGAAGTTCGATGTCACTGAACTCAGCGCAATACGGACAAGAAATGGTCAATGCGGACATGTGAGCCTCCGTGATCAGTGGTTCTCGGTTGTCATACTCGATTTTAAATCAACACAATGTTCAAAATATAAACGGCCATGTA
>CAZYZA010000113.1:5736-9979 GCA_964651415.1 uncultured Desulfovibrionaceae bacterium
ATCGACTGACTACGTCATTGCGAGGAGTCTTCGACGAAGCAATCCATGCTTTAAACTTTTTTTTTATTTAAAACGGAATACATTCCTTGCGAATGCAGACGACATGGCCGCAGTCATCGGCGCATTCAAAAAAGCACTCCCGGTGTATCCGGCGCAAATCCGACAGGAAACCTGCGTCATTGGTCAGCATGACCAGGCTTTCGCCGGGTTGAAGCTGTCTGATCAGAGCGCAGGCTCTGAGCATGCACAGAAAATCCATGCTGTCGCGCAAATCGACCCAGTGAGGATCTTGTCGGGATGCGGTGGAGGCAGTGCGTTTCATGACCGGCCTAAAGCGAAGGCCGTGCCAGGAAGGCGGAAGTTGAAGTGTATGGTATTATATTGTTAAATTTGAAATGGTTATGATGATTTTGAGTCGTGGGATGTCCGGGATAGGAAGGGTTTCGCCCTACCGGCAAGGCTGTTTTCTGTTCATGTTCTTTACACCATCCTGTTCATATGTTCATATATGTTAACTTGGTGAACAACAGGTGGACTGATGGAAGCAAACCTCAATTATTATTGGAAAACAGTATTTAATACCATTCAGGACGCGGTGATGATCGTGACTCCTGATGGTCGGATCGTGTCCGTCAATCAGGCCATGACAACCATGACCGGGTATTCCCGTGACGAGTTGCTGGGTGCCCCGTGCACGATTCTGGGCTGTTCCTCGTGCGAGCTGGTGCGAAGTATTCCCGGTGATCACTGGTGCGAGATGTTTCGCAAAGGGGACTTGCGCGGACAGCAGTGCGCATTGGTCGGCAAAGACGGGAAAATGGTGCGCGTGGTCAAAAACGCCTCGGTTTTCAAGGACGTGGACGGAACGGTGATCGGCGCGGTGGAAACCATGACCGACATCACCGATCTGGTGGCCAAGGAAGCGCAGATCGAAACGTTTCGTCGGGAGCTGGCCGAGCAGGATCGGTATTACGGCATCATTGGCCGGTGTGCGGCCATGCAGCAGGTCTTTGATCTCATCGACGGGGTGGCCCAATCCGATGCTCCGGTCGTCATTTACGGCGAATCCGGCACGGGCAAGGAGCTGGTGGCCAAGGCCATTCACGACGCGGGTCCGCGTCGGGACAAGCCGTTTATCAAGGTCAACTGTGCGGCCCTGAACGAATCATTGCTGGAGAGTGAACTCTTCGGCCACGTCAAAGGAGCGTACACAGGGGCCTACCGCGACCGGGTCGGACGCTTTGAAAGCGCGGGGGATGGGGATATATTTTTGGATGAGATCGGCGACCTGCCGCTGCCCATTCAGGTCAAGCTGTTGCGGGTGCTGGAAGAAAAGGCTGTGGAGCGCGTCGGCGACCATGTGTCCATTCCCGTGCAGGCCAGGATCATCACCGCCACCAACCGCGACCTGTCGGACCTCGTGGCCCGCAATCTTTTCCGCCATGATTTGTACTACCGGATCAATGTCATTCCGGTCCGTCTGCCCGCTCTGCGGGATCGCCGCGAGGACATCGCCCTGCTGGCCGCATCTTTTTTCCGGCTAATCCAGCTCAAGTCCGCCAAGAATGTGCGCGGAATCTCCCATGCGGCCATGGAACTGCTGACGCGTCATCCCTGGCCGGGCAATGTGCGCGAACTGCGCAGCGCCTTTGAGTACGCCATGGTCGCCTGCACGACAGACATGATCGAACCGAAGGATCTGCCGCAGGAAATCGGTTCGGCCCGACCGGATAACGTCGCTCCGGCGCAAGACATGGCAGGGCAAACGCTGGCGGACATCAAGAAAGACCGTCTGATTCAGGCCTTGGAGCAGGCCGGTGGAAACCAATCCGAGGCGGCGCGCATCCTGGGCATTTCACGCACCAGCGTCTGGAGCCAGATGAAACGGTTCAATGTCGGAAAACATTCCCGCCAAATCCGGCCAGACACGTGTTGAACCTGCTGCTTGTGATCCGACTTTCGCGGACATCATGCCTGCGGCGGCAAGGGCGCGCCACGGCGAAGCAGGGTGCGGATTGTGGACAGTTCCCGTTCCATGCCCTCTAAACGTTCCAACCAGAAGGATTCGTGTGCATTGCGTTCCCGGATCGCGGCCACGGCCCCGTGTTCAAAGATCAGCCGTCTGTCAGCGGCCAGGGCCAGGACCGGGTCGTGGGTGGCCATGACGATGATTTTGTCCGTGGACAGCAGCAGGTCCAGGGCGCGGCGCTTGTCCACGCCGGCGTTTTCGATCTCGTCGATCAAAAGGACCGGAGACCAGCTGAGCAGGGCCGTGTCCGCGATCATCAGCGCCCGCGACTGACCGCCCGAGAGCTGGGTCAGTTGGGTCGCGGGCGCAAACGGTTCGCCGGCCAGACTGTTGGCCGCGTTGAAGACTTCTGCGGCAGCGGCCTCCGGATCAACGACCTCGCGGCTCATGGCGTGGGTGCGCAGGAAATCCATGACACCCATGTCCAGGACGAAATTCATGTTCTGGGTCAGTTGGGCCACCAGGCGGCCCTGCAGGTCAAAGCGGGTGTCACGGTCCGGAGCCAGGTCATTGAGGAGCAGAGTGCGGCCCGTGGGTGTATCGCCGGCGGCCAGGGATTCGATATCGCCCAGAAAACGGCTCTTGCCAGAGCCCGTGGGGCCGAGCAGGGCCGTGATCTGGCCGGTCCGGAAGACAACATCCCCTTTTTCGGGCCGCCCGGATTTGTCACGGCCCCTGGTCAGGGTCAGGCTGGTCAGGATCAGGTCAGCCATGCCGGACTCCGAACTGCGCTTTTTTGACATTTCCCTTCTGGTAGCGGCTGCCGATGCGCATCTCGCTCAAACAATAGGAACAGACCGCCGCCGGCATGGCGAAGCGCAGCTTCATGTCCGTGACCGTGGCGATATCCGGGGCCACGGCCATGATGGCGGCGATGTCCCTGCAACCCTGGCCGGTCAGGCCATTGACGTGGCGGATGATGGCGCGCTTGTTCATCTGACCGATGCGGTAGCGATAGACCTCGCGTTCGGCCTGGGAGACCAGATCGCCCTTGGTCACGATGACTACATCGGCCAGCCGCAGCATGGGGCCGATTTTTTCCGGGGCGTCGATGCCCATCAGGTTGTCGATGACGCACAGGGCCATGGCTCCGCGCAGGTGCGGAGCACAACGGTTGCACAGCCCGGCCGTTTCGATCACGCAGCAGTCCGCCGTGGTCTCTGTGGCCCAGGCAAAGGCTTCTTCCAGATTGGTGGCGAAGAAATGATCCGGACACAGGCCGCCGGACAGGGCCACCGTGACCGGGATGCCGGCTGCGGCGTAAAGCTCGTCGTCGCGGCTCTGCAAACAGTCGAATTTGATCACGGCGGAACTGACCCCGGTTTCGGCCAGGGCCTGGCAGGTCTTGGCCACGATGGACGTTTTGCCGCACGATGGCGGCCCGGCCACGGTCACGAGGCGCACGCGACCCCCGGGTTCATCATGCGGAATTTTACGGCCAGCTCGTCGCGCAGGGCGTTGACGTCGCGGGAGGCGATGAAATCCCAGCCGACCCATTTCAATTTGGCCTGAGCCGGCAGGGGATATGTTCTGCTTCCATCCAGGGGAATGAACCAGGCGGCGCTGCTGATGTTGCCGAAGTCGTGAACGAAAAAATCAAGGAGTCGGACCAGTCGGGCTTTTTCGGATTTTTTGGCCAGGAAATAAAGCGGACTGGCCGCGGCCCCGTCCTCGGGCCAGACCACGTCGACATGAGCGGGCAGCTTGGTGCTTTCGGCGAAAAACAGGGGGATGATGAAAATCGCCCCGGCGTCCGGCGCGCCCGTGCCGCAGACCTTGGCCATGCGCGAGGAGTGCATGAGGCTTTTGGTGTTGGCGGCCAGCCGGGTCAGGCCATCCGGGCCGTGGTCTTTGTACAGGTTGAGCAGCACGGCGTCGGCCATGTCGTCGCCGTCGCCGCACATGACCAGCTCGCCCTGATAGCGGGGATGCAGGAGGTCGGCCCAGGTCCGGGGCGCGGGTTTGTCGCCCAGCTTGTGGCGGTCGACCAGAAAAATGTACGGGGTTACGCCGTAGATCGTGTAGGCTCCGGCCGGATCAAGCATGCCCGCGTCGGAAAAAAGAGGATTGACTGTGTCCGGCAAAGAGGCCTCGAACAGTCCTGTCTTCACGAAACGGTCCACGAATTCCTGACGCCAGAAATCGCCGAAGCCGATGGAGGCGATGACTGCCGGCAGACGGTCGGGATCGGTTTCCAGGTAAAGGGGATCATAG
>CAZYZA010000114.1:0-9730 GCA_964651415.1 uncultured Desulfovibrionaceae bacterium
GCGGTCGACCACGGTGTAAAGGGTCAGGGACAGGGCGGCCAGCACGGTCAGGGCCGCGAACATGACGTCGATCTGCATGCGGGCGTTGGCGTGGAGCATGTAATAGCCCAGGCCGTGGCTGGACCCGACCCATTCCCCGACCACGGCGCCGATGGGGGCCACGGCCGTGGCCACGCGCAGTCCCGAGGCCAGGGACGGCAGGGCCGACGGGATGACAATCAGTCTGAGGACGTTCAGGGCCGGGGCGTTCATGATCCTGGCCAGTTCCAGCAGTCCGGGATCCGTGGCCCGCATTCCGGAGTACAGGGCCGAGGTCACCGGGAAAAAGATGATCAGCACGGCCATGCCGACCTTGGAGGCCAGGCCGTAGCCCAGCCACAGGACCAGGATCGGGGCCAGGGCAAAGACCGGGATGGCCTGGCTGACCACCAGCACGGGCAGCAGCCAGCGGCGGCAGAGGGGAGAAAGGATCATGACCAGGGCGGCCAGGGTGCCAAGGGCCGTGCCCAGAGCGAGGCCGAGCAGGATTTCGGTCAGGGTCGTGCCGAGATGAGCGGCCAGGACCGGGGCATGGGCAAGCAGGGCCTTGGCCACGGGCAGGGGGCCGGGCAGGATGTACGGGGGAACCCCGCTGACCCCGACCACGATCTGCCACAGACCGACGAGGCCCATGGCCAGGATCAGGGATCGGATCATGCCGCGATCCCCTTCAGAATGCGGTCCAGCAGCCCGGCCTGAATCACGGCCAGGCTTGGGTCGGCGCAGTCCCGAGGCGTGTCTCCATCCAGATCCAGCATGTCCGTGATCCGGGCGTCCGGCCCGAGCACGACCACGCGGTGCCCCAGACGCAGGGCTTCCAGGGGATCGTGGGTGACCAAAACCACCGTGGCCTGCCGGGTCAGGGTCGCGGTCAGGTCCTGCAGGCGCAGGCGGGTCAGGGCGTCCAGGGCCGAAAAGGGCTCATCCATGAGAATGATCGGCCGGTCCTCCATCAGGGTGCGCAGCAGGGCCGCGCGCTGGCGCATGCCCCCGGACAGGAGGCGGGGCAGGGTGTTTTCGTGGCCGGCCAGCCCGGCCTGAGCGATGAGCTGCACGGCCCTGGCCCGTTTGTCCGGGGTCAGGTCGCCGCGCAAGCGGGCTCCGAGCAGCACGTTGTCCAGCAGGGTGGCCCAGGGCAAGAGCAGGTCGCTCTGGCCCATCCAGGCTGTTTGATGGATGCCGGTAGAGGCCGGTTCAAGCCGGATGGTCCCGGTGGACTGCAGGTCCGCAGCCCCGGAGATCAGCCGCAACAAGGTCGACTTGCCGCAGCCGCTGGGCCCGAGAATGCAGGTTGTGCGGCCGCCGGGAATGGTCAGACTCAGGTCCGAAAAGAGGACGCTTCCGCCCAGGCGCAGGCCGACATCCGACAGGACAATGGCCGGGGCGGTCATGAAAAGAACCGATAGAAATGATGCACCGGACCGCATCCCTGACCCAGGACATAGTCGCGGCCGGCCTCGATGGCCCCTTCGATGTACTCTTTGGCCTGCTGCACGGCTGTTTCCAGGTCCAGGCCTCTGGCCAGCCCGGCAGCAATGGCCGAGGACAGGGTGCAGCCCGTGCCGTGGTTGTTGCGGGTCTCGACGCGCCGGCCACTGAGGACAAGAAGGCGCTTGTCCCGGCCGAGAAAGAGGCAGTCGTCGCTGGGACCGGACTCCAGATGTCCACCCTTGACCAGCACGTTGGGGCAGCCCAGGCTGGCCAGACTCTGCGCGGCCTGCCGGGCCGCGTCCGGGCTGTCGATGGTGTGTCCGAGCAGGACCGAGGCTTCGGGCAGATTGGGGGTGATCAGGGTGGCCAGGGGCAGCAGTTCGGTTTTCAGGGCGTCAATGGCCTCGTCCTGCAGGAGCTTGTCCCCGCTCTGGGCGACCATGACCGGGTCCAGAACCACCTGCCGGACGTGATGGCGTTGCAGGCCCCTGGCCACGGCCCGGATCAGTTCCGGGGAAAAGAGCATGCCGATTTTGACCGCGTCGGCCCCGATGTCCGAGAGCACGGCGTCGATCTGGCTGGTGACGAAATCCACGGGCACCGGATGAATGGCGGTCACACCCAGGGTGTTCTGGGCGGTCAGGGCGGTGATGACGCTGGCCCCGTAGCAGCCAAGGGCGGCAAAGGTTTTCAGGTCGGCCTGGATGCCGGCCCCGCCGCCGGAATCGGAACCGGCAATGGTCAGAACCCGGGCGTAGTGTCTGGGCGGTTTCATGATCGCTCCTTGGTGCGCTGGATAATGGTTTTGAGTTCGCGGGCCGCGGCCTGCGGATCAGAGGCGGCGACAATGGCCGAGACCACGGCCACGCCGTCGCACCCGGCCCGCAGGACCTGGGCCGCGTTGCCCGGCCCGATGCCGCCGATGCCGACCATGGGCACGGATACCCTGGAACGGATCAGGGCCACGCCGTCCAGCCCCAGGGGCGGGGCCGTGTCGGTTTTGGTCGGGGTGGAGAAGACGGGGCTCAGGCCAAGGTAGTCGGCCCCTTGGGCCTGGGCGAGCAGGGCCTGCTCCGGGTTTTCGACCGAAACGCCGATGATGAGTCCTGGCGCGATGGCCCGGGCGTCGGCCAGGCTCATGTCGGTCTGGCCAAGGTGCAACCCGTCGGCCCCCACGGCCAGGGCCACATCGACGCGGTCGTTGATGATCAGGGGTACCCCGGTTCCGGCCAGCACGTCCCGTACGAAACGGGCTTCCTCGACAAAAAGGCGGGTCGGACCGTTTTTCTCGCGCAGTTGCACGCAGGTCACGCCGCCGGCCACGGCCGCCCGGACAATTTCGGCCGTGGACCGCCCCCTGGCCAGACCCCGGTCCGTGACCAGATACAGGGACAGATCAGGCATGCGAGATCTCCCGAATGGCCTGCCTGGCGGCCAGTTCGTCCGGGGTGATGGCGTAGAGGGCGTCAAGGAGATGGGTCTGGAAGGAGCCCGGCCCCCCGGCCGGACTGCCGGCCCGTTCACCGGCCAGGGCGAGCAGGGCCAGGGCCGAAGCCGAGGCCGTGACCGGGTCCGGATCAACGGCCAGAAAGGCCCCGACCAGGGCCGAAGCCGTGCAGCCCGTACCCGTGACCCTGGGCATGAGGCTGTGTCCGCCGTCGATCATCAGGGTGCGGCGGCCGTCGGTGACCAGATCCGTGCGGCCGGTCATGGCCAGGGTCACCTTCAGGCTCAGAGCCAGTTCGCGGGCCGCCGTGGCCGCGTCCTCCACCCCGTGCCGGGCATCAACGCCCTTGGCCCCGCCCTTGTCTCCGGCCAGGGCCAGAATTTCCGAAGCATTGCCGCGCACCACGCTGACTTTGGCCTGGCTCAGGATGGCGCGGGCCGCGTTGGTGCGCAGCGGCGTTGCTCCCGCACCGACCGGATCAAGGACAATGGGTTTGCCAAGACCTGTGGCTTTCCTGGCCGCCTTGAGCATGGACCCGACCCAGGTGTCGGTCAGGGTGCCGATGTTCAGGACCAGGCTGCCGGCCAGGGCGACCATGTCCTCGACCTCGTTTTCGGCGTGGGCCATGACCGGTGACGCGCCGCAGGCCAGCAGGGCGTTGGCCGTGGGGTTCATGACCACGAAATTGGTGATGTTGTGGACCAGGGGAGTTGTGGCGCGGACGGCAGCCAGATTGCGGGCGGCCAGACGGGCGAGTTCGGACATGAAAGACCTCTGCGGTTTGGGCGTTGACGCGGCAGAGGCGAGGAACGGGGTGCTGGCCGGACTATCCGACCGCTGTCTTGCACTTCCCTTCGCTGGCATGACCCAGATCAGGTTCAACGGGTATCATCTCAGGCTCCTCGCCACCCCTGCAAAAACAGCTTTTTGGCTATGAGATGCTGGGTGGGCTGTCAAGGACGAGGAGATTGTCTTGCTGCATGCACGCTGGACAATCCCCACTTCCGGGGACTATGGCATTGAATCTGCTATTAAGAGACCTCAAGTCCCGAAAATCCGAGGGTTGCAGGGAAATGCTGTATCAGTTTGCGGCACCGACGCGTGTTGGTGGTGTGTCAGAACGGGGCATTTGATACGGATTTTCCTCCGGGACGGGTTTTTTCACAACCGGACGGTTCGCCGTTCCTTACCGTAAAGTTGGGTATGCCTATGCAAATCTTTGATCTTGCTACTGCCGACCAGGATTTCATCGCCGAGGTCGAAGCCCGCAGTCACCAGAACATCAAGACCTGCTACCAGTGCGGCAATTGCACGGCCGGATGTCCGTACACCTTTGCCTACGACTACTCGGTCAGTCAGATCATGCGACTGGTTCAGACCGGGCAGAAGGAAGCGGTCTTGAAAAGCCGGTCCCTGTGGCTGTGCGGGTCCTGTCAGTCCTGCACCACGCGCTGTCCGAACAAGATCGACGTGGCCCAGGTCATGGACGTCTGTCGGCACATGGCGCGGGAAGCGGGGTACGCCACGGAGCGGGCGGTGAAGGTTTTCGCCGACTCGTTTCTGAATTCCGTGGAACGTCATGGCCGGGCTTACGAACTGGGGCTCATGGCCGCGTACATGACCCGTTCGGGTCGGCTGTTGACGGACGTGGATCTGGCCCCGCAGGTGCTCATGCGCGGCAAACTCCCTTTCAAGCCGCATCCGATTCAGGGCCGTGAACAGGTGGCCCGGATTTTCGAGCGGTTCCGCAAAGGAGGAAAGAATGCTTAAAATCGCCTATTATCCGGGCTGTTCCGGTCAGGGCACGTCCCTGGAATACGACAGCTCGACCCGCGCCGTGTGCAAGACGCTGGGTGTGGAACTGGTCGATGTCGACGACTGGAGCTGTTGCGGCTCCACCCCCGCGCACACGGTCAACCATGTCCTTTCGGCCGCTCTCTCGGCCCGCAATCTGGCCCAGGTTGAAGCTATGGGAATGGACAAAGTGACCACGCCGTGTCCGAGCTGCCTGACCAATCTGCGCACCGCGGCTCACAAGATGGAAGACGAGGGTTTTCGGGTCAAGGCCAACACCCTGCTGGACGCCCCGTGCCGCAACACCGTCGACGCCCAGTCCGTGCTGCAGGTTCTGGCCGAGAACGTCGATCCGGAGCTGATCAAATCCAAGGTGGTCAAGCCCCTGACCGGCATCAAGATCGCCTGTTATTACGGCTGCATCATGAACCGTCCGCCGGAACTGATGAAGTTTGACCATCACGAAAACCCCATGGCCATGGATAATTTGATGACCGCCCTGGGCGCGGAGGTCGTGCCGTTTCCGCTCAAGGTCGAGTGCTGCGGAGCGTCCTTCGGCATTCCGCGCGGCGACATCGTGGCCAGGCTGTCCGGAAAGCTGCTTGACGCCGGACGTCGCCTCGGGGCCGACTGTTTTGTCACGGCCTGTCCGCTCTGCCAGATGAATCTGGACCTGCGTCAGGGGCAGATCAACGACGCCCTGCACGAGAATTTCAAGATTCCGGTTTTCTATTACACCCAGCTTCTTGGCTATGCCCTGGGCATTGACCGCGCCGACCTTGGCTTTGAAAAGCTCTGTGTCGACCCGCGCCTGACCCTGGGCAGAATCAAACAACCGCAACCGGCCATGTAGGGAGGACGCGATGCGAATTGGTGTTTTCATCTGCCATTGCGGCAGCAACATAGCCGGAACCGTGGATTGTCCGAGTGTCGCGGCCACGGCCCTGACCTACCCTGACGTGGTCTTCTCCACGGACAGCATGTACGCCTGCTCCGAGCCCGGACAGGACGCCATCATCGAGGCGGTCAAGGAAAAGAATCTGGATGGCGTGGTTGTGGCTTCCTGTACCCCGCGCATGCACGAGCCGACCTTTCGTCGGGCCGTGGAGCGGGCCGGTCTGAACCGCTACATGTTCGAGATGGCCAATATCCGCGAGCATGTCTCCTGGATCGGCAAGATCAAGGAACAGAACACGGTCAAAGCCGCCGATCTGGTGCGCATGGCCGTGGAAAAGCTGCGGCGCAACCGGCCCCTGGTGGCCAAGCGGTTCGAGACGGTCAAACGCGTGCTGGTCATCGGCGGCGGCGTGGCCGGTATTCAGGCGGCCCTGGACTGCGCCGACGGCGGTCAGGAAGTCATTCTGGTTGAACGCGACCAGAGCATCGGCGGCAAGATGGCCAAATTGGACAAGACCTTTCCCACGGTCGACTGCTCATCCTGCGTGCTTGGTCCCAAGATGGTCGACATTGCCCAGCATCCGAACATCACCCTCTACACCTGCGCCGAGGTGGAGAGCGTGGGCGGATACGTGGGCAATTTCCAGATCACCATCCGGAAAAAAGCGACCTACGTGGACTGGAACAAATGCACCGGCTGCGGCTTGTGCGTCGAAAAATGTCCCAGCCGCAAGCATCCCGACGAGTTCAACGAAAATCTGTGCACGGCCCCATCCATCAATATTCCCTTTCCCCAGGCCATTCCCAAGAAGGCGGCCATCAACCCTGTGTCGTGCATCAAACTGACCAAGGACAAGTGCGGCCTGTGCGCCAAGGTCTGCCCGGTCAAATGCATCAATTTCGAGCAGAAGGACGAGCTGGTCAACGTGGATGTCGGCGCAGTGGTCGTGGCCACGGGCTATGACCTTTTCGACTGGCACAAGTATCCCCAGTACGGCGAGGGCCGCTACCCCGACGTCATCACCAGTCTGCAGTACGAGCGCCTGTTGTCCGCGTCCGGTCCGACCGGCGGGCACATCAAGCGTCCGTCCGACGGCAAGGAACCCAAGAACGTGGTTTTCATCCAGTGCGTCGGCTCCCGAGACCGCTCCGTGAATCGACCGTACTGTTCGGGCTTCTGCTGCATGTACACGGCCAAGCAGGCCATTTTGACCAAGGACCATGTGCCTGATTCCCAGTCCTATGTCTTTTATATGGATATCCGTTCACCCGGAAAAATGTACGACGAATTCACCCGCCGGGCCATGGAGGAATACGGGGCGCAGTATGTGCGCGGCCGTGTGTCCATGATCTACCCTCAGGGCGACAAGCTCATCGTGCGAGGTGCCGACACCCTGGCCGGAACCCAGGTTGAGGTTCCCGCCGACCTGGTGGTCCTGGCCGTGGGCGCGGAAGCGGCCAAAGGCGCGGTTCAGCTGGGTGAAAAGCTGCGCGTGGCTCCGGATCAGTACGGATTCTTTGTCGAGAGCCATCCGAAGCTCAAGCCCGTGGAAACCAATACGGCCGGCGTGTATCTGGCCGGTGCCTGTCAGGGACCCAAGGATATTCCGGCTTCCGTCGGTCAGGGCAGCGCGGCCGCGGCCAAGGTGCTCGGTCTCTTGTCCAAGAAGGAGCTGGAGTCCGACCCGGCCGTGTCCAGGGTCAATCCGGCCCGTTGCGTGGGTTGCGGCAAGTGCATCACGACCTGCCCCTTCGGCGCCATCAAGGAAGTGGCCGACCGCTTCGGCAACCCCAAGGCCGAGGTCATCGACACGGTCTGTCAGGGCTGCGGCATCTGCACCGTGACCTGCCCGCAGGGAGCCATTCAGCTTGAACATTTCACCGATAACCAGATCCTCGCGGAGGTGAACGCCTTATGCCCGCCCAAGATGTTCGCGAACTACGAATAGTAGGCTTTTTATGTAACTGGTGCTCCTACGGCGGCGCGGACACGGCGGGAGTGGGGCGGTTTACCCAGCCCACGGACCTGCGCATCATCCGCGTGCCCTGTTCGGGCCGTATCGACCCGCTCTTTATCATGCGTTCGCTCCTGAATGGAGCCGACGGGGTGCTGGTCTCGGGCTGTCATCCCCGCGACTGCCATTACGCCGAGGGCAATTATTACGCCCGGCGCAGATTGGAGATGCTCAAACGCTTTCTGCCCATCACCGGCATTGACGCCCGGCGTTTCGAATACACCTGGGTTTCAGCCTCGGAAGGGCAGCGCTGGCAGCATGTGGTCACGGAATTCACCCGCCGCATCCACGAACTCGGCCCTGCGCCGAGCTTCAACCCGATGTCGGAGGTGGACTGGAACGCCTTGGCTTTGCAGGCGGCGAATGGGCAGGGATGCCCCTGTCACGGTTAGCGAATAAGGAGGGCATATGTCCCAATTGGATGATCTCAAATCAGCCATCAAGGGTCGCCTGGGCGAACTGGAGTGCGTCATCGGCTGGGAGCAGGGTTACGACCAGCTCCATGCCACGCCGCTCTTCATCCGTTCCGAGAGTGACCTGGACCGGCTTCTGATAGGACCTTTGGCCGTGCACAACCTGGCCACCTACCTGACCGCCTACAAGGGCAAGAAGGTCGGGGTGGTGGTCAAGGGCTGCGACAGCCGCAGCGTGATCGAGCTTTTGAATGAAAAACTGATCAACCGCGACGACGTGGTGGTCTTTGGTCTGTGCTGTGAAGGCGTGGTCAGCCAGCGCAAGATCCGCGCTCAGCTGCCCGCTGATCCGGGTTTCGTTGAATCCGTGGCCGTGGACAAGGACGGCTTGAACGTCACGGTCGCCGGACAGGCGGCCAGTCTGAAGATGGCCGACATCCTGTCCGACAAGTGCCGGACCTGTCAGTACCCCAACGCCCTGGTGGCCGACGTGCTGATCGGCGCCAATCAGCCGGCGGCGTCCACGACCAGCCCGGCCTGTCAGGACGAATTCGAGGCCAAGTCCGACGCCGAAAAGTTCGCCTTCTGGCAGGAGACCATGAGCCGTTGCATCCGCTGCTATGCCTGTCGCAACGCCTGCCCCATGTGCGTCTGCCGCGACCATTGCATCGCCACCAGCCGCGATCCCCTCTGGCTCAGCCAGGACAATACCCCGGCCGAGAACATGATGTTCCAGATGATCCATGTCTCCCATCTGGCCGGCCGTTGCACGGAGTGCGGGGAATGCGAGCGGGCCTGTCCCGTCGATATCCCGCTCATGCTGCTGCGGCGCTACATGAACAAGCAGGTCAAGGATGTGTTCGAACATCAGGCCGGCACGGCCCTGGAGCAGACACCGCCGCTCTTCACCTTCAAGGTTGAGGAAGAGCGCATCCACGAGCGAGGCTGGTAATGGAACGATACATCACAAAACAGAATCTGACCCGTCTGGCCGAGGATCTGGCCTCCACCTGCCGCGTGCTGGCCCCGGTGGCGACCGGCGGCACCGTGACCTTTCGGCGCTTTCAGCCCGGCATGACCCTGGACCTGCATTCGCGCATGGCCGCGGTTTCGCCCAAGGCCGCGACCTTTCCCCAGACCGAGACGCTGCTGGTGGTCAAACGCGAAAATCCGGACAAAAAACCCGAAATCCTGGAGACCCTGCCCCAGGGGAAAAGCGTGGTCATCGGCTGCCGTCCGTGCGGAGCGCGGGGCAAGCTGATCTTCAACCCGGTCTACGAGACGGACAAGATCAAGGATCTGTACTACATGCAGCGCCGTGACAACACCGTCTTCATCACCCTGGCCTGCGACCGTCCCGAAACGACCTGCTTTTGCCACAGCGTGGGCAGCGGTCCGGCTGACCCGGACGGCTCCGACGTGCTCCTGACCCTGGTTGGTGACGGGTACGTGGCCAGGGCCGTGACGCCGCAGGGCGAGGAAATCCTGAAGCTGGCCCTGTTCGAGAATGCCGGTGATCGGGCCAAAGAGGCCGAGGCCAAAAACGTCAAGGCCCGGGAGCTGATGGGCGAGAGCCATGATTACGCCTCGGCCCCGGCCACGTTGCTGGCCCGTTTCGACGACATGGACTTCTGGCAGGCCCAGTCGGCCAAGTGCATCTCCTGCGGAGCCTGCACCTACATGTGCCCGACCTG
>CAZYZA010000115.1:0-9727 GCA_964651415.1 uncultured Desulfovibrionaceae bacterium
TGGTGCGCAATGCAGGAATCGAACCTGCGACCTTTAGCTCCGGAGGCTAACGCTCTATCCAACTGAGCTAATTGCGCACAAGGAAGCACTACCTATGCAGAGTGACCATGCTTGTCAAGCATGCCGGTCTGGGATAGCAGATGGCCCTGGCCCACGGCCGCAAAGGAGAACCATGGCAACAAGAAAACGCATCGTCCTGGCCGTTTCCGGCGCCAGCGGCGTGGAGTACGCCGCGCACCTGGCCCACGCCCTGAATTCTGATCCGGACGTGGAGGTGCACGGAATCATTTCCGACGGAGCGCGTGAAGTGCTGCGCCATGAATCCGGCACGGACCTGTCGACCCTCCAGGCGTGCTTCCATGTCCTGCACGACGCGGCCAATATTGCCGCGCCCCCGGCCAGCGGTTCGTGGAATCACGACGGCATGGTCGTCTGCCCCTGCTCCATGTCCAGTCTGGCCGCCATTGCCAACGGCGTGGGATCGAACCTGCTGCACCGCGCCGCCGACGTGACGCTCAAAGAGCGCCGACCGCTGATTCTGGTCCCCCGGGAAACCCCGCTGAACGAAATCCATCTGCGCAACATGCTGCGCGCCCACCGGGCCGGTGCCGTGATCATGCCGCCATGCCCCGGCTTCTACCACCGCCCTCAAAACATCGTCGATCTCATGAATCAGTTTGCCGGCCGCGTGCTCGAACAGCTCCGCCTGCCCCACGACCTCTATGACCGCTGGTCCTAAAAGAGTTGCCCGTCAGGGCCCTTGATGATAGCCGAGGCTCCATGTTCGACATCAGCCAACTCCTGTACCATTTTTCCATCATCGCCATCCCGTTTTTCCTGGGCATCACCTGTCACGAAGTCGCCCACGGCTACGTATCCTACCTCATGGGTGATCCGACGGCCAAAAACGCGGGACGACTGACCCTCAATCCGATCAAGCACCTCGACCCCCTGGGCACCCTGACCCTCATCGTCACCCAACTCATCGGGTGGGCCAAGCCCGTGCCCATCAACCCCTCGTACTACAAAGATTACCGCCAGGGGATTCTCTACGTGTCCCTGGCCGGTCCCATGGCCAATTATGCGGTCATGCTTTTTTTCGCCGTTGTCCTGAAAACACTGATTGTCATCAGTCAGAACCCGGCAGCCGCTTCGGCCGAATACATCCTGCGGCCGATGATCAATATCGCCGTGGCCGGCGTGTTCATCAACGCCATTCTCGGCACCTTCAACCTGCTGCCCATCCCCCCGCTGGACGGCAGCAAAATCCTGGCCTGCCTGCTCCCCGGTCATCTGGCCGCGCGTTTCATGCAGCTGGAAAAGTACGGCTTCATCATCCTGATCCTGATGGCGTTCACCGGCATCCTGGGCAAGATCCTGTCCCCGGTGGCCGCCTTTGTCCAAACCATGCTCATCAAACCACTTCTATAAGGCCGCCCTGCATGAAGAAACTGACCGTCCTGACCGGCATCACCACCACCGGCACACCCCATCTCGGCAATTATGTCGGAGCCATCCGCCCGGCCATTGAGGCCAGCCGCGACGCGAACGTCAATTCCTACTATTTCCTGGCCGACTTCCACTCCTTGATCAAATGTCACGAACCGGACCGCGTGCACCAATCCCGCCTGGAAGTGGCGGCCACATGGCTGGCTCTGGGCCTCGATACCACCAAGAGCACCTTTTACTGCCAGTCCGATATCCCGGAAATTCCGGAGCTGACCTGGATCCTGACCTGCATGACCGCCAAGGGACTCATGAACCGGGCCCACGCCTACAAGGCCGCGGTCCAGGAAAACGAGGACAACGGCAGCCCGGACCCGGACAAAGGCGTCACCATGGGCCTGTATTCCTATCCGGTGCTCATGGCGGCAGACATCCTCATGTTCAACGCCAACATCGTGCCCGTGGGTCGGGACCAGGTCCAGCACCTGGAGATGACCCGCGACATCGCCCAGCGCTTCAATCACCATTTCGGCGATCATTTTGTTCTGCCCGAGGCCCGCGTCGACGAATCCACGTCCGTGCTGACCGGCCTGGACGGCCGCAAGATGAGCAAAAGCTACAACAATTACATACCGCTCTTTGTGCCGGAAAAGCAGCTGCGCAAGCTGATCATGAAAATCGTGACCAATTCCCAGGCACCCGAAGAACCCAAGGAAACCGAAGGCTGCGCCCTGTTCGATATGTACCGCGCCTTTGCCGCGCCGGATCAGGTCAACCAGATGCGCGCCAAATTCGCCGAAGGCATCGGCTGGGGACACGTCAAGCAGGAACTGTTCGAAGTCGTCAATGCGCAGCTGGCGGAACCCAGGGAAAAATACGCCGAACTGATCCAAAATCCGGCCTATATCCAGAATGTCCTGAAAGAAGGGGCGGAAAAAGCCAGAGCCTACAGCCGGCCGTTCCTGGACAAAATTCGGGAATCCGTGGGCATCAAACGATTGGGGGCCTGAACCGGGGCTGGCCTTTACCGCGCACTTGCGCTAGAAAGAGCCAATTTATTTCGTTGCGGAGGATACAATGGGGGCAGCTAAAAAAATCGTTCCGTTGGAACGCAAGGCCAAAAAAACAGAGTTGGTGGAAGTCACCAGCCCAAAAAAATCGCAGTCCAAAAAAGGCAAGAAGGCCCGAGTCCAGCCGGTACAGGAACTGCCGATCAATACCCCGCCTTCCCGGCAGACCGAGGTGGAAATCAGCCACGAGCCGGTGCAGGCCATTGCCCCGGAACCATCTGTTGCACCCAAAACAGCGGACCTCGTCGCCGAGACCTCTCCTGTCGACGAGGTGGACTTCTCCCGGTTGGCCGGCAGCCTGACCCGGACGGTGGGCATGACCGATCAGGAAGTCGAGGCCGGACTGAGGGCGACCGCCCCCGGCGACCGGGCGGAAGAAAAGACGCAGCCCCTGCCGATCCAGGACCCTGCCCCCGAATCCGGCCAGGCCGAGGCTGTCGCCGCACCTCAGGGTCCGCGGGACATGAGCAAGATGGCCCTCTTTGCCTCGCTGGCCGCAGTCATTCTCCTGGCCGGCTTCTATTTTCACCTCAATCAGAACATCAAAACCCTGACCCAGCAGGTTCATGACCTGAGCGCCATCAAGACCACGGTTTCCACTCTGGACACCAAGATCGGCACCATGGAATCCAAGGTCGCCGATCTGGAAACCCTGCCGGCCAAGACCAGGGCCACGCTGATGAGCAGCATCCTGCAGGAGATGAGTCAGAAGACATCCTACATGTCGACCCAGCTCGAATCGCCCGAACAGCAAGACAAGCTGATGCGCGCCAAGGAGCTGATCCAGCAGGTCCAAACCGAACTGAACACCCAGAACTGAATCCAAGGCCCGGTTATCCGGGCCTTCTGCTTGATAACGCCACCACAGCGGGCAAGGCTTGCCAGCCTGTCCGGCCCGCAGACCACATTCGCCGGCCACCCGCCCGGATGTCTGCCAAGGATCGCCATGAACGAACACAATCCCATTCTGGACTGGAATGATTTTCCCGATTTTGCCCTCATCGAGCCCCGGCACGTGCTTCCGGCCATGGACCGGGCCATTGCCCTCAGCCTTGCGGATCTCCAACGCCTGGAGCAAACCGGGCCTCAGACCTGGCACGGCCTCCTTGTCCCCCTGGAGCGCCTCACGGACCGTGTTGTCCGAGCCTGGGGTCTGGTCAGCCATCTGCACAACGTCAAAAACAGCCCGGCCATGCGCGAGGCGCACAGCCAGGCCCAGCCCAAGGTGGTGGAATTTCTCAACCGCCTCGGGCAGAGCAAGCCCGTCTACGACAGCCTGACCAGCCTGGGCAACGATCCCGGCTTTTCGTCGCTGAGCCAGGCCCTGCAACGGACCGTGACCCTCCTGATCCGGGATGCCTCCCTGCAAGGCGTCGGTCTGGCGGCTGAAGACCGCGAACGCTTCAATCTCATCAGCCAGGAGCTGGCCGAGCTTTCGACCCGCTTCACCAACAACGTCCTGGACGCCACCAAGGCCTATGCCCTGACCCTGACGGACAAAGAGCAGGTGGAGGGGCTGCCCGAAGACTCCCTGCGCCTGGCCGCGGCCATGTCGAGATCGCGCGGTCACCAGGAGGCCACTGCGGAATCCGGCCCGTGGACCGTCACCCTCGACCTGCCGTCCTTTCTGTCCTTCATGCAGCACGCCGCGCGGCGCGACCTGCGGGAGGAAGTCTACCGGGCCTACGTCACCCGCGCTTCCGGCGGAGACACGGACAATGCCCCGCTGATCGAACGCATCCTCGTCCTGCGACAGGATCTGGCCCAACTCCTCGGCTACGAACATTTTGCGGCCATGAGTCTGGCCCGGAAAATGGCACCCAGCGTGGCCGGCATCCAAAACCTGCTGCAGGACATCCGGGACGCGGCCACGGACCCGGCCCTGAACGACCTCATCGCCCTGGGCGATCTGGCCCGTTCACGCGGCCAAAACGAGGAAATCCAGCCCTGGGACGTCATGTTCTGGGCCGAACGGCTCAAGGAAGAACGCCTCGGGCTGCGCGAAGACCTGGTCCGCCCCTATTTCCCCTTGCCGGTCGTGCTGCAGGGCTTTTTTGACCTGATTCACGAACTCTTTGGTCTGACCGTAACTTCCGATCCGGGCATTCCCACCTGGCATCCCGATGTTTCCTTCCACCGGGTGGTGGACGAAAACGGAAACGAAATCGCCGGGTTCTACCTGGATCTCTATGCCCGGCCCGAGGAAAAACGCGGCGGGGCCTGGATGGACGAACTGACCGGACGCAGCACGGTCTGCGCCCCCCCGGGCCGATCTTCCCGCCTGCCCGTGGCTTACGTGAACTGCAACCAGCGTCCGGGCCTGGACGACGCTCCCCCGCTGATGAGCTTTCAGGAGGTGACGACGCTCTTCCATGAGTTCGGGCACGCTCTCCAGCACATGCTGACCACGGTCCGCCACGGCTTCGTGGCCGGCATCGCCAACATTGAATGGGATGCGGTGGAGCTGCCCAGCCAGTTCATGGAAAACTGGTGCTATCACGAGGACATTCTTGTCCGCTTGGCGCGCCACTTCCAGACCGGCGAGACCATGCCCGCCGCCATGCAGGACACGCTGCGTCAGGCCCGTACCTTCCGGGCCGGTTCCAACGCCCTGCGTCAGGTGTCTTTTGCCCTGACCGACCTCGCCCTGCACACGGCCGACCCGCAGTCCATCGATCCTCTGGAAGTCGCCCAGCGCATCGCCCGCGACATCCTGCCCTTGCCTCCCCTGCCCGAGGACCGCTTTCTCTGTTCCTTTTCCCATATCTTTGCCGGCGGATACGCGGCCGGTTACTATAGCTACAAGTGGGCCGAAGTGCTGAGCGCCGACGCCTTTGCCCTGTTCGAGGAAAAAGGTCCGCAGTTTCGGAGCGTGCTGGGTCGGCGCTTTCGGGACACGGTTCTCGCCCTGGGCGGCAGCCGCCACCCCATGGACGTTTTCCGCCTTTTCCGCGACCGCGACCCCAATCCCACCGCCCTTCTACGCCAGGAAGGCCTGCTGCCGCCAAGCGAGGGCCGTTAGAATGTCCATTCAATGGTTTCCCGGCCACATGCACCGGGCGAGAAAAAAGATTGCCGAAGTCATGGCCAAGGTTGACGTGGTCATCGAGGTGCTGGACGCACGGCTGCCGGTCTACAGCGAAAACCCCATGCTGACGGAACTGCGCGGCCCCCGGCCCTGCCTGAAAGTGCTGAACAAATCCGACCTGGCGGATCCCGAGGCAACCGCAGCCTGGAAAGCGTATTTCCAGCAAAAATCCGACATCGTGCCCATGGAGATCGAAGCCACCAATCCCAAGGACGCACGCCGCATCATCGCCCTCTTGCCGAAAATGGGACCCAAGCGGAACCTGCTCATGCAACCGCTGAACTGCCTCATCGTCGGCATCCCCAATGTCGGCAAATCCACGCTCATGAACACCCTGGTCGGCCGCAAGGTGGCGCGGGCCGCCAATCAGGCCGCCATCACCACCAAACAGAAGCGCGTCCACCTGAGCGACGAAATCACGCTCTACGATACCCCCGGCGTGCTCTGGCCCAAGATCGAGGACATGCAGGCCTCGTACATGCTGGCCGGCAGCGGCGCGGTGCGGGAAACAGCCATGGACAACGCCGAGGTGGCGGCCCGGGTGGGGCTGTACCTGATCCGCGAATACCCGGCGCTGCTCATGGCCCGCTACAAGCTGACAGTCCTGCCCGAGAGCGGAACCGCCTTGCTGGAGGCCGTCGGCAAAAAAAGGGGCTGCCTGATCAAAGGGGGGGAGGTTGATCTGACCAAGGCGGCCGGCATTCTGCTGAATGAACTGCGCGCCGGACAGATTGGTCGCATCAGTTTGCAAAAGCCGCCGACAAAGGCTGTTTCCTGAACGCCAAACGGCTTTTCACCCGGATTTCACGCCACCACGGAGCGCGGGCTGCGCGACCATCTCAGCCGCTTGCCCCGCCCCGGTAATGCCTGCAGCATGTCCACACGGAACAAGCAGCGCGATCCGAAGGTCTATTCATGGATGTTGCCGGTCGGCGCCGGATTTCCGATTTCAGCGACAATGGCGTCGTCGATGCGGCGGATAAGATCCTGATCAACTGCCAGGGAATACATGATATGGCGGGAGTTTCCGGCGGGAATGTCGCGCATGGGCTGAAGCATGAACTCAGATGGCGACACGCCCACTGCGTCCAACAGGGGCTCAATTTCCTCCGGTGGGGTCAGGACAAAATCAATGCGACCAGCCTTCAGCATGGCAATGACCCGGACTGAATCCCCCGGAACTTCCACGACTCGGTCCGGAAAACGGGCCATGAGGGCGTCGATATACGGCCCGTCGGAAAAACCACGTACCCTGCCAGCCACAAACTGCCGACTGTCCATCAGGGCCTCAAGCGTTTCATAAAACTGGAAGCGGGCTGCATGCTCGCGCAGAAACAGCAGTTCAACGGGCTTGTTGATGTACACGGGCTGCGAGAACCGGGCAAAGGTTTCCCGCTCCGGCGTCTTGAACCACCCAAGCGACGCCACGGGCCGGCCGCTTTGGATTTCGTGCAGAATCCGTTTGGCCGGAATGAATTCAAGCCGGGCGTCGATCCCGGCACGGGCAAAAATCCGCTGCGACAATTCAACAATCAATCCGGTGGGCTGTCCGCTCGGGAGATGATAGTAATAGGGCGGATACTCAAAATAATAGACATGCAACGTGTCTGCGGCGGCCAGAGCCTTCTGCACCGGGGCGAACACGCACAACATCAGCAGCACCTTGCGGTAATACCATCGCCGCATCAATCTTCCCCACATGATGTTCACGTTCGGACGCAACACAACGACGACACCTATTTCCCCGGCAGTTTCAGATGGTCGATGACCTTCTGGTAGGCCAACCGCGACTTGTCCGTTTCCAGATCCGGGATTTCGTCGCGGTCCACGTACAAGATGGCCGCGCACGGGCACATTTCCACACAGGCCGGCCCCATGCCGACCTGCCGGCGCTGGGCGCACATGTCGCACTTGGCAACCATCACCCCCCGGTCGGTCTCGAACATGGCGCTGTGCGAACAGGCCAGGATGCAGTTCTTGGTCTGACAGCCCCGGCAGAGCATGGATTGCAGGATCAGCGCCCCGTCCTTGTCGCGTTTCAAGGCTCCGCGCGGGCAGGCATTGGCGCATTTGGGATTGTCGCAGTGGCGGCAATACAGCGGAACCATGACCCCATCCACGGTCCGGGTCATGTGGATGCGGGACGTGTCGTTGGTGAAACGGCAGACATATTCACAAGTTTCGCAGCCGATACACAGGCTGTAGTCGATATAAAGGGTTTTCTGACCGCTCATGCCTGCCTCCGGAATCCTTCCTCGTTGGCCACGAGATCGTCGTAATCATAGGCTTCAAGCCGGTCCTGGGCCTTGAGGTCCAGCCAGTTGGCCAGGGACCGGGCCGCGCGCAGTCCGCTGTACACGGCCTTGCCGATCTTGCTCGGCCCGCTCAGGGCGTCGCCGGCGACAAAGACGTTTTCAACGGCCGTCATGTGCAGCCAGCGCACCTCGCCTTTACGCACATTCTCCAGGCCCAGTTCCTTGGCAAACGGCGGGGTGGCGGTCTCGCCGATGGCGGCCACGATCAGATCCACATCCAGGATCAGGGTTTCAGGACCATCCGGCCCGGGCCGGGATATTTCCAGCCCCTCGACCTTTTTCTCGCCCAGCACGCGTAGCGGCGTGACCCGCTCCAGCCATTCCACGTCCATGGCCCGCAGCTGCTCGATCTCAAAAGCTCCGCACGGAGCCTCGCGGCTGGTGCGGCGATAGAGATGATAGACCTTGGCCGCACCCAGATGAATGGCGCTGTGGGCCACGTCCACGGCCGAATGCCCGGCCCCGATCACGGCCACGGTCTTGCCGGACACATCGGGCAATTTGACATTGGGCGCGCTGTATTTCACGGCCCGGATGGGAAAGAGAAACTCCAGTCCGGAAAACACGCCCGGCAGGGTTTCGCCCGGAATGCCGAGTCGGCGAGAACGCCACGAGCCCGTGCAGATCATGATCGCGTCGTGCTTTTTGACCATGTCCCCGAAGCCCAGGATTTCTCGGCAGAAATGATCGCCCTCCTCGTCATGGAGAGGCCCGCTGCAGCAGATTTTGGTATGGGTATGAAAGATGACGCCACCTTTGCGTTCCAGACTGCGCACGCCCAGATCAATGCGTTCCTTGGGAATGCGGTAACCCGGAATGCCGAAGAGCATCAGCCCGCCGGGCTTGGGCAGCTTGTCGTAAACTTCGACCTGATAGCCCAGACACGACAGATAACCCGTGGCCGCCAATCCGGATGGCCCGGCCCCGATGATGCCCACGCTGCGGCCACTGGGCATGGCCGGTTCGGAGCAGAGAAAATTGAAATTGATCGGATCCATGCACCCTCCCGAGTCTGGCGTCTGGTAGTGGATATCACGGTCTGTGCCGGGCCTGATCATTTGTCAAGCAGGTACGTCCTCGGCCGCAATGCCCGATCCGCATGCAGAATGCTTTTTTTGACCTAGGTCAAAGCGCCGGACAGCCCGGTTCCGTAGACGTCTACTCAACAAGAGCAACCACCCCAACCATGGAGGACAAACCATGTTTTGCAACCAGTGTGAACAGACGGCCAAAGGAACAGGATGCACCAAAGTCGGCGTTTGCGGCAAGCAGCCCGAAGTGGCGGCTTTGCAGGATCTTCTCATCTACGCCCTGCAGGGGCTGTCCCAGGTGGCCATCCAGGCCCGCGCCAAGGGTATTTCTGATCCGGCCGTGAACCGATTCATCAACGAAGGCGTGTTTTCGACTCTGACCAATGTGGATTTCGATCCGGCCCGGTTTCAGGTCCTGATCAACAAGGCCATTGCCCACCGCGAAGACCTCAAGGCCAAGGCCGGTCTGACCGTGGACACCCCGGCCGCGAACCTAGCCCCGGCGGCAACGCTGGACGGTCTGATCGCCCAGGGCGAACAGCACGGCATTGCCGAAGCCCTGGAAAACCATCCGGACCTGCGCTCCCTGAAGCAAATTCTCATTTACGGACTCAAGGGTGTAGCCGCGTATGCCGATCATGCCGCCATTCTCGGCCGTGAAGATGAAAGCGTGTACGAATTTGTGCAGCGCGGACTGGCCGCGACCCTCGACAACAAGACCGTGGACGAGCTGGTCGGCCTGTGCCTGGAATGCGGACAGGCCAACCTCAAGGCCAT
>CAZYZA010000116.1:0-3255 GCA_964651415.1 uncultured Desulfovibrionaceae bacterium
CCCCGGCCTGTTCGGCCACGGGGCCAGGCGTCCTGTTCAGGCCGGATAGACGTCAGTCCCGTTCATGCGCACGGGCACCACGCTCAGATCCCAATTGCCGGCCTGGATCTGTTCCTGGAAGGCCTGGGTGCGGTAAATGGTTTTGCGCAGGATCAACCGTTCATGACCAGCCAGCCACTGGTGCCGGACCCGCACATACTCACTGATCCATTTTTCCTCGCTGCCGCCCCTGGCCGGCGGACTTTCGGCAAAGCGCTGACGCAAAAACCACAAGATCCCCCCGCTGTGGATGTAGGAATCGTACACCACCAGCATGGACAAGGCCCTGGTCAGGCCATTGTCGTCGGCCCAGCGCATGGCCGGCAGGAAATAGGTCTGTTCGAAAAACTGATCCTGGATGCGACGCATGACCTGATCCTGGCGGCCCGCAGCCCGCAACAGATTCCGGAAAGTCTGGTCTTCGGTTAAAGGCCGACTGCCGATCAGGTCGGCATAGGGAGAAAGATCCCGGCTGAACATGCCACCGGCCGCAACGTACATCTGCACCAATTTGCGCAAATTGCCGTATTCCGTGGTCTGAGCCCGGCCATAGGTCACCTGGCGCATGTTGTGCGGCCCGTCGGCGTAAATGGAAATGGCTCCGTAGTCGCCGTCGGGCCGACCTGTTTCGATGGTGTTGATCAAACGTTCGATCAGACTGCGCTGTTCGTCGGACAAATACATGGGGCACCTCCTGTCGTGCATGGCGATGCCTGCCCATATCCTCTTTAAACCCTTGTCCGCAACAGCCGGCGCATGCGTTTACAGATGGTGCACAAAGATCCGGTCCGCCATGTTCAACCTCTCGGCCATGTCGGCCACGAGACGCTGATGGGTGAACATGATGATCTGCATGCTTTCGGCCATCCGGGCCATGACCTTGAGCGTGGCTTCGGATCTGGGTTCATCGAAATTGATCAGGATGTCGTCGACGACAAAGGGCATGGGCTCGGCCGAACTGGCGCGCAGGTCCAGGGTGGCCAGACGCAGGGCCAGATACAGCTGATCGCGCGTCCCCGAACTCATGCCCTCGACCTGGACCCAGCTTCCACCGGGCCGGACTCCGGCCAGGACGGGCCGGTCGTCAGGGGCGGTATCGGCCCGCAACCCGGCAAAAGCGCCCAGGGTCAATTCCTGAAAAATTCCCGAGGCCAGGCTCAGCACCGGGTCCTGATTCTGCTCGCGGTAGCGCTCGATTTCCTGACGCAACACGACTGCGGCCAGCCGGAAACGGACAAAGCGTTCGGTCATGCGGCCGACCCCGGCCAGGACGTCCTGCAGCTCCTCGTTCAGCGCCGCCGCCTCGTCTCCCCCGTCCATCCGGGCCAATGCACTCTTTTCCTGACCGATGTCTTCCGAGACCTGACGAATTTCCGGTTCCAGCGTCAGATCGAGTTCCTCGCGCAGGGCCAGAATGCGCGCGGGCAGCAGGTCGGGGTCCACGTCCTCGGCCATGGTCTGCAACTCGTCAAGGCTCTGCCCCTGGGCCAGGGACAAGAGGGCCGATTCCACGGTGGACAGTTTTTCGCCCAGGTCGCGCTGCCGCATCCACCGCTCCTCGACCACGGACACCTCCGCGTCGTCCTCGCAACCGGCCAGTTGCCGCAAGACCTGCGCCTCGTCCTCGTGCCGGCGCTGCTGCGCCCTCAAGGTCAGCATTTCCTTTTCCAGGGCCGCCAATTCACGGTCCTGTTGCTGCTGCACGGCCTGTTGACGGGCAGCCTGGGCCAGCGCGACCTTGAGCCCGGCCACGCTCCGGGCCGGATCGCCCGCATCGGTCTCCAGACCGGCCCTGGCGACCAAGGCCGCCACGTCCTGTTCAAAGTCCCGGCCATCGCCGTCAATGCCGTCGCGCCGCTTGCGAAGCGTTTCCACCTCGTCGAGCTTGGCCAGGCATTTCTGTGCGGCTTCGAGATAGTCTTCGGCCTCTGCCGGCAGGGTTTGCGGCGGCAGTCCCAGCCTGGCCATGGCCTGCGCCCAGGACGACTCCCACTGCTGAACGGCCTGTGCGGCCAGTTCCTTTTCCTTGCCGTTCTTTTCCACATCGCGCCGCAGCTCAGCGGTCTTGCGGTCCATGGCCTCGGCCCGGACCCTGGCCTGCTGCAGGCTCTCGATGCGCAATTCCGCCCTGGCCAGCAACGGCCCGAGCTCCCCGGACTCATCGTTCTCGCCCAGACACCGCGCGAGTTGCGACCGGACCTGATCCCGACGCTGCTCCAGGACGACTATCCGGGTCTGAATTTTGTCCAGGTCCGCCAACTGCCGCTGCACCCCGTCAAATCGTCCCATCCAGGCCCGCATCTCCCGCGGCAACAAGGGTTCAACCCCACATCCGGCCCACAGCTCGCGCCACCGGGCCAGGGTCTCCGCCCGCTTTTGCGTCGTGGCCCGACCAGCCTGCTCCAGCCGGGCCAACTGGGACCTGGCAGCATCGAGATCAGCCATCAGGGCGGCACGTCTGCGGACCCGATCAGCCTCGCGGTACATGCGGTCGGCGGTCCGGTCGGCCCGGAGCACGTCCGCCTCGTAGGCCGCCGGCAGGTCCTGATCGCCGGCATAGAGGCGGCGCAGTTCTTCCACGTCGCGGCCTTCCAGCCACTGGTCGCGGATCAGACCCCACCCCTGATCCCGCCGCTGCCGACAGGCAAGAAGCTCCGCGCTGCTCGGCACGTGACCGCCATGCTCGATCTCCAGCATGTCGCGCTCCATGGCCTGCTCTTCGGTTTCAATCCGCTGCGTCTCTGCCCGGCACCGAGCCATTTCCTCATCCAGAAAGCGCAGTTCCTGATCAAAAAGATCCACGGTTTCGGCCAACGGCAAGGCCGTCTCCCCGACCTGCTGCAGGGAACCGGTCCACAATCCGAGACGCTGCAGGGTGGCGGCGCATTCTTTGTCTCCGGCGTCCCTCTCCGCCCTCAGTCGGACCAGCTCCTGGTCCACATCGCCCATTTTCCGCGCCAGAACCACGGTTTCCAGCAGCGGTCCCGGATCTGCGTCCTGCCGGACCGGGCCAGCCCCCTGACCAAGGGCAGCCAACTCCTCCTCGACATCACTCAACCGCCGACCCGCCAGCCGCAAGGCCTGATACACGGCCTCGCGTTGCTGTCCCAGGGAGCTGACGGTCCGACGCGACCCAAGACCGGCGCGTAGCGCCTGCGCATCGTCCAGCGTCAGGTCCGGCCGGATCTGGCGCAGCAGCCGGGCCGCTTCGGTCTT
>CAZYZA010000116.1:3355-9724 GCA_964651415.1 uncultured Desulfovibrionaceae bacterium
GCGCCCAGGGACTGGATCTGCTCGCGGAGCTGACGTCTTTCGGCCAGGAAAGGCAGGGCCTGCCGCAACCGTTCCAGCTGGTGCAGTTGCCGCATGACGTCGCCTCGGCGTTCCTGCAGCTCCCCCAGCCGGGTTTCCTTGAGTTTCAGGGCCTCGTGATGGACCCGCCACTGCTGTCCGGCCAGACTCGCCCCGCGCACCCGGCGCTGGGTTTCCGCGTACCGGGCCAGGGCCTGATTGATGCGGGACGTGGACGCCCGCGGCCGGTAGAGGGCGTCGCCCTCGGCCTCAAGCTCCTTCAGCACGGTCTTGAGAGAGGAAAATCCGGCCCCGGCCGCAAACAAGGTCTGGCCGACCTCGCCCTGTTGTTCGAGGATACCCTGCCCGCCCCGGACCAGTGTCTCGTGATCGATGCCGTACATGGCGGCAAAGGTATCCGGGGCCAGACCGTGCAGAAACAAGGAAACCACATCCGGCGACAGAGGGCTGTCTGCTGCGTCGAAAAGATCGTTCTTCTGGCGCTTGCGGCGGTAGAACCGCAGTTCCCGGCCATCCGCCGACTGCAGGCAGCCACCAAGCAGCAACTGGGAATAGGAATGGACGAAATCATCAAGGCTGCGGTGCGGAAAGCCGAACAGCCAGGCGTGCAGGGCGCGCATGGAGCTGCTTTTTCCGGCCTCATTGGGACCGTGGACCACATGCAGCCCCGGCAGGTCCGATGAAAAATCCAGCACCCGGTCCGTGAACGGGCCAAAGGCCTTGAGCTCAAGGCGCTTAATCTTCATGACGCACCCCTCCCAGACGGGACAGCAGCAGTTCGCGCACGTCCCGACGCAGATTTTCGATCGCCGCCGGATCAGGATGGAACAACTCATGGTCCCGCATTTCCGGCGGCAGTTTGGCCGCAAGCCCCGGCCATTCCGGAATCATGGCCGCCAGCATGGACGGATCGAAGTCCAGGCCGTCCAGACTGACGGACAATCCGGCCAGGGGGGACTCCTCCGGCAACAGCACGGCCTGTACAGGCGTGGTGGCCAGGACCAGCTTTTCCAACCAGACTTCACCCAAAGTGGCGGCCAGGCCCCGGATCTCATCGCGCAGGGAGTCGATCCGGCGATGCAGGAGCTGGTGAGCTTCGGCCGGGCCTTCCAGGCTCACGCGCACCGCCAGCGGCCGGCCTCCGGCTGCGGCAAGCTCGGCTTCGACCGCGGTCCGGGTCAGATCCAGGACTTCGGACAAGCGGGAACACTCTCCGGGATGGACGCGAACCATGGCAAAACGCAGCACGTCGAGTTCGCGCGCCTCAACGTCCACGACCCGCCCGTCCCCGACCGTGACGAGGGTGCAGCCCTTGGGGCCGATTTCACGGATATGCCGGCCCTGGATATTGCCGGGAAAAACGATCCACGGCTCCGTGGCCACGACTTCGCGCTGATGCACATGGCCAAGGGCCCAGTAATCATATCCCCTGGCGGCCAATCCTTCCGGGGTGGCCGGGGCATAGGGTTCATGTCCGGGCCGGCCGCTCAGGCTGGTGTGCAGCAGGCCGATGTTGAACAGGCCGGGCTCCGGGGGTGGATAGCCAAGGCTCAGGTCCTCGCTTACCGACCGGGCCGCAAAGCTCTGCCCGTGCACGGCCACTCCGACCCCGGACAAAATGTCGGTCTCCGGTCGTCTGGAACCGAACAGGGTCACGTTGTCCGGAAGGCGCAGGGAGCGGGTCAACTGGCTGGCGGCGTCGTGATTGCCGGCGACAATGAAGACCCGGATCCCGGCTTCGCGCAGTCGGCCCATGCGATGCATGAAATACAGACCGGTGTTGTAGTCCTTCCAGTCTCCGTCAAAGAGATCCCCTGCCAGCAGCACAAAGGCGACCTCCTCGTCCAGAGCCAGCTCGATCAGATTGTCGAAGGCCCGTCGCGCCGCGCCGCGAATCTGCTCCACCGGGGCGTCAGGGTAGGTTTCAAGACCCCGCAGGGGGCTGTCCAGATGAATGTCCGCCGCATGTATGAACCGCAACATGAAAACCTCGATGGTATGACCCGCCGGACGTGCCTGGACGGGTAGTCGCTGTGATGTCTCCCGGCTATCCCTGTCGCAAAGACCGGGCAAAGGCAACGAAGGGGAGAACCCTGCCCGGGTCGGTCGGAAATCGCAACGGTTCGCGCGTTGCGGGCCGGGAGAGAAACGAGTATCAGACGCTGTTACGCCTATCGTCCCACCCATAAGATGAGGAAAATATGCAGGAAATCACCAAGCTGCTCGATAATAACAAAAAGTGGGCCCAGAACGTGGAAAAGTCCATCCCGGGCTTTTTCCGCAAGCTGGAAAACCAGCACAAACCCAAATTCCTGTGGATCGGCTGCTCCGACAGCCGGGTGCCGGCGGACCAACTGATCGGCGTCATGCCGGGCGAGGTCTTTGTCCACCGCAACATTTCCAATCAGGTCATCAACACCGATATCAACCTGATGTGCGTCCTGCAGTACGCCATCGACGTTTTGCGGGTGAAGCACATCATCGTCTGCGGCCATTACAACTGCGGCGGCATCGAGGCCGTGCTCAAGGATCAGACCTCGGGCCTGCTGGATCATTGGCTGGAAAACGTCAAGGATCTCATGGAACGCAACGGCACTCCGAGCCTGGATGAAATGTGCGAACTGAACGTGCGTCTGCAGGTCCGCAACCTGTCCCTGAACAGCATTGTTCGCCGGGCCTGGAGCCGCGGCCGCAACCTCTATCTGCACGGCTGGATCTATTCCGTGTCCAACGGCCTGCTGCATGATCTGTGCGTGACCAGGGGCGGGCGCAACTGCGCGAAAGAAAGTCCCAAGGAATAGGCCGCACCGGTCGCAAACCGCCTGCCAACACCATGTTTCAAATAACCGGGCATGTCCCAGGGAGTTGAGATGCATACCTTCCTTGTTCTGACCGCAACCCTGCTGCTTGTCCTGTCCGGGTGCGCGACCACGCCGCCGCCCCACTCCAGCCGTGACTCCCTGGATTGGTCCGGCATGTATGTCGGAACCCTGCCCTGCGCCGATTGCGAGGGCATCCAGACATCCATGACCATCAACCAGAACCAGTCTTTTGTCCTGGTCAGCACGTATCTGGGCAAAGACAATGCAACCTTTGAAAGCCAGGGCGTGTTTTCCTGGAGCGATGACGGCTCGACCATCATCCTGCCCGTCTCGCCGGACAGCCCGTCCCGGTACCGGGTCGGCGAGAACACCCTGACCATGCTCGACCTGGACGGCCAGGTCATCACCGGCGACC
Source organism: uncultured Desulfovibrionaceae bacterium (assembly GCA_964651415.1). GTDB lineage: Bacteria > Desulfobacterota > Desulfovibrionia > Desulfovibrionales > Desulfomicrobiaceae > Desulfomicrobium. The sequence goes on from CAZYZA010000116.1 coordinate 6,632, forward strand.
TAGCCGCGCATTATGTGCTGCACAAACAGCTGGCTCCGCCTCCGGATCTGTCCGGCCAGTGCGTGCTCGGCGTCCGCTGGAAACTGGTCGAGCTCTTGGGACAACCCGTGCCGCCCAATGCCAGCGGCAAGTCCCCATTTATCCTGCTCAGCGCCGAGGGCAACCGCATTACCGGCTTTGGCGGATGCAATGCCATCAGCGGAGCCTTCGTGCTGAAAGTCGGCAACCGGCTCCGCTTCTCGGACATGGCCAGCACCCTCATGGCCTGCCCGGACATGGAAACGGAACAGCGCTTTTTCGAAATTCTGGCCCAGACCGACAACTTCGCCTGCAACGGCCAGACCTTGTTCCTGCACAAGGCCCGCATGGCTCCCCTGGCCAGGTTCGAAGCCGCACCCGGCAACTAAGCCTCAAAGCGCAGCCGTCAGCCGGCCTTCATCGCCTGGCGGCTGCGTCATTTCCCAAGCCCGCTCATCACAGGGCTTCACGTTCCGGGCGCGCCGACCGACAGCGGCGCGGTCGACCTTGAGCCCGGTTCAGGCTACAAGCAGCCATGCCATACACGCAACAGAGCTTCCTTTCGTACCGCTGGCTGACCCTGATCCTGCTGGCCGCTTCGCTTCTCGGGGGCTGCGCCCATCATCCAAGCCCGACCCCACAGGTCCCGGTCCCGCTATTCCTGCCGGATGACCGCAATCCCAACGCAGCGGAACTGAACTCCTTTGTCCAGTCCTACCCGACGGGTTCGGAGCAGGCATGGGCCGCCCGTTTCCTGGTCGAGAACCTGCCCCTGGCCGACAGGCTGTCCATGACCGCCCATGAACTGCGAGAAAACCTGGATTACGCCTTCCTGGCCTGGCGGACCATGCCATGGGGCAAAGGTGTGCCCAGGGACGTCTTTGCCCATTACGTTCTGCCCCACCGCACCAGCCAGGAACCGTTCGAGCCGCACCGGGCCATGCTTTTTGCCGAACTGGCGCCGATCTGCCTGCAGGCCGCCAGCATGGAGGAAGCCTTGTCGCGGGTCGCATCCTGGTGCGCGGCCAGGGCCGAATACCGCCCGACCTCACGCCGCGATCTCGGGGTGCGGTCCATCCTGCGGGGCGGCTGGGGGCGATGCGAAGAAACCAACATCCTGTTCATGGCGGCGGCCCGCGCCGTGGGCCTGCCCGTACGCCAGGCCATGGTGCCGTGGTGGCAGCACGCCGACGGCAACCACGCCTGGGTGGAAGCCTGGACCGGACAGGGTTGGGCCTTCCTGGAAAGCGGCACGGAATTTTCCGCGCTGAACCGGACCTGGTTTGCCTCCGAGAGTCCGCGCATGCCCAAGGTCGCGGCCCACGCCTTTGGCCGGCCCGATGATCCGGCCGTGTACCGCACCGGACCGGGGTTCGCCCTGGTCGATACAACCGGCCACTACACGACCCCGCGCCTTGTCCGGGTCATGGTCATGGACCAGGCGGAACAGGCCGTCCCGGGCCAGGACGTCTATTTCTCCGTTTTCAGCCTGGGTGGTCTGCGGCCGGCGACCCGCAGCACCACGGACAGTCAGGGTCTGGCCACGGCGGTTCTCGGGCCGGGCGTTTTTGTCGTGTCCTGCGCCGGAGATGAGGACATGGTGTGGTCAATCGTCAACACCCGGGACCAGCCGGACGCCCCCATCCTGCTCAACATGAGCCGCGCCGCTCCCCTGGCCGCTGAGGTGGTTTTCTCCTGGCCAAAGCCCGGACCGGCCAGCGCGGTGGAGCCACCCAGCGCCAGCCTGAACGCCACCCGCGTCCAGGCGGCCACACGCTGGAACCCCCTGCTGGAGATGCTGCCGCCGGATTTGAGCTCACAGCTGAGCCGGGCCGGTCAGGCCACGCCGGGCTGGCTGCGCCTCCTGCACCACGAAGGGCCAACTCGGCATTGGATACCGGACGTGATCAGCAGCCTGGACGACAAGGATCTGCTGCAGGCCGACCCCGATACAATCGTCACGGAAATCGACCTGGGGCTGACCGCCCGCGACAGTGCCCGTACATCCGGTCTGGACTACGACGACGACATTTTCCTGGCCCATGTCCTGCAGCCCAGGATCTTCCTTGAACCGTGGTCATCCTGGCGCGCGGAGCTGTGGCCCTGGCTGAAAGACCATGCAGGCCTGCCTCTTAAGGACAAACTGGCGCTGGCCAAAAAACGCGTCGGGCAGCTGCAACCGCTGGCCCAGGCCCTGTTCGGGCCATCCCTCACTCCGCTCCAGTTGCACCAGGGCAATCATTTCGCCCTGGACATGGACCAGGCCGTCCTGGCCACGGCCATCCTGCGCACCCTGGGCGTTCCGGCCCGGTATCAGCATGATTTCAACGCCGTGGAATACTACGACGGCCACCTGTGGCAGGCATGGCAGTTGGGTGAGCGACCCGTTGCCGGAGCCGCCCTGCGCCTGATGGGCGGGGCCGCGCTCCAGCCGCTGAAGGATTTCGGCATCGGCCGTGTGGAAAAAGGACACATCCGCACCCTGGACGACCTGCCGTGGGAAAAGGACGGCCAGGACCTGCGCTGCCGGCTGCAGCCCGGCCGCTACGTGTTCATGTCCATGGTCCGCGACACGAACTCCGGCCGGGCGATCTTTATCCCCTTCACGGCCGAGGACACGAGCGAGACCGGACTCCGGCCGCCAGTCTTGACAACCGGAGACAAGGCGGAACAGTGACGCCGACTTCGCGGATTGCATGAGGCCCGGCTTTGTCCTAGACTTGATCCCATCATCAACCACCGACAAGGAACCGTCATGGACCGACACATCCTCCTGACCATCAGCGACGACTACAGCTCCCTGCACGCCGTCCGTTTTGCCGCCGGATACTTCACCCAGAACAAACACCTGCACATGACCCTGCTCTACGTCGCCAACAACCCCCGCGCCGGCATGACCGAAGCCGAAATCATCAAGGATTACGGAAATCTGGCCAGACGCGAAGCCCTGACCCGGGAGCAGGCCGAGGCCGCCCTGCACAAGGCCGAGGAGCTTTTGCAGCTGAAGCAGTTTCCCCTTGCCAATGTTCACAGGAAAATCACCTACAAGCAGCTCGGCACGGCCAACGACATCAT
>CAZYZA010000117.1:0-9722 GCA_964651415.1 uncultured Desulfovibrionaceae bacterium
GTCAGCGCCCGGGTTGCGGACACGGCCGTGCCGACCACGATGATGTCGTGAAATTGTGACAAGAGATACGACAATTCGTCCAGGGCGGGGGGCTCGTCATCGACCAGCAGGCAGCGGAGGGGTGAGGGCGGTGCGGATGTCATTTCAGTTCAGGTTCCGGCCGGGACGGGTTCATCCGGCCAGCACGCCGCGCATGGAAATGGACCCCAGGGTGACCTGCTCGTTGAAGAAACTGACTGTGTCCATGCTGTTCACGGCCCCCAGCACATAGAGCAGCGGCAGGTAGTGTTCCTCGGTCGGGATGGCCTGGCTGGCGTGGGGAATGGTTTCGTAGTCGATCAGGGCCTGGTGGTCCCCGTCGCGGATCAGCCGGGCCATGGTCTGATCGCATTCCACTGCCCAGTCGAACCCCTCTTCCTGCCAGGCCATGCGCGGCAGGTTGTGGACCATGTTGCCGCTGCCCAGGATCAGCACCCCGGATCGGCGCAGGGGGGCCAGTTCCCGGCCCAGTTCGTAGTGGAACGAGGGCGGGGCTTCGACGTCGATGGACAGCTGGACCACCGGCACATCGGCCCGGGGGTACATGCGGCAGAGCACGGACCAGGCCCCGTGGTCCAGCCCCCAGGAGCGGTCATGGTAAATGCGGGTCAGGCGGGTGCTGTCCATGACCTTGCGGGCCAGGGCCGGCGAGCCGGGAGCCGGATACTGGAAATGGTTCAGTTCGGCCGGAAATCCGGAGAAGTCATGGATGGTCTCCGGCTGCTGGGTCGAGGTGACGGCCGTGCCGTCGGTTTCCCAGTGGGCGGAGATGCAGACGATGCCCCTGGGTCGGGGCAGGGTCTGTCCCAGTTCCTGCCAGGTGCGGCTGAACCTGTTGTCCTCGACGGCGTTCATGGGGTTGCCGTGGCCGACAAAGAGTACGGGCATGGTCATAATTGTCCTCAGCGTTTGACGGTGGTGAAAACCTTGGTCCAGGCCAGGGTCAGGGCAATGGCGAACACGGCGGCGATGATGCCCAGGGCCACATCGTACATGGGCGGGGCGGCCAGGGCCAGACGGATGAACAGGGTGCACAGGGCGTAGCCCGAATTGCGGAACACGGCGTGAAAGGACGGCCGGAAGCACTGGGAAATGAGCACGACCAGGATGTCGGTGAAGATGAGCAGGGTGTAGAAGACCGGAAAGAACTCGATGTGCGGCAGACCGGCCAGGCGGTTGTAAAAATTGGCCAGACCGAGAATGACAAAGACTGCAAGGAGCAGGATGGCAATGCCTTTTTTGGCCGCGACAAAGCGAAACAGGTCGTGGGGCAGGCCCATGTCCTGCTTTTTGACCGGCTGGATGCGGTAGTAGACGCCGAGCAGGACGAAAACGACCAATGCGCCGAAACCATAGCCCAGAATGTGCAGAACCGGAGTCAGTTCGGTCACGGTGATGGGCTCGGGAAAATAGGACAGCTCTTTGAAGGCGTCGCGCAGCAGGATCAGGGTCAGGATTTCAAACTGTTTGCCCACGGAGCGCGAAAAAGAGCAGGGCAGGGTGAAGATCAGGCTGATCACTTCCAGGATCAGGACCAGGGTAAAGGCCAGATTGACGGCGTGAAAATGGTTGGTCGGGGTGTGTGCGGCCAGGGGGGCCGGCAGCAGACCCTGCCGGTTCAGCTCGATGACGGCCATGGCCCCCAGAAAAACCAGGATCAGCCCCAGGGCCAGCCGCCGGTGCATGCGTTCGTGTTCCCAGAAATGATGCAGCGGGTCGAAAATAAAGGTCAGGCGTTCAAAAAATCTGTCCACGGGCAGTCTCTCCTTGGCGGGAGGTCTTCCTGATAACGGGAGGATAGGCAAGCCCGAAATTGGGCTTTTGCTGTACCCGGTGTTCAGCGCTGGCGGACACGGCGCAGCACATCCTCGGTTTTGGGGATGCGACCGGTCCGGGCTTTGGAATACAGGAGACGGCCGTCGGTATGGATGTCGAACACGCCCTGACCGCCGGGCTGGATGGTGACGTTGATTCCGGGCTCATGACGCAGTGCGTCCGCAAGACTTGCGGCGTGGCGGCCATAGCCCGCTCAGAGGCCACAGACGGTGATCAGGATTTGCATGGTTGTGGCCTTCAGTTCTTGAGGAATTCGGTCCGGACCAGCCGGCCGCCTTCAAAGGTCAGGACATAGGTCCCGGTGCCGACCTCGTAAACCAGCAGGGTCACGTAGATGTACCGCTCCTGGTCGTCGCGGTTGCTGACTTTGATTTCGCCGACCCGTTCTTCCCAGATGGGCTGGCCGCATTTTTGGCGAACCTTGAACATGAACGTGCCGGGAGTCATCAGGTCCCCCTGGCACCGGAGGTCGGTGGCCGAAGCGTCAAGACCCGGGAGCATCGCAAACAGCACGGTCAGAAAAAACTTTCTCATCGCCAAACCTCCGGCTAGTGGAATTGCAGCAGTGTAGGACGATGAACAATCTTTCGTAAAGGGGAATGGATATGGGCTACCGGGTGGAGAAGGATTCTTTGGGTGAGCGCAAGGTGCCGGCAGCGGCCTATTACGGGGTGCAGACCGTACGGGCCATGGAGAATTTTCAGGTCACGGGCATTCCTGTTTCCCACTATCCCCTGCACATCAAGGCTTTGGCGTGCATCAAGCAGGCTGCGGCCCTGGCCAACCTCGAACTGGGCCTGCTCGACGCGAACATCGCGCAGGCCGTCATGGCCGCCTGCCGCGAGGTGCGCGATGGCCACCTGCACGATCAGTTCGTGGTCGATGTCATTCAGGGCGGGGCCGGCACATCGGTCAACATGAACGCCAACGAGGTCATCGCCAACCGCGCCCTCGAACTTATGGGGCACGCCAAGGGCGAGTACCGGTTCTGCCATCCCAACAATCACGTCAATCTGTCCCAGTCGACCAACGACGTCTATCCGACCTCGCTGCGCATCACGGCTATTTGGAAGATCAGCGAAGTGGTTCAGGCCATGAACGAGCTGATCGGGGCTTTGGCCGCCAAGGGTGAGGAGTTCGCCGATGTCCTCAAGATGGGCCGCACCCAACTCCAGGACGCCGTGCCCATGACTCTGGGCCAGGAGTTTTCGGCCTGGGCCGTGACCGTGGGCGAGGACGTGGACCGCTTGCAGGAATGCCGCAAGCTTTTGATGGAAATCAACATGGGGGCCACGGCCATCGGTACGGGCATCAACACCGTGCCGGCCTACGCCGCCTTTGTCTGCGAGATGCTGGCCCAGATCACGGGTCTGCCTCTGATCAAGTCGCCCAATCTGGTCGAGGCCACGTCCGATACCGGGGCCTTTGTCCAGCTTTCCGGCGTATTCAAGCGGGTCGCGGTCAAACTGTCCAAGATCTGCAACGATCTTCGCCTGTTGTCTTCCGGACCCTACGCCGGGCTGAACGAGATCAATCTGCCTCCCATGCAGCCGGGCTCGTCCATCATGCCCGGCAAGGTCAATCCGGTCATCCCGGAAATGGTCAATCAGGTCTGCTTCCAGGCCATCGGCAACGACCTGACCGTGACCATGGCCGCCGAGGCCGGACAGCTCGAACTGAACGTCTTTGAGCCCATCATCGCCTTCAATCTCTTTCAGACCATGGACATGCTCTTGCGGGCCACGCGCATTCTGAAGGATCGCTGCATCGTCGGCATCACCGCCAACCGCGAACGTTGCCTCCAGCTGGTGAGGCAGTCGTCGGGCATTGTCACCGTGCTCGTGCCCTACCTCGGCTACGACGAGGCCGCGCTTATCGCCAAGGAGGCGGCCGCCACGGGCAAGACGGTGTATGATCTGGTCCTGGAAAAAGGCCTCATGACCGAGGCCGAACTGGAAGACGCCCTGGATCCGATGCAAATGACTCATCCGCGCATGGTCTTCTCCAAGCCGCGTCCGGCGTGACGGTCGGCCGGATTTGGGCCGATGTTTTCTTTGGGAGATGCTCACACTGCTGTACTGAAACAGGAGGAGTCTTGCCGCCGTTCACGCTTCGGACCATAACGCCGCCACCAGGTCCGCTGCCGTTTCAATGAGCCGTTCTCCGTTGCGCCGATCAAGCCAGGTCAGGCAGAGGGGCACGTGCAGCTCCCCTTCAGCCCAGATAACGCCCACGCCCTGCTGCGCCACGTCCATGGCCTCGCTCTTTCGCAGAAGCGTCACACCCATGCCGCCCAGGGCCAGCTCCTTGACGATGTTTTCGTCCACGGCCTCCGTGACGGTGTTCGGCCGAACACCATGTTCGTTCATGCGCGCCTGGCACGCAACATGGAAAGGGCACTGACAGGTGGTCCATATCCAAGGCATGGCGGCGACCTGTCGCCAGGTCAGGGGCTGATGGTCCGGAACCAGGTGCCGGGGCACGACCACGCTGATGGGCGTGGTGGTCAGTTGGCGGACGGTGACGGCTTCGGAAAAATCGACGCCAAAAGCAAAGCCCATATCCATTTCGCCGCGTTTGAGCTGCGCTTCGGTGCTCAGGGTCTGGCTGATGCTGAAACTCAGACTGACCTGCGGCAGGGCTGTGGTGATGGCGCGGATGATGCGGTTGAGCTGCAGAAAGGTCGGATCGGTGTTCAGGCCGATATTGAGGGGACCGCTGACAGTCTGATGGAAACCCTGGGCTATCCGGCGCAGTTCCAGGCTTCTGGCCATGATGTCCTGAGCCGGCGGCAACAGGGCCTCGCCTGCAGCGGTCAGTTGCATGCCCTTGGCCTGACGGACAAACAGGCCAACTCCCAATTCCTCTTCCAGATTTTTTATCTGCGTGGACAGTGCGGACTGGCTCAGATGCAACATCCCGGCAGCCTTGGTCAGGTTGCCGGTCTGGGCCACTGCCTGAAATGAGCGCAGTTGAAAAAGTTCCATTCGACCTCCGTTCGGTTTTTTCGAACGCTGATTTCACAAATGCGTATTGGATTTGTCAACGCCCGCTCACTACGGAAATCTTGCCTATGAGGCAGCCCGGGGCGTGTTGATTTCGTTCGTGGCGGACCGGGGTGGAGCCGTGCACGTCCGGTCGGGTGCATCGTCCATGTTGCCCGGAACCGTCAGGGGGCTTTTGCTTTTGTAGCCAGGTCCGTCCGGGGGCGTTCTTTTCAATCCGGCTTTTTGATTTTATCGGAGTTGTTATGGCCGCGCAGAAACTTGGTCCCGTGCTCTTAACGGGCTTTATTATCGGCCCCATCCTGGGGTCAGGAATTATCATTTTGCCTCCTTTGGTGCTGGACCTGCTGGGCCCCTGGGCGCTTCCGGCCTGGGTAGTCATGAGCGGCATCGGCGCCCTGTTTGCGATGGTCTTTGGCGGCATGAGCATCCTCTTTCCCGGCGACAGCGGAGTCAGTCAGTGCGTGGCGCAAGCCTACGGGGCGCGCGCCAAGACTCTGACCGCCCTTTTCCTTATCGGCGCGGTTTGCTTTGGGCCCGTGGCCGTTGCGCTGACTGCTGCCGATTATCTGGGCCTGGCGCCCTTGGTGAGCAGGGAAGTCGTGGCGGCAGTACTTGTCGGGTTGATCTGGATGCTGCTCTTGCGCCGGATTGCCGCCCTGGGACACGTGGCCTTTGTCCTGTCCACGGGCGCGGCCGTTTTGCTGGCGACCGGCGGAGTGGGTTGTCTGTCGGGCATGGACGCCCTTCCCCTGCCCGTGGAGGGAATCGAACCGTCGCGGTTCGGGTATGGACTGCTGGTTCTGTTTTGGACCGTGGTCGGGTGGGAAATCATCGGCAACTATTCGGCCGACATCCGAGATCCGGCGCGGACCATCCCCAGGGCCGTGGCTCTGAGCGTGACGGTTATCGCCGCAGTGACTCTCATTGTCGCCGCCGCCATGCAGAGCGTTGGCGGGCAGAATATGGCCGCCATTCTGCAACCGGTTTTCGGCCGTTTCAGCGTGGTTTTGCTGTCCGTTCTGGCTGTGGCTCTCTGCCTGGTTACACAATTGGCCTTTACGGGAGCCGTGGCCCGGCTGATGACGGCCCTGGCTCTTGAGGGCGTGCTGCCTCGACGGCTGGGCGCGCGCAACAGCGCCGGAGCGCCGATCATGGCCGCCACGATGCTGACATTGGTTCATCTGGCCGTGCTTGGGATGGTTGCCGCCGGGGTGCTCAGCGTCGAGAAACTGGTGGCCATGGCGGATGGTTTTTTTCTGGCCAATGCCATCACGGTATTGCTGGCCGGAGTGCGCCTGTTGCGGTCCGGGTTCATGCGGGGAGTGGCGTTGGTCCTGACAGTGGTGCTGGGGGCGGTGCTTCTTGTGTCGTCATGGACCGTGCTGGCGGTTCTTGCGGGCATGACTGTCTGGATTCTGGGCCATGGTCGACGAGGCAGCCGCGCTGCATATGTGGAGGGACAATGACGGATATGATCACAACTTGGGTGCATGAGGCGTATTGGCGCGACGATGTCAATTGCGCCACCGCCATGCTCAGCGTTTTGGGCCGGGTGCACGATGTGGCCATCGCCTCGCAAGTCATGGCCGCTGCCACCGGCATGCACGGCGCCGGCGGCAGCGGGGCGCAGTGCGGGCTGGTTGAAGGTGGTCTCATGTTTATCGGCCTGTGGGGCAGGGAACGGGGTCGGCCGGATGCGTGGACTGTCGAGGCCTGTCGGGGCTATGCGGTCGCGTTCACGGACCGCTTCGGCAGTCTTGATTGTCGGGTGCTCCGGCCCCAGGGATTTGCTCCGGAACAGCCTCCCCACCTGTGCGAGGGGCTCAGCGTTGCGGCCGTGCGATGGGCCGTTGAATGGACGCGCGATTATTTTTCTGAGGCACGGATTTGACGGTTCGGCAGGATGGCGGATAATCCCTGACGGGCGGCGGACCTGGCGCGACGGCGTTGTCGCGCGGCGATCAGTTTCGTCTTGTATTCATCCTGGGCCGGGAGACTGTTGTGAACGCGTTGGAAAAGCATCTTCGCGCCTTGACCCTGAACAGCCTGACCGAATGGGTCGGTAAGAGTATTGTCGCATTTGGCCAAAGGCATGTGGACCGTGTTCACGAACTTGTCCGATTGGAAGACGGCACCCTGGCCGCCTGGGTCCATGGTCGGCACCGTTATGCAACCTTGGTGCGCGTCGGCCCGGATGGTTGTCTCGACTGCGCGTGCACGTGCGCATGCGGTGACGCGGTGTGCAAGCATGCCGTGGCCGTAATTCTGGCTGCGGCCGGCAGAATCACGGCCGGTGACGAGATTTCCCGTCTTGATGAAAACGGCGAGCTTTATAGGGAAATTTTCAAGCGGGACGATCAGTGCGCTCGGCTGACAACCCGTGAGGTTGAAAACGATGCCTCCGTCCTGTCCCCCGGTCCGGTGCGCTGCTGCGCGTCGTTTCACCGTGAAGAACTTGAACCCCTGTCCCGCGCAGAACTGATCGATATCGTTATCGAACTGCACCGTCACTACCCCGGGACGCGGCAACTCCGGCAAGGCGGTGAGGCATCCGGCCAAAGCGATTCCGGATTGCGAAGGCTGGCCACAGAATTCAGCGCCGACCTTGGCTGGCACAGCAGCCGGCAGGGCAAAGAGCATCCCGATTACCAGACAGTGCTCGAACAGTTCCGGGGCTTGCGCGACAGCGGTCAGATCGCGGAACTCGTCTCTTTGGGTGAACAGCTATGGAGCTGTTGTCGGCAGGAGTCTCAGCAGACGGGCGATGAAGTGGAAACCTTCGCGCTGATCAAGGATTGTCTTGCAGTTGTGGTTGAAGCCCTGCCGCTGTCCGCTCTTGGTCCGACGGACAGGGTTCGATGGGTGCTGGAGCGGGCTCTGGACGACGGATACGGTCTTCTTGGCCCTGTGGACGCATTCCTGGCCAACCAGGAACTTGCCGCCGGTCAATGGTCAGAACTGGCCCAGTGGCTGCACGGCCGGCTGGACACCATGAACCCCCACACTTCCGGTTTGTCGTTGCGGCGCCAAATTCTGACTGATTGGCTGGTAGTGGCTCTCAGGGCTGCGGGTCGGGAGCATGATGTGTCGTCGCTTCTCGAAGGTGAGGTGCGTGGCGCACATAATTATGAGTTTCTTGTCGATATCCTGATGGATCTTGGACATGAAGAAATGGCCTTGAAGTGGTGCCGGGAAGGATTTGAAAAGACCTGCGCTTCCCGGACCGGCATTGCTTCCCGTTTGCACAAGCGCCTTCGGGACATGGCGGTGGCCTCGCACCTTCCGGACATGGCGGCAGCCTACGTCGCAGACGCTTTTTTCGATCATCCGGACATGGCGGGGTTTGCGGATTTGCAGCAGGTTGCCCTGTCTCTTGGATGTTGGGAGCAGGTCCGCAGCGGCGTGCTTGAGTATCTGGTCACTGGCGTCAGGCCGGATATCGCCCGCAAAGGCAATGCACATGATGCCTGGCCCTTGCCTGAGCCCGGAGTGCGCTGGCCTTTTGTCACCCCGCGCCAACAACGGAAACGCTTCCCGGATTTTGCGTTGCTGATCAAGATTGCGATTTATGAAAAGCGTCCGGAGGACGTTGTCCGGCTCAATGCGCAGCGCAGGCGTGACGCCTATTCGTCCATGACGCTGGATTTGACCGTGGCCCAGGCCGTGGTCTCAAGCCATCCCCGGGTTGCCCTGGATATTTGGCGGAAAAAGGCGGACAGTCTCATCGCGCAGGTCAAGCCCAGGGCGTATGTTGAGGCGGTCGAATACCTTGGGCGCATGCGGACCGTGTTTCAGGCTTCCGGGCGCATGGAGGATTGGGTTTCTTTGCTTGCCGACTTGCGCAAATCCCACAAATCCAAACGGCGGTTGATGGAGCAGTTGGACCTTATGGAGAAAAATGACCGGCCGGTGTGAGTTTTTGCCGGAGGGGCAAGTTTGAACGGGCTGCGAAAATCCCTGATTGCCAGAGCGCGGATCAACGGCGGGAAGTGAGGAAAACCGCGCCGGGCCCGGACCGGTGTCTCTTGACGAAATCCTCAAGAGTGGCCATTTTTAAGAAATGTTGCGAACAGCTGTGAACGAAGCGCTGCGCTATCTGCGCGCCGCTCCCTTTCCTCACTTGACTACGATCAAAGTGTCCAGCCTGGCTGTAATTGCCGGGGTCGAGGCTCATTTTGTCCTGACGCAGCCGGAGATGTCCTGGATTGGCTGGTTGTGGGTTGTGTTGACCGGTCTTTTCGCTTGGGGGGTGGTTTTGTGTCAGGCGGATGCCTTTTCCCGCTACCGGGAGTTCAAGCGTCTGCGACGCCTTCTGCTGCGTTACGGATTTAGACCGGGCCTGTTCCGATTGGTGGCCGCTTCGCGCTGTCAGCGTGACGCCGCCCTGTTGGCAGCCCGGGAAACTGGATATCGCGCCCAGGCCAAAAGGGTTTTTCGTGAGCTTGGGTACCGTTGGTATCACATCCTGCCGGATGTGATCATGGCCAACCCTTTGTATTTTTTTCATCCTCGCTTTCTGCGGTCGACGTTCATTCCTGGCAAGGATGCCAAACCCTTCTGAATAAAACCGCCCAAGGGCGCTTCGCAGTGCACTTAAGGTGATGCGGCGCCTTCCCTTTGCAACCACAATCAAGAGGGAAGATCCCCTGGCGCAGTCCGCTGCTTCAGGCATTCCAGGATCCGGGACATTCTGCTTCACGAAACGCCGGAAAAAAGAAAGGACTTGTCGCAATTTGCGATAAGTCCTTGAAAAATATGGCCCGCCCTACATGATTCGAACATGTGACCAACGGATTCGAAGTCCGCTACTCTATCCAGCTGAGCTAAGGGCGGCAATGG
>CAZYZA010000118.1:0-9656 GCA_964651415.1 uncultured Desulfovibrionaceae bacterium
AATCGACCAGGGCGTTCAGGCTGTAGCCGGTGGTGTTCTTGATCTTGAATTTGTGGCGGATGCGCAGTTCCAGTTCCGGATTGTCCAGAACCTGCTGTCGAAGATCACTCAAGCCGGCCAGCAGGGCGGGGTGCGATTCCCGGAAGCGACGCCTGGACGCGTCGTCGCCGGTATCAAGCACGGTGCCGTCGGCCATGACCAGGCGCAGATCGAGCAGGGTCTGATAGCTGTTTTCGGCCACGCCGCAGCACATGCCGCTGGCGTTGTTGGCCAGGATGCCGCCGATCTTGCATGAATCGATGGAGGCCGGGTCCGGGCCGATCTTTTTGCCGAAGGGGGCCAGGGTGCGGTTGGCGTGGGCGCCGATGATGCCGGGTTCCAGGTCAATGCGCCTGGCCTGATCGTAGACCCGATAGTCGTTCCAGCCCTGGCCCAGGCGCACCAGGACGGAATCGGTCACGGCCTGTCCGGACAGACTGGTGCCGGCGGCGCGGAAGGTGACGGCGATGTCGCTCTTGTGGGCCAGACGCAGGATGTGCGCGACTTCGGTTTCGGATTCGACGTTGATGACGATTTTCGGGATGAGACGATAAAAGCTCGCATCCGTGCCATAGGCCAGCAGTCGGAGTTCGTCGGTGATAATCCGTTCGGCCGGAATGAACAGGGCCACGGCATCGTAAAATCTTTGATAGGCGGAATCGAGCATGGGGCCTCCTTTCTGGGAATGATTGCTAATAGCTGTATCTCAAGAATACAGATATCACAAGCACAATCGCCATATGCGGCAAGATCTTAGCGGAGACTAACAGGAGCGGCTGATCTTTTCGGAAGGAGAGGGTCGGCAGGGATTGCCGACCCTGTTTGGACTTCTTTTCAGCTCAAGCGGACTTTCCAGCGCGATGAAAGCAGGTCTTCGGGAAGGCTCCAGATTTCTCTGTGCAGCCTGGACATCAGCTCTCCGTCGTAGAGCATTTCCTTTTTCTCCTTTTTGCTCAGACTGCCGGGGCCGTTATCCAGGGCCTTGGCCAACAAGGCTTCCCGGCGGCGAATAATTGCCGGGTCCAGCCGTCGGGGGCCGCCGAGCATGGTCCGGTGCAGGAGGTTGACGCCCGGATCGACTGCGGCCCTGACAAAGCCGTCTTCTGCCGGCAGTCCCAGGCCGGGGAGCTGATTTTGGGCGAGGTAGGCGTCGATATCCTTATACTCTTTGGGAGTTCTGACTTCTTCAGGGGTGACGAAGATGCGCAGTCGGCGAAAAAAGCGTCCGACTTCAGCCCGACTGGTGACCATGGACACCGGGATGGACAGCAGGAGGGAGAAGATCAGGGGCGAACTCCACCAGAAGAAGACGCGGTTGATCTGAAAAAGGGCCAGGCCCCAGATCAGGGCCAGCAGTGTCCCTCCTCCATGAAAGCGCACCGCGTCCCAGAAAGATGTTCCCTCGTCGTCGCGTTGTTGCGTGCCCCATCCAATGCCCATGCCGAGCAGGGTCAGAAAGACGTACTTGCTGTGAAAGAGCATGCGGACCGGAGCCAGCAGGGTCGAGAGGATGACCTCGGTCAGGATGCTGGCCGTAAGGGCAAAGAATCCGCCGAATTTTTTGCGTCGCCCCTTGGCCAGGGCCAGGATCAGGGCGCAGACCTTGGGCAGAAAAAGGACCACGGCCGTGGCGGCCAGAAGCGTCAGGGCGGGCATGGGGTCCCAGACCGGCCAGACCGGAAACAAGGACTTGTCCGGAGTGAAATAGTCGGGCTGGACCAGGGCTTCCATCACGGCTTCGGTGGTCGACAGGGCCAGGAACAGGAACCAGAGCAGGGCCGAGCCGTAGCTCATGACGCCGTTCAGGAACAGGGCTCGATGACCGGGGAAGATGCCGCGGGTGAAAACCAGACGCAGATGCTGCAGATTGCCCTGGCACCAGCGCCGATCGCGTTTGAGTTCGGTCAATAGATTGGGAGGGACTTCTTCGTAGCTGCCTTCCAGATCATAGGCCAGCCAGACAGAGTATCCGGCCCGGCGCATCAGGGCCGATTCGACGAAATCGTGGGACAGGATGTCCCCGCCCAGAGGCGGCTTGCCGGGCAGGCGGCTCAGGGCGCAGTGGCGGATAAACGGTTTGACCCGGATAATGGCGTTGTGGCCCCAGAACTGGGCGTCGCCCAGAAACCAATGGTGCAGGCCGGCGGCATACATGGGACCATAGGCCCGGTTGGCGAACTGCTGGGCGCGGGCGATGAGGGTTTCCCGACCGGTGCAGGCCGGCGCGGTCTGCAGGATGCCGACGTTGCGCCGTCGCTCCATGATCCGCACCATGCGCACCAGAGTGTCGCCGGACATGACCGAATCGGCGTCAAAGACGATCATGTAGGTGTAGTGGGCGCCGTAGCGGCGGCAGAAGTCAGCCACGTTGCCGCTTTTGCGTTTCAGGTTGACGCGCCGGCGGCGGTAAAAGATCCGGCCGTGCGCCGAGAGATTGGTGCACAGGCGGTGCCAGGCCGCTTCCTCCTGCACCCAGCGGTCGGGATCGTTGGAGTCGCTCAGGATGTGGATGTCGAAACGATCGGCCGCCCCCAGTCGCTGCAGGGACAACCAGGTCGCCTGGATGCCGGCCATGATCCGTTCCGGGTCTTCGTTGCAGACGGGAAAGAGAATGGCTGTCTTGATATTGTGGCGGATGGGGGCATCCAGATCCCCGCGGGACCGGGTCACGGCAAAGCGGTCGTCCCTTTTCAGCAGGGTCCAGAAACCGGCCAGGGCTGTCCAGAATCCCAGGGAGATCCAGATGAAAAGGACGCAGAAAATAAAGATGATGGCCAGCTCCAGCGCCGTCGAACCCTGGTGCGGCAGGAGCGAACCCATGACGCTGGCGGCCACGAGGGCCGGGGCGACAACCAGGATGAGCAGAAAGAAGCGGCGACGGGCGGCGATTTTTCGCCAGGGTTCGTTGAGAAATTCACGGTTCATGGTTGTTTTGGGTTTGTGGTGCAGCAAGCGAGCAAGATGCTCATAAGGGTGCGAAACTCCCGCCGGATCAGAGATAGGCTTTGAGGTAGAGGCCGGTCAGAATCAGGGCGTAGAGCAGGATATCGCTACAGCTAGAGTGGAAGAAGACGCAGCTCTGTATCCACAGGGGTTGCCACAGGCGCAGAAAAACACGGACCCAGGGACGTCGGTCCATCTCTTCCGGCTTCATGTGTCCACGCATCAACGGTGGTCCTGCTACGACCGGGATGACAGGCGGATTGTCGGCCAGCAGTTCGTGCAGGATGGCCAGGGCCCTGGCTTCGGCCTGGGACGGGTTGTTTCCCGGATCCTGGGCCAGGCGGGTCAACGCTTCAAGCGTCAGTTCGTGGCGCTTGCGTTCCGGCAGTGGGAGATGGCGCAAGTATGCGGACAGCCGTCGACCGGCCAGTTCCAGACGTTGCTCCAGAATGGCGGCCGGTGTTTCGACCGGTCCGGCGACCGGTGGGGGTGGTGACTGCTTCATTTCAGATGGATGAAACTTCATGGCGCATTGCTAGAGCCTGACGGCGTAGGTCCAGGTTTCGGTCAGCGGAGTCATGCCGTGGTGCAGGCTGGCCCGCATTTCCGTCAGCGGGCGTTTGTCCGGCAGAACCATGGCCAGGGGGGACGTGGCGTCCGGCTCCACTTCGAAAACAAGCCGCCAGCTGCCGTTGACCTGGTTGCGGTAGACCCGCTTGTCCAGCAGTTTGCCGCCCGTGCCGATCCAGACATTGGCGTCCAGGGCCGAGTCTTCGGGCAGGTCGTCCAACTTGCCGCCTTCAAATTCGAGGACGAACAGGCGGGAATTGGCTTTCTTGCCTTTGGCCGTGCGGGTGAAGATGACCTGGCCTTCGGGCGAGGCGACGCGCTTGGGGCTGGTCCAGCGGATTTTATAGGCATAGGGCAGGGGCTGGCCCGGTGCGGGCGTCGGGTGCGGGGCCCAGAAACTGACGATGTTGTCGTGAATCTCTTCGGGCGATGGGATCTGAACCAGGTGCAGGTTGCCCGGCCCCCAGTCTCCCTGAGGTTCAATCCAGGCGCTGGGTCGAGATTCATAGCGGGCTTCCAGATCCAGATAGCTCGCGTATTCCGTATCCCGCTGTATGAGGCCCATGCCCTTGATGTTGGGGGCCTTGAAGGCGTTGACGGCCAGGGTTCTGGGGTTCTGCAGGGGACGCCAGATCCATTCCTCATTTTCAAATCGGGCCATGAGGCCGTCGGAATCGTGCACCTCCGGTCGGAAATCATCAGCCAGACGGGGATTGGAATTTTCGCCGAAGATGAACATGCTGGTCAGGGGTGCGATGCCGAGCTTGCTGACCGGTTCGCGCAGAAAGAGCACGGATTCCACATCCATGACGGTTTCCGCGCCCGGTGTGGACACGAACTTGAACGCTCCCGTCACCCGGAGGGAATCAAGCAGGGCGTAGATGGTGATGGATTTGTCCTTTTTGCCGGGTTTGACGATCCAGAATTCCTTGAAAAAGGGAAACTCTTCGCCGCTTGGCTCGGCGGTGTCGATGGCCAGGCCACGGGCCGACAATCCGTAGTTCTGCCCTTTGCCCACGGCCCGGAAATAGCTCGCGCCAAGAAACACCAGGAATTCATCCAGATAATTCTTGGTGTTGAGTGCGAAATGAACCCGGAATCCGGCATAGCCCATGTCGGACGGGATCTGGTCGGCAAAGGCGTTGCGGCCGTAATTGAAAACCTCGGTGTCAAAGGCCAGACGGGTCGGAACGTTTTTCTCAACGACATTGATGGCCACGGTCCGGTCATAGAACAGGCCGGGATGGAAAAACTGCAGTTCAAAGGGGAGCTTGTCATCGCGCCACAGGCTTTTTTCCGGATCAAAGCGGATGTCGCGCCACTGGTCATAGGAAAGGCTTTTGAGCGCGGGCGGCACCTGGCCCTTGATGTCGACAAAGGGTTGTGCGGCCAGTTCCTTGGCCATGTGCTCCACGTCCTGGAGACCGAAAGGCTGCGACTGCGCCTTGGCGTCATAAGAAAAACACAGAAAAAGAAAACCGGCCACGAGACTGAATAGTCCGCAACGTCTGATCATGCGTGAGCTCCCTGAAAATGAGGCATTGCCGAAATCCGTACATTTCGGTGATTTCCCTTGTGCTTTTCAATGCATCTCGTCAAGAGGCCGTCGCGCCGGTTGTTCCGGCCCGACAGAACGCAGGAATTTAGGACTGTTGCCGGCGGTGCTCCACGCGGCCTTTGGCGATCAGTTCCTCCAGGTTGAACTTGCGGACCCGGTATCCCATCTGGCGGGGGGTCAGGTTCAGTTCGCGGGCCGCTTTGTACTGAATCCAGGCGTTGCGCTTGAGGGCCGCGAGCACTTCCTTGCGTTCCGTTTCCTTGAGCGGCTGGCAGTGGTCGGGGGAGAGGATTTCCGGGAGGTGATTTTTGACTGCAGCCGGACGGTGCCCTTCCGTCGTCAGCAAAGGGCGGATGAAGTCGGCCTCGACAGGCTTGTCGTCGGTCAGGATGACCAGCCGTTCGACGAGATTTTCCAACTCCCGTACATTGCCCGGCCAGTCGTGGGCCAGAAGCAGATTGAGGGCTTCGGCGGTCAGGGTCAGGGTCCGGCCGTACTCGCGCTCCAGTTCTTTTTGGAAATGGTTGAGCAGGCGGGGGATGTCTTCCTTGCGTTCGCGCACGGCCGGGACCCGGACGGGAAAGACATTGAGGCGGTAGAAGAGGTCTTCGCGAAACAGTCCCTGGAACACGAGTTGGTCCAGGTCGCGATTGGTGGCGCTGATGATGCGCACGTCGACCTTGCGGGTTTTGTTGCTGCCGATGCGTTCGAATTCCCGTTCCTGCAGCACGCGTAGCAGTTTGGATTGCAGGGGCAGGGGCAGTTCGCCGATCTCGTCAAGAAAGATGGTGCCCAGGTGAGCGTCCTCGAACCGGCCCGGTTTGGCGCTGTTGGCCCCGGTGAACGACCCTTTCTCGTAGCCGAACAGCTCGGCTTCGAGCAGATTCTCCGGGATGGCCGCGCAGTTGACCTTGATGAAGGGGTGGGCTTTGCGGTCCGAGAGTTCGTGAATGATGCGGCCGATCAGGGTCTTGCCCGTGCCTGATTCGCCCAGCAGCAGGACCGTGGCCTTGGTGATGGCGACCTTGGCCACGTACTGTTCGACTTCCAGCATGGCCTGGCTTTTGCCGACAATGTACGGACCGTGGTTTTCCTTGGCGATCTGATACTTGAGCGACGTGTTTTCCTGCTTGAGGGCCGCCTCCCGTTTTTTGACTTTTTCGTTCAAGCTCAGAAACTGGGAGATCAGGGTGGCGACCACGGTCAGGAATTCGGTATCGGCGCTCAGCTGCTCCTGTCCGGAAAAGACCCGGTCCACGTTCAGGACACCGATGGGCGTTCCATGCAGCAGAATTGGCACGCCGACAAACGAAATCCGCTCCTGACTGACGCGACGGGTGCCGGTTTTGTCGAGAAACAGCGGCTCCAAAGAGATGTCCGGCACCACGTAAGGCCGGGCCGTGCGGAAGATGGTGCCGGTGATGCCCTCGTCCATATTGTAGACGCCGCGGCTTTTTTCCTGGTCGGACAGGCCGTAGGAGGTGGATATGGCCAATCGGCCGGACTGTGGATCGTAGAGGGTCACGGTGGCCCGACGCATGTGCATGGTGTCCGAAAGAATTTTCAGAATGGATTCCAGGGCGCTTTCCAGATCCAGGGCCTGATCAATGATTTTGCTGATGGCCAGGAGAACGCGCAGTTCGGTGGGACAGGTGGACGTGTTCATGCCCCATGTAAGCAACATGGGTGCCGCGGCTACAACCCGACCTTGTCGCGCTGGCCTGCTTGCGGCTCGATGCCGGACTGGCATGGCTCGGGCGAAGCCCGCCCGAAATTGGAACATCCCGGTCTCTGGTTGTTAGAGCGTGCAAAGGTGAAAGTGTTTACGTTTTTGTTATAAAAGTATTTCTATTCTCGGTTCAATTTGTTCTTATTTGACAAAAATGATCATCCTGCTTCGCCAGCTGACGTTGGGTCCGACGCCGCGATGTCGATGACCAGCATGTTGGCGGTGGAGCTTGCCATGGCCTGCTCCAGGTGCAGGAGTGCGTCGCCGGAAGCAGCGGGGGCAAGCGCATCTGCGGACAGCGCGTCGTTATGTCCGCAGTTGTCCAGGGCAGCCATGACCTGGGCCATGGTCAGGGTGCTGACGTCGCGGGCCGGTTGCAGCCCGACGGATTCGTTGTCGTCTCCCTGGATTCTGGACAGAATTCGGCCCTGAACCAGCATTTCGACCACATGCTCGATCAGTGCCGGGGACAGGTTGAGGTTTTGGGCGCAGGTATCGACAGAAGGCGCGGGGTGGCCGTGCTGAAAAAGTCGGGCCACATGGGCGCAGACCGCAAGGGCCAGGATCCTGGTCTGGCGGAAGCTGGTTTTGCGACCTCCCCCGGTATGGTCGTGGCGGTCGCAGTGTTGGAGGGCGTGGGCGATTTCCGCCCCGA
Organism: uncultured Desulfovibrionaceae bacterium; assembly: GCA_964651415.1. Taxonomy (GTDB): domain Bacteria; phylum Desulfobacterota; class Desulfovibrionia; order Desulfovibrionales; family Desulfomicrobiaceae; genus Desulfomicrobium. The sequence continues at coordinate 7,495 of CAZYZA010000118.1, forward strand.
TCAGGACAATATGCCAACTCAGGTTGAGCCAGATCAGGAAGAGGGGCAGTGCCGCGAAACTGCCGTAAATGGCGTTGTAGCTGGTCATGGTGATCTGGAATTTGACATACGTCATCTGAACGGCCTGATAGGCGGTGCCGGCCAGTATCGCGGCCGGCAGGGCGCTGGTGAAATAGACCCTGGTATTGGGCATGATCATGTAGATGAGGGTGAACAGAAACCACAGCAGCATGTACGGAGCCAGGCCCAAACCCAGGGACACGGCCGGGTTGACGACATCCTCCAGGCCGACCTGGGATGACAGGGCGGACACTTGGGAGGCGACAAAGACCGTCGCGCTGCCGGCCGTGATCAGCAGCAGGGGCGCAAGGATGGTGATGGTCAGGTAGTCGGTCAGCTTGCGCAGCCAGGATCTGGGGGTCGCTCCCCAGATGTGGTTGAAGCTTTCCTCAATATTGCTCAGGACCTTGGTCACGGTCCAGAAGAGAACCAGCACGCCGACTCCGGCAATGAGGCCTCCCTTGGTGTTGTCGAGCATGTTGCGGGCAAAGGTGATGACCTGGCTGATAACTTCCTGCTGGGCCGCGAAGTGCGCCAGCAGTTCTTTTTCCAGCAGGCGTTCAAAGCCGAAACCTTTGGCCACGCCAAAAGCCATGGCCACGAGCGGGACCAACGACAACAGGGAATAGAACGTCAGTGCAGAGGCGCGCAGGGGGCCATGGTGATCCTGGAAGCCGCGCACCGCCAAGTACAGGATGCGCAGTGTCCGTATCATGAGCCGGCGTGGACCGCCGGGTGGATTTTGCCATATGGTTGTGGAGAAAAAATGCTCGACGCTCTTGCTGATGGACATAAATAAGCCTGTTTCCGCTGAAGTTGCTGCTGTTTCAGCCGTGAAAAGGCCATGTTCCGGCCGATGTGTCAACCGGAGGGCGAAAAAAGAAAGCCCCCGCTTTGTTCTCAACGGGGTCTTTCTGTTGTGGCCGGCCCGAAGCGGGCTGGCCGCGTCTGCGGATTCCGAATGCACCCCATCGAACACTGATTGCGCATTCGTCTGCTCGAACGCTCTGTTATACGGGCTTCAGTTAACCGGATCAGGCGGCAAGTGAGCTGAGTGCCAAACGGCTACAATCCGGATCGCTTTGCCGACCACGCGATAGAAGAAGCGATACGGGCGAACGATGACCTCGCGATGCGAAAGTTCGGGAAAATCGGGGATTGCTCGGCCTGACTCCGGAAACTCACCCCATCGGCTCAGGAGGGCTTCGGCTTTCTTTCGAAATTGATGGGCAGCGTTCGGATTCTCCTGCCGGATGTACTCCAACCCCTCAAGAAATTGCCGCCGAGCTGACGTTGTGAACTTGATCTTCACGAATCGTCATCTCCGAGCAGTGCGCCGGCCTCCTTCATCACATTGGCCAAGGTATGCCCATCGCCGGCAGTGATCTCTCGTTCTCCTGCCGCCAGAAGTCGCAACAACTCCCGCTCTCGCTGTTGTTTCTCGTACGCACCGATGCTTTGCATGACGGCGACGGCGCGGCCACGTTGGGTGACGACCAATGGTCCAGTCCCGGACTGCAACTTCTTGAGAACTGCCGCAGCATCTTGCCGAAAATCACTGACGGGGACAATATCAGGAATCTTGCTCATGTTGCACCTCCAATTGTACTTTGTGGAGTACGTCTGGGCGTGTAGCTTGTCCATCCGGGCATTTATTGGGGGAGGCAGATCGAAAGCGCCGGTCAAAGCCGGCAGAGAGCAGGAGGTGGAAGTCCTCTACAAGGCAAAGGTTAGCGACCAGCCATGGCCCCGAGTCATGCGTCGGCCACTCGTGAGGGTGGCGGCGAAGCGTTGACAGGGGGCGTGCAGGCTAGGCTATCGAGCTCCGAAATTATTCAGAACCTTTGAGTTGTACGGCCTACGCGGGCAATAGGCGGGGCATTGAATCTGCGGTCCGGGAGAAGGGATGGAGGGGGCTGAGAAGCAGCCTCCTTGGGTTATTCTTCGAAGACTTCTTCGACAGTTCTGGCGTCAAGGATACGTTCGGCCCAGCGGTCGAGCTGTTCCGGGGTAGCGTTACGCAGACGTTCCTGCATCCGGATATCGGAAATATCCCGGCCAAAGCGTTTGGTGAGGAGTCGGTTCAGGATGTCGTTGCGGCC
>CAZYZA010000119.1:0-9577 GCA_964651415.1 uncultured Desulfovibrionaceae bacterium
TTTTTGGCCGACAGGGTTTTGGGGCTCGGCAGAACAGCGGCCAGCAGGGCCGCTTCCCGGCGGGTCAGCTGGTCCGGCGTTTTGTTGTAAAAGCGTTTGGCCGCCGCGCCCACGCCATAGGTTCCATCGCCGAACTCCGCAATGTTCAGGTACACTTCCAGAATTCTTTCCTTGGGCCACAAGGTTTCAATGACCACGGTCAGCCCTGCCTCCAGGCCTTTGCGCACAAAGCTGCGGCCGGACCAGAGAAAGAGGTTTTTGGCCACCTGCTGGCTGATGGTGCTTGCGCCCCGCACCCGGTTGCCTTTTTTGTTGTGCTCCATGGCGCGGACAATGGCATCCAGATCAAAGCCCCGATGTGACGGGAAGTTCTGGTCCTCGGCCGCGACCATGGCCAGGGCCACATGGGCCGGGATTTTTTCGCGGGGGGTCCAGAAATAGAGGATCGCGGGCCCCGGGTCCGGATGTTCGAAGATGCGCTCCACATGGCGGATGAGCATGAAGGCCGACGTGGGCGGAGGCACCCAGCGCAGCAGCGCGATGGTCGCCAGGACGCCCAGGACGGTCCAACCGAGCACTTTGGCCACCTTGCGGAAAACGGTTGCCGCCATGCCGGGTTTGCGGCGGGAAGAGGGGCGCGGCCGACGCGGTGATGTGGGTGTTGTCTTGCGAGCCATGTTGGGGATAGAAACCTCGTCAGCAGGGACAATTCGATCCCGCTTGTGCTCTGGCGGTCGTCTAAAGTCAATCCGGAGCAATCCATGCACAGAGGAGTTTCACGACATGTTGCACGATGACAATCCTACGCTCATGACCATTCATGCCCGTCACAGCATCCGCCAGTTTACCCCTGATCCCTTGTCCGAAGCGCAGCTCATGACCCTGCTCGACGCGGCCAATCAGGCTCCGTCGGCCCACAACCGGCAGTCATGGAAATTCGTGGTGCTTGAGGGCGCGGCCCGCACGGCCCTGGCCGATCTTGTGACCGGTCTGTCCAAGGAGTTTCAGCGCCCGGCCTCGTCTCTGCTGCGCATGGCCGCGCGCAGCATTGCCTCGGCTCCGGTCACCGTGGCCGTGATCAACACCGGGGACCTGATCAGCCACGGTACGGAGCTGTTTCAGGTTGAGGGCGATCTGGGGTTTGATTTTTTCCGGACCATGGAAATCCAGAGCTCGGCCGCGGCCGTCGAAAACCTGCTTCTGGCGGCCACGTCCCTGGGTCTTGGCGCGGTCTGGCTGGGCATTTTGTATCTCGTCAAGGACCGAATTCTGGACTTTTTGCAGGAACCGGGCGGCGAATTCATGGCCGTGGTGCCCGTGGGGCATCCCGTGCGTCCAACCCAGGGGCCGAACAAGAAGCCGCTGCAAAACGTCATCAAACGCATGTGAGGCCGTCATGAATGCCACCCGCACGGAAACCGACAGCATGGGTCAGGTCGAGGTCCCGGCTGATCGATATTGGGGAGCCCAGACCCAGCGGTCGCTGAAGTATTTCCGCATTGGTCAGGATCTGATGCCGATGGAAGTGATACACGCCCTGGGGCTGCTGAAAAAAGCGGCGTCCAGAGTCAATGTCCGGCTGGGCCGCCTTGACGCCGACCTGGCGGCCGCAGTCATGACCGCCTGTCAGGAAGTGGCGGACGGAAAGCTGGACAGCCATTTCCCCTTGCGGGTCTGGCAGACGGGCAGCGGCACCCAGACCAACATGAACGTCAACGAGGTCGTCGCCAACCGGGCCATTGAGATGCTGGGCGGAGCCCTGGGCAGCAAAAAGCCGGTCCATCCCAATGATCACGTCAATATGGGCCAGTCGTCCAACGATGTCTTTCCGGCGGCCATGCACGTCTGCGCCGCCCTGATGCTGACCCGTGACCTGATCCCGGCCGTGCAGGCCATGCAGGCCGATCTGGCGGACAAGGCCCTGGCCTGGGACGGGATCGTCAAGATCGGCCGCACCCATCTGCAGGACGCCGTGCCCATGACGCTCGGCCAGGAATTTTCGGGTTACGCCGCGCTTCTGGACGACAATCTGGAACGGCTGCACGGATGCCTGCCCCAGCTCTGCCGTCTGGCCCTGGGCGGTACGGCCGTGGGCACGGGGCTTGGCGCACATCCGGACTTTGCCCGTCAGGTCGCCGAATATCTGGCCGAGTGGACCGGTCTGCCGTTTCAACCGGCGGACAATTTTTTCGCCGCCTTGTCGGCGCATGACGCCCTGGTCATGACGTCCGGCCTGCTGCGGACCCTGGCCTGCTCCCTGATGAAGATCGCCAACGATATCCGCTGGCTGGCCTCAGGACCCAGGGCCGGGCTGGGCGAGCTGGTCCTGCCGGCCAACGAGCCCGGATCGTCCATCATGCCGGGCAAGATCAATCCGACCCAATCCGAAGCCATGACCATGGTGGCGGCCCAGATCATGGGCCTGGATGCGGCCGTGGGGCTGGCCGGATCCCAGGGCAATTTCGAGCTGAACGTCTTCAAACCGCTGATCATTTTCAATGTGCTGACGTCCATGCGTCTGGCCGCGGACGCCTGCCGCAGTTTTACGGCTCACGCCCTTCAGGGCCTTGTGCCCGACGAGGCGGTCATTGCCCGTCATGTCGGCAGTTCCCTCATGCTGGTCACGGCCCTGTCGCCGGTCATCGGCTACGACAAGGCCGCCGAAGTGGCGCACAAGGCCCACGTCCAAGGCACGACCCTGAAGGAGGCCTGTCTGGCGCTCGGGTATGTGGATGAAGGAACCTTTGACCGCGTGGTCGAGCCGCTCAAAATGGCCCGGCCGCACCGGGATGCGGGGGACGTGTCCACGCTGTCCGCTGCCGGGGACAAACAGCCTACGCGGTAAGGTTGTTCATGGAAACCGGAACAGGTGTGGGGTGTTTGGACGCAACTGCAAAAAGCCTGAAATTGTCTTTAATCTGAAATTTTAAATCTGAAATTTTAGATAGTTACAGCAGTATTTCGGATATCTATGAGTCTTTTTGCAGTACCGTCTGTTCGAAGTGAACCTGCCCCCTAGAGGGCGACCAGCTCCACGCAGCGGTTTTTCGCCAGTACCTTGTTCACCGTGTTGAAATAAGTTCCGTAGACCGCGCCCGTTGCGTATGCCGGAACGACGATTGCTCAGTCGCAGTTCATAGTTTACCGGCATATATGGGGAGTGACCCCAAGGGTGCCTTGAAATGTTTATCCGGGCCACAGCGAGGATGCCTCATGCACACAGTGGGACGAAACGCAACTCTTCTTCGTGTTGCCATAATGCAGGCCTTCTTGCTGTTGCTGACGGTATTGCCTTTGTCTGCCGCGCAGGGTGAGCCGGGAGTATATCCAGGAATAGAGGTGTCGGAGCAGCAGATGCTGGCCAGAATTCTAAAGAGCGCACCCACCGGCATCGGCGTGGTGGAGAATCGCGTGATCCTGGAGGTCAACGATTATATTCTGGATCTCACCGGCTATACGCGGGAAGAACTTATCGGCCGCAAAACCAGAGAACTCTACCAGACTCAGGAAGAGTACGACAGAACCGGACAGGAACTGTACGCGAACCTTCGTGTCGGACAGATGAGTGCTCCCGTTGAAACCCGCTGGATACGCAAAGACGGTGCGATCCGCCATGTCAGCCTGACCATTGCCCCTCTTGATCCCCATGACATGACGGGAAAATATGCGCTTACCGTGCTGGACATCACGGAACGGAAGCATTCCGAAGACCGTTTCGCCAAGGCGTTTCATGCCAGTCCGGCCCCTCTGGTGGTTTCTGAAATGGACAGCGGCCGTTTTATCGACGTCAATGCGCGGTGGATGGAGATGCTTGGATACTCCAGGGAGGAACTGATCGGGCGCACCTCCAAGGAAGTCGGCATCTGGGCCGACCCTGCGGACCGTGACCGCATCATCGACATTTTGCGGGAGCATGGGTCGTTCAAAGATGAACCGGTTCAGTTCATCACCAAATCCGGGGGAATCATTTATGCCTTGTGGTCGGCGGAGATCATCTCCCTGGACAATCGCGCCCTCCTGCTGTCGTTGATCCATGACGAAACCGCCCGCAAGCGGGCCGAAGAAGCGTTGGCGCTTCGTACCCACGTCTTTCTGGCTGTCCTGGCCGGAGGCATTGTTGCCCTGCTGGCTTTGGTTGCGCGTTTGATTGTCATCCTGCGGCAACGCAACAAAACCATGACGGCTTTGGCTGAGAGCACGGAAAATTTTGCCACCACGCTCCAATCCATCGGCGACGGGGTCATTGCCACGGACAATCATGGGCTGGTCACCAACATGAACCCCGTGGCCGAAAGCCTTTGCGGTTGGACGCTGGCGCAAGCCAAAGGCAGACCGCTGGCCGAGGTGTTCAATATCGTCAACGCGCACACCCGGCGGCAAGCTCCGGATCCAGCACGGATGGTTCTGGAATCGGGCAAGGTGGTCGGGCTTGCTGCCCACACCGTGCTGCTTTCCAGGAATGGGCAGGAGTATCCGATCGCCGACAGCGCCGCTCCCATCCGCGATGCCACGGGCAGTACAAACGGGGTGGTGCTGGTGTTCAGCGATGTGACGGAAAAGCACGCGCAGGCGGAAAAACTTCGTCGGAGCGAAGAACTGTATGCCGAGATGTCACGTCAGGTTCCCGGCGTGCTCTTCCAGTTTTTTGCGCGAGCCGACGGAAAGTTCGGCTTGCACTACGTCAGCGACCAAACGGAACAGTATTTCGGGATCAAGGCCGAGCTGGATGGTTTTTTCGAGCGGTTTACGGACATGATTGCCCCGGAACATCGGGAAGCTTTTCTGGCTTCCCTCGACAAGGCGGTTGCGGAGTGTGGAGCTTGGCATTTCGAGGGCATGTTCACCAAGCCAAGTGGCGAGCAAATCTGGTTTTCAGCCAATTCCATCCCCTCGCGGCAGGAAGACGGGATCGTTTTCAACGGACTCCTCCTTGACATCACCGAACGCAAGCAGGCCGAGGAAACCTTGCGGCTGACCCAGTTCGCCATGGAGCATGCCCCGGACGGTATCTTTGTGATCGATGGCCAGGGCGGCTTCATGTACGTGAACAATGCGGCGTGTTCATCTCTGGGCTATTCCCGGGATGAATTGTTGGGTCTGAAGGTTTTTGACATTGATCCGGACTTTCCCAGCGAGAACTGGGAAGAGCACAAGAAGAGCATGCGTCATGTCGGAGCGAAGCGCTTCGAATCCCGCCACCGGGCCAAGGATGGGCGTATCTTCCCCGTGGAGGTGACCTCCAACTATATTGGGCACAAAGGTCGTTATCTCTCCATCGCCTTTGACCGCGACATTACCGAGCGCAAGCAGGCCGAAGCGGAGCTGAAACGCCTCCTTGAAGAGCAGGACATTCTGCTCGGGAATATTGAAGCCCATGTGTGGTACTTGAAGGATTGGGACACGTATGGCGCGGTGAACAACGCTCACGCGGGTTTTTTCGGCAAGGAAAAGAGCATGCTTGAGAACCGGCCTTTGCGCGAGGTGCTGTCGATCAGCGCTGAAGCGCGGACGTGCATGGAGGGCAACAAGCGGGTCTTCGAGGAACGGCGTCAGATCAGGTCGGAAGAATGGATGGTCAATGGGCAGGGGGAATCCCGGCTCATGTCCATCACCAAGACCCCGAAACTGAACGAATCCGGCGAGGTGGAGTACGTGGTCTGTTTTGCCCACGACATCACCGAGGCCAAGAAAATGCAGGAGATGATGGTCCAGACGGAAAAGATGATGTCCGTGGGCGGGATCGCCGCCGGCATTGCCCACGAGATCAACAACCCTCTGGGTATCGTGCTCCAGGCGGCTCAGAATCTCGCGCTGCGAACCCGTCCTGATTTCCCCAAGAACATTGAAGCCGCCACGGCCCTGGGCCTGGATATGCACCTGCTGGCCGAATACATGAAAAAGCGGAAGCTGGACGTGTTCATTCGGGACATCGAGTCTGCGGCCCGCAGGGCAGCGGTGATCATCCGCAACATGCTCGACTTCACCCGCCTCAGCGAATCCACGCGCGCGGTGTGCGACCCGGTAGGCATCGTACACAAGGCCCTGGCCCTGGTGCAAAGCGACTACGATCTGAAAAAGAACTATGATTTCAAAAAGATCGACGTACGGGTGGAGATGGACGACGAATTGCCGGTGGTCCACTGCACGGAGACTGAGATCGAGCAGGTCGTCCTGAATCTGCTGCGCAACGCGGCCCAGGCCATGGCTGAAGCCAGTCCACCGGTGGATAGTCCGCGCATCAGTATCCGGGTGACCGGCATTGCCGACGGGCTGCGCATCGAAGTGGAAGACAACGGCCCCGGCATCGCCCCGGAGATTCAGACCCGGATATTCGACCCTTTCTTCACCACCAAACCTCCCGGACAGGGCACCGGCCTGGGACTCTCGGTCTCATACTTTATCGTCACCCAGGGCCACAAAGGCCGGATGAGCGTGGAGTCCACGCCCGGCGCTGGATCCCGGTTCATCGTTGATCTGCCGGACAACCCGGCGCACCTGGAAAAACCAAGATAGTGAGGCGTCCCCGTTGATGCGACAAATCCATGCATGACACCTGCAAGGCTCTACCCCGGTCGGCATGGCCTGAAATGGGTAATTCTATTTTTACATCAAACCCGCAGTTATCAAAGACGTGGATTGCTCGCGCTAGGCCCGACACGTTCGTCGAAGACTCCTCGCAATGATGGCGATATTGGGCTCGTTATTGCGAGCGACCGCAGGGAGCGCGGCAATCCATGCCTTTTCTGATGTCGTACCGATTTAGAAATGGAATAAGGCGGCGTCTCACCAAAACAAAACCCCCCTCGAGGCATCGGCGGGGGTTTTCTGCGTCTGGCGGGACCACACAAGGCCAAGGTAACGCTTGCCGGTTGCCGCTCATCTTCGCTATACGGCGGAAAGTTTTTTTGCATAAGCGGCGCAGGTTCGGCCTATTCCTGACGCAAGTCGCCGCCGTGACGGGCTTGCAAGGCTCGACTGCGAGTCAAATCATTCTTGAAATGGAATTCAAGATTCAAAATCTGGCCCTTGGCTTTCTGCAAATATTCAATACTTTCAACACATACCCCCAATCCAGAACATGCTCGATCACACTGGAACCATCTCCGACTGGAATGAAGACAAAGGCTTCGGGTTCATTGTCCCGGCACAAGGCGGAAAGTCCATATTCTTCCACGTCAACGACTACAGCAGAACCCACAAGCGTCCCGTGAACGGACTCGCGGTGCAGTTCCTCCCGTCCCGTGATACGCAGGGCCGGCCGTGCGCCGTGAGTGTCACGCCGCTCAGCGGCCACAAGAATAATGGGCAAGAAATCCGGCAACAGGTTGTGGGCGTGCTGCTGTGCGTCTGTCTTGGATACGTTCTGTACTATCTGCGGACATATCGAAGCGTTCCGCCGGAACTGGGCTGGTGGTATGGCGGGGTGAGCCTGCTGACCCTCCTGCTCTACGCCAAGGACAAGAGCGCTGCCGAGCGAGGGGCGTGGCGCACACAGGAAAGCACGCTGCATCTCGCGGCCCTGCTCGGCGGATGGCCCGGTGCGGCCATGGCCCAGGCTTTCCTGCGCCATAAATCCCGCAAGACATCATTCCGCGTCGTGTTCTGGCTCACCATCCTCGCCAACTGCGGGGCGTTGTACTGGCTGTCCACGCCGGACGGCACGCTCTGGTTGTCCAGAATCATCAGCATGTTCCGTTGATTCCTGATACGGGTCTGCTGGACATGGTGGAAATGCAACTCGTCGGCAGATCCACACAAACTCCCCTCCTGCCAAGGAGGGGTGCCCCGCAGGGGCGGGGTGGTTTCAGCCTTGCGACAGGGAGCCAAGCGTCAGAAACGAGTCGTCATGCATGGAGAAGCAGGAAACATGAGTGAGAAAAATCTGGCTGCGGTATGCGGTCTGTACTGCAAGGCGTGCTCATGGTTCATTTTCAGCACAGAAGACCCGAAAAGACTCTCCAGGCTTGCGGCGCAACGGGGTTGGTCGATCGAAGAGAGCGCGTGTCGCGGATGCCGCTCGGGAAAGAGGCTGCCCTACTGCGAGAAATGCAGAATGTCCGTATGCGCGGCAGAACGTGGCATCGTTTTTTGCAGCGCATGCGAAGAATACCCTTGCGAGGACCTGACACGGTTTCAGTCCGCCATGCCGCACCGCATCGAGCTTTGGAACAATCTCGATCGGATCAAAGCTGTTGGCTATGAACAATGGCTGCAAGAGGTCAGAGAACATTATGCCTGTCCGCAGTGCGGCAACCTCAACTCCGCATACGACATACAATGTCGAAAGTGCGGCAGAGAACCAAGCTGTGCGTATGTGGCAATGCATAGACACGAGATAGAAGAGCATCTGAAGAAGAGATGAGGCATCGGACCGGCATTGCGCACGACGCGCAATAAATCAGCGAATCGATTGTGCAGTCCGTTATTACCCAAAACAGGCATGGCCTGAAATAGGTAGGCGCACGAAGCCAGATTCGTCAAAGGAAGACTTTGATCCCATGCCTGCAGAATTGCTGCATCCCCTTCCCGAGTGGAAATTCAAGATTCAAGATGTGACCCCTTTTCTCGCGTTCACTTGACACGCATTGTCCGCGTTCATAACTGTAGCGATTATGTAGCCATATCGTAGCCAAGCAGAGGATGCCAGCATGAAATTATTCACCGATCGCGAATTCCGCAACGAACCGGGTAAAATCCGGGAAGCGCTCGCCAACCAGGAAGTCGTCATGACGAGCCGGGGCAAGCCATATGCCGTCCTGTTGCCAGTTCACGACAGCAACGACATCGAGGAAGTCCTCCTTTTCGCACGCCGCATCAGGGCGCAGATGGCGCTTTCCGCCGTGCGACGAAAGGCGGCGCAGTCCGGTCTGGACAAAATATCCGAGGCGGAGATCGATGCGGAGATTTCGGACGTGAGGGCGAAACGCAATAGGTCCGACGCAGAATGAGCGCACGCGTTGTCATCGACACCAACGTGCTGGTTTCGGGTTTGCTTGGGGTGTATTCCTATCCGGCGCGCATCATTGACCTTGTCTATTCTGGACGGTTCCACTGCGTCCACGACGACCGCATCCTCATGGAATACCGTGAAGTTCTGTCACGCCCGAAGTTCGCCAGCGCAATTTCCGGGCACGAGAGAGACGACCTGATCGACTATCTGGAACGCTGGGGCCTGCATGTCCTGCCCGGCCCGATTGGCCCGCTTGCAGCCACCGCGCCTGATCCCTTCGACCTCCCCTTCGCTGAAGCAGCCGTCGCCGGACAGGCAAGCTACATCATCACCGGAAACACCACCCATTTCGATTTCTTTTCGGGCAACCACTGGGGAATCCGGGTTCTGACTCCCAAGGATTGCCACGCCCTTGTCTGCGGCGGCGCATGAATCGAAGCGTCGCGTTCAGTCGATTTTACACTGGCATGTGATCTCGAAAGCTCGCCTCGCTGGCAAAGCTTTGTCAAAAGAAGGCCAGCCCTCTTTCCTGATCGATATTGGGACGCATGATCAGGTTTATTAAATTGGATGAGTTTTTGAATTTCTGGAAATTCAAGATTCAAGATGCGACCCCGCTTCTGCTCC
>CAZYZA010000120.1:0-9568 GCA_964651415.1 uncultured Desulfovibrionaceae bacterium
AGCGCAACATTAAGAAATATAAAAGTATTTTTTCATACGTGATAAACATGGGGTAAGAGGATTTGCTAATCCCCGATCAACGCAGGGTTAAGGATGCGGACGTCGGCTTTAGTCCGTAAATCAGTCAGCACCGCTTGGGCGGTTTGCTCCTCAGCCCTTTGATTGAGCGTGGTCAGCCAAAGATCTTTTTCCGCAGTCCATTCTTCGGCTGTCGGTGTGTCAATGCGTTCTGCCCGAGCCAGTACATAGCCTTGTGGCAGGGCGTATGCCTCCGGCAGCCACGTCCCCGCAGGAACGGCAAACGCGGCGACACTCAGCTGCTGGTTCAGGCCCAGACCAGGAATTTCCCCCTGACGGCCAAAAGGCTCGGAAGTGGTCAATGTCAGGGTGGCGGTCCCGCCTTGCAGCAGTTCGGACAGGGTGGCATCAGCCGCAGTCTTGGCCAATTTTAGTGCTTCGGTTTTTACGATGGCCTCAATGATGGACTGGCGTACATCTTCCAAAGGCTTGGTGCTTTCGGGCTGCTGCAGGCGTTTGGTGGCCAGGATGTAGCCATCCCGATAGGCGAGGGGTGTTTGCGTTGTGGCGTTTTGGTCCAGATCAAACAAAGTAGCTACGTGTTCCGGGGACAGGCCGAGCAGCTCCATGGGAGCGCGGTCTTTGGTGAAGAAGCTTGTCTCCTGCACTGCGAGGCCAAGGCCGATGGTTGTGGCCACAGACGTGAGGCTTTCCCCGGTCAGCACCAATTCCAGGGCTTGGTCCATGCGGTCCTGCAGAGTTTCAGCGGCTCGGTCCTGAGCAAGCGCAAAGCGGATTTCGTCAGTCACATCCTGGAAATCCCGGTATCCGGCGGCCTTGGTATCTTCGACCAGGATCAGGTGAAAACCGAACTGCGTCCGCACTGCCTCACTGACTTCTCCGGACTGCAGGGCAAAGGCAGCGTCTTCAAAAGGCTTGACCATGCGTCCACGTCCAAACCAACCGAGTTCTCCGCCGGTCTGGGTGCCGGAAGGATCCTCGGTATAGGTGTTGGCCGCCTCAGCAAAGGTTACGCCTTTTTCCAAGTCGGCTTGCACAGCCTTGATTTTTTCCAGAGCCGCGTTCACGTCGGCTTCAGCGGCATTTTCAGCAACCCGGATCAGGATGTGCCGGGCTTTGACCTGCTCCTCGACTTTGAATTTTTCTTTGTTGTCAGCGTAATACTTTTCAATTTCTTCAGCAGTGACAGCGGCCGTATCGGCCAGGGTTTTGGGCGTCAGCAGAAGGTATTCCGCCTTGGCCATGGCCGGCAGCTGGAAGTTGACCGTGTGCGAGGCGTAATACTCCGCAATCTGTTCGTCGGTGGCATTGGCCTGATCGCGGTAATCTTCCCACGGATAGACGACATAGGAGATGACGGCGGTGCTGCGGCCGTAAGAATAGAAATCATGGGCTTGCTCTTCGCTCAGCCGTCCGGGAAGTCCGAGAAAAGTTTGCAGCTTGCCAATGAGCATGCCGCGCATGAATTCTGATTCGAACTTGCCAGGGGTCAGGTTGTTGGCCTGCAATACGTTCTGGTAGGTGGTGGGGTCAAAGAGGCGGTTTTCGTTTTGAAAAGCAGGAATCAGATGGATCTCACTGGCCAGCTCCTCTTTGGATACGGTCAGCCCGAGGGACGCCGCCTTTTGCATCATGAGTTCTTCGGACACCATCTGTTCCAGAACCTGGCGCTGGACGCCCATTTGCGTCAGCATTTCAGCGGTCAGCCCAGGATTCTGGCTGCGCATCATATCTACGTTGCGCTGCAGTCGTTCCTGGTAGTCCTTGAAAAGGATGGGGGCGTCATTGACTGTGGCCAGGATGGTCGTTCTGTCGACCTGGCTACGGTCCACACCGAAAGCCAGAACAAATACGGCGATAATGATGCCGAATAGGATTTTAATGCCCCAGCTTTGTGCGCCTTGGCGCAGGATATCAAGCATGAAGTCTCCGGCGATTGTCAGATGTTGATACGGAAAGGGAAGCCCACAAGGCTTCCCGGAATCATTTTTGCCTGTCGTTGACGTAATTCAGCAAACCGCCGGCCTTGATAATGGCTATTTCATTACCCGTCAAATCATGGCTCAGTTCAATCTGTTGTCCACGTGAGGTCGACGCGGTCAGCTGGCCCCCGGGAGTCAGTTGGGTCGTGTCAATGTGCAACATTTCGTCCTGTTGCAGTGTGTCGTAGTCGGCCGGATTGGTGAGGGTCAGGGGCAGAATGCCGAAATTGACCAGGTTGGCCTTGTGAATGCGGGCAAAGGATTTGGCCAGAACAATGCGCACGCCGAGATGACGGGGGGCCAGGGCTGCGTGTTCGCGGCTTGATCCCTGCCCGTAGTTCTCGCCGCCGAGGATCAGACCCTGGCCGGCGGTTTCGGCCCGGGCAACAAAATCTTTGTCAACCCGTTCAAAAACATGTCGGCTGATGGCCGGGATATTGGAACGTAAGGCCGTGATGGCCGCGCCGGCCGGCATGATGTGGTCGGTGGTGATGTTGTCGCCGACCTTGATCAGAACCGGCAGCTGAAGTGCTTCCGGCAAACGGTCAAAGGGAGACAGAGCGACGATATTCGGGCCGCGCTGAATTTCGACTGCGGAGCCGTCTGCGGGTGGAAACGCAAAGAGGCGCCGGATGGACGGAGCCTGAGCCGGCAGTGATGGCCGGTCCGTAATCCTGGTCCAATTTTTGGGATCGGTGAATTTGCCATGAAGGGCGCAAAAAGCGGCCGTGAGGGGGCTGACCAGATAGACTTGTCCGTCCTGAGTGCCGCTTCGTCCCTCAAAATTACGGTTGAAAGTCCGTGCGCTGACACCTCCGCTGCTCGGGGAGCCCCCCATGCCGATGCATGGGCCGCAGGAGCACTCCAGGAGTCTTCCTCCGGCGTCGATGATGGTGTCCAGTAAACCTTCAGACATCATCATTTTCAAGACTTGCTTGGAGCCCGGGGACAACAGGAGTTCAGTGTTGGGCGCGATATGCTTGCCCTCAAGGACCTGGGCAACACCTTGCAGGTCCGAGTAGGAGGAGTTGGTGCACGAACCGATGGCCACTTGGTCAACGATCAATCCGTCCAGTTCGGCTACGGGCACGACGAGGTCCGGCATATGCGGGCGGGCGGCCAGTGGAACGATGGCGCCAAGGTCTATGACGATCTCCCGGTCGTATTCAGCTCCATCATCTGCGCAAAGACACGAGAAGTCGCTTTCGCGGCCCATGAGTTTGAGAAAAGCTTTGGTCTGCTCGTCGCTGGGGAAAATGGACGACGTTGCGCCAAGTTCAGCGCCCATATTGGTAATGGTGGCTCGTTCCGGAACGCTCAGTGTAGCCACGCCGGGGCCGCTGTATTCCATGACTGCCCCGACGCCACCTTTGACCGTCAACAGACCAAGGAGATGCAGGATGACGTCTTTGGCTGACGCATGCCCACGCAGTTGCCCTTCTAAGCGGATGTTGAATACTTTGGGCATGGTAATGGTATAAGGCTCCCCGGCCATGGCCAGGGCCACGGATAATCCTCCGGCACCCATGGCCAGGCAGCCGATGCCGCCGGCGGTGGGGGTGTGCGAATCGGAACCGATCAGGGTTTTTCCAGGAACGGCAAAGTTTTCGAGGTGCAGCTGATGGCAGATGCCGGTTCCCGGAGGAGAGAAAACGATGCCGTATTTGGCTGCCACGCTTCGCAGGTAGCGATGATCGTCAGGGTTGCGGAAGCCCATTTGCATGGTGTTGTGATCAACATAGCTGACGGAGAGTTCGGTTTTAACCCGAGGCAATCCGATGGCCTCCCACTGCAGGTAAGCCATGGTTCCGGTGGCATCTTGGGTCAGGGTCTGATCTATTTTAAGGGCCACCTCGTGACCCGTGATCATGTCGCCGTCAACAAGGTGCGCGGCAATGATTTTACGCGTGAGGCATTGCTTCATGAAAGCTCCTGAGGTTGTCTTGGAAAAAAGGCTCCCAACCGAAGTTGAGAGCCCTGATTTTATGGGTGAGTTACCATACGGCTTTTAACCGGCGCAATTTAACCTGTAAAAATTGAATCTCCGTTTCAATGCGCAGCTTGTCCTGCTGCAGGCGAAAGATGTCCTGGTGAAAAAAAACACCGTTGCTCGGGTCCTCGCGGTGAAGCAAGTCCTTGGCGTGAGCCTGTGTTTGTTCCTGTTCGTGGCGTAAAAGCGAAATTTGACGTTCAACGTCTTCAATCGTGAGTAATTCTGATTCGCTTTCGTGAGGGCTTGTCGTCATGTTTCTCGTCGGGTTGTTCATCGTTACGTGGTGGATGAATGAAGAATTGTGGTTCCGGGAGGTTCATGAAAATTTTCCAGAACCAGGGCCACGCCGACGAGATGTTGTCGGCATTGGCCAAGCACACTCCGGGGTGGGTAAAGGAAATCAGCGCTCCTGCAAGAGTCCAGTAAGGACCCGGGCTCGGCCATGGAGTCTCCTTGTCCTTTTTTATAGTCGGAAGTCCGAGTTGAATTTGTCCGGGCTCAATGGAATAGCCGGCCCCCAGATTTTCCAGCAGGTCTTGGGCATGTTCGACATCCTCACGGGTCGTGTCGAGAGCGATGGTGCATTTCCCGCGCAACCCGAGGCCCAGTGCCAAGACCAGCGGCAGATATTCCTGGCAGGAATGAATATCAAGGGCCAACTGTTTTGGCCGGTTACCCATATGTGAGGTGATGGAGTCATGCTCAATGGTAATGCGCAGGCCGAATTCATGCATGATGTCCATGACATCCCCGAGATGAGGAATGTACTCAGGCCACTTCCCTTGGAGTCGGACCTTGCCGTCGACAAAAAACGGCAACGCCAGCAAATGAAGGCTCATGAGCGGGTCAACAGGGATGTCGATGCGTGACAGATCAAGGCTTAACGGGGCGGGAGGAACCGTGATATTCACACCTTCATACTGAAGTTCAGGCAGAAAGTGTTGCAGGAAGCCGATGCCTTTCCGCAACAGCTTGCTGTTCCAGTATGAGTCGTGCAGCCTGATGGTTAGGCCGGATTTGTATGTGGACGCAGCCAGCACCAAGGCGAGAATGAACTTTTTTGACAAACCGGCCGGAATGAAAATGTGCTCCGGCAACTGGCCGCTACTCTCGATTCTGACAGGCAGGCCGTTGCTGTGCGGCTCGATTACGGTCAAGCGGGCTCCGAGCTGAGGGAGGAGTTCCTGAACCGGACGGACATCGTGAATTTTAAGCTTGGTGGCTCCGGTAAATTTGGCTCGTGTTACCCGCCCCAGGCCTAGGCACAGCATAAGATAGAAATGGAACTTGCTCTGGCCGACATAGATGATTTTGTTGTCCATGGACCATGCATCAACGGGATGAGTCTCGCACTTTCTATTGTGAAAGCTGATATTGAAGCCACATAAGTTGAGAGCGTTGATCAGTTCCAGCGAGATGTCGTTTCCCTGAAACGGAGCAACGGTCATGCTTGAAGCATTTATTGCACCCAAAAAGAACATGATGCTGCGCAGGATCTGGTCTCTGGGTGCGTCGAGGTCAATGTTGACAGGTTTGCGGCGGGGGAAAAGGCAAAGCGGCTTGTCGTTGGAGGCATTCCGCTCAGCTCTTGAGTAGGAAAGATTGTTGGCCAAATGAAATATCTTTTTCAGAATCTGTGGCTCAAGGTTCTCTGATTGGGCGGAGTCTTTCCACGCCTGCCATAGAATTTTTTCTTGGTTCGGATCGGTAATGCCAAGGTTTTTTGATCTTCGCGAAGCTGCCGCCCTTGTCAGCAGGTTGGTTCGGGCGGTGAGCAATGAAACAAGCTTTGCATCAAGCTGGGCGAGTTCCTGGGTCAAAGATACAGAATGATTTTTTTCGGCCATATGTATTATTTTCAGAATGTGGTTAATCGGGTGCGGGTGTTGATTGATGGCGTATTCCGATACGGTAAGTGAAATAATTACCACTAATTGCTCTTGAATTGCAAGTATTTGTTCATGCCTGGTTGGTAATATCTGAAATTTTAGACTAAATGTGCTGCGGGTGGATGGATTGGGCTCGTTGCGATTTGACGTGAAGCAGCGTCGGGAGCCGGTTGATAAAAAAATCACAAAATGGTTGACAAGAAGGGCGAAGGCTAGCAAACAGGGGTCTCCATCCTGTTATTTGTGAAAATAAAAACAAACTATATTTAGGAGGATCCGCATTATGGCTCTCGTACCCCCTCATGGTGGAAAAGGTTTGGTTTGTTGTCTTCTTCAGGGCGCTGAACTGGCTGCCGAGCAGAAGAAGGCTGAAGGGCTGAAGAAAATTGAGATCAGCCCCCGCGCCAAGGGTGACTTGATCATGATGGGCATCGGCGGTTTCAGCCCGCTGAGCGGCTTCATGACCAAGGCTGACTGGAAGTCCGTGTGTGAAAATTTCACCTTGGCCGACGGCACTTTCTGGCCCGTGCCCGTGACTTTGGATGTGGATGAAGAGCTGAAGGTTGGCGAGGAGGTCGCTCTGTTTGACCCCAAGAAGGGTGTTTACATGGCGACCATGAAGGTCACTGAAGTTTATGAAATGACCGAAGCCGACAAGAAATGGGAGTGCGAGAAAGTCTATAAGGGTCAGGGCGAAGAGTCTGCGGACGACAAGTTCTGGGAAATCGCACCCAAGGATCATCCTGGCGTTCAGATGGTTATGGCTCAGAAGAAGTACAACGTCGCCGGTCCGGTCAAGGTTCTGTCCGAAGGCGATTACCGCGATCGTTTCCCCGGCTGCTACATGTCCCCGGCGGAAGCCCGCGCCACTTTCGAGGAGAAGGGTTGGAGCAAGGTTGCCGCTTTGCAGCTGCGTAACCCCATGCACCGCTCCCATGAGTTCCTGGCCAAGATCGCTGTTGAAGTCTGCGACGGCGTTTTCATCCACTCGCTGGTCGGCAACCTGAAGCCTGGTGATATTCCGGCTGAAGTCCGCATCAAGTGCATCGACACCCTGATCGACAAGTACTTTGTCAAAGCCAATGTTGTTCAGGGCGGCTATCCGCTGGATATGCGCTATGCCGGTCCCCGCGAAGGCCTGCTGCACGCAACCTTCCGTCAGAACTACGGCGTTTCCGACATGCTGATCGGTCGTGACCACGCTGGTGTCGGCGATTTCTACGGCCTGTTCGAAGCTCAGGAGATTTTTGATCGCGTTCCCAAGAACCTGGGCGACGGCAAGGACCTGATCACTCAGCCCATGAAGATTGACTGGACCTTCTACTGCTACAAGTGCGACGGCATGGCCTCTCTGCGCACCTGCCCGCACGGCAAGGAAGACCGCGTTGTTCTGTCCGGCACCAAGCTGCGTAAGGCTCTGTCTGAGGGCGCTCCTGTCGCCGATCACTTTGGTCGCGATGAAGTTCTCGACATCCTGCGTGAGTACTACTCCACGCTGACTGAAAAGGTTGAAGTGAAGATGCAGGGTGCTGCTTCCGGCGCTGCAATGTAATTTCAGATGACATTCTCATGGGATGGGTGAAGCCCATCCCATGAATTTCAACCCGGGTGACGAGCCTGAGTTGCCGTTTGTATTCTGAATTACGCCTTGACACAGATGCTAAGCATTGATAAAAGATTCACAAGCATTTAAGCTTGGGATTTATATTGTTTCGGTCCTTATGGCTAAGTTGTTTTAACTCTTTAATTGGAGGAATTATGCCAACCTATGTTGATCCAGCAAAGTGCGATGGATGCAAGGGCGGTGAAAAGACTGCCTGCATGTACATCTGTCCTAATGACCTGATGATCCTGGACCCGGCCGAAATGAAGGCCTACAATCAGGAGCCCGCCGCTTGCTGGGAATGTTATTCCTGTATCAAGATTTGCCCCCAGGGTGCTATCACTGCACGTCCTTACGCTGACTTCGCTCCCATGGGCGGTACCTGTATTCCGCTGCGCGGCGCTGAAGACATCATGTGGACTGTTCAGTTCCGTAATGGCGAAGTAAAGCGCTTCAAGTTCCCCATCCGCACCACTGTTGAAGGTTCTATCAAGCCTTTCGAAGGCAAGCCCGAAGCCGGCGACCTTGAGAACGAACTTCTGTTCACCGAGACTGCCCTGGCTACTCCCAAGGAAGCTCTTGGCAAGAAGATTGAAGTTGGCGAAGCTGACCTGAAGGTCACCTTCAAGTCCGCAGTGGCCTAATTTAGGGCTTTCTAACGAAGAAATTTCAGGAGGAACATATGCCTCAGATTCCAGTTAAAGACGTGGTCAAGGGTCTTGCTTGCGCAGAGCCCGAACTCGTTGAGATTGATACTGACATTTTGATGGTCGGTGGTGGTATGGGTAACTGTGGAACGGCTTTTGAAGCTGTCCGCTGGGCTGACAAAGTTGGTGGCGACATCAAGATCCTGCTCGTAGACAAGGCTGCTGTTGATCGCGGCGGCGCGGTTGCTCAGGGTCTGTCCGCTATCAATACCTATATCGGTGAAAACGAATCCGACGATTACGTCCGCATGGTCCGTACCGACCTGATGGGCATCGTCCGCGAAGACTTGATCTTCGACCTCGGCCGCCACGTGGATGATTCCGTTCATCTGTTCGAGGAGTGGGGTCTGCCCTGCTGGGTCAAGAAAGACGGCAAGAATATCGATGGCGCCGAAGCCAAAAAGGCTGGCCTGTCCCTGCGCACCGGTGCTGCTCCGGTTCGTTCCGGCCGTTGGCAGATCATGATCAACGGTGAATCCTACAAGGTCATCGTTGCTGAAGCCGCTAAGAATGCTCTGGGTTCCGACCGTTACCTGGAACGTATCTTCATCGTGAAGCTGCTGCTGGATGCCAAGGTTCCGAATCAGATCGCCGGCGCAGTTGGCTTCTCTGTTCGTGAAAATAAAGTGTACGTCATCAAGGCCAAGGCCATGTCCGTAGCCTGCGGCGGCGCTGTTAACGTTTACCGTCCCCGTTCCACCGGTGAAGGTCTCGGCCGCGCCTGGTATCCTGTTTGGAACGCAGGTTCCACCTACACCATGTGTGCTCAGGTCGGCGCTGAAATGACCATGATGGAAAACCGTTTCGTACCCGCTCGTTTCAAAGACGGTTACGGCCCGGTTGGCGCATGGTTCCTGCTGTTCAAGGCTAAGGCCACCAACGCTAAAGGCGAAGACTATTGTGTCACCAACCGCGCCATGCTGAAGCCTTACGAGGATCGCGGCTACGCCAAGGGTCACGTTATCCCCACCTGTCTGCGTAACCACATGATGCTGCGTGAAATGCGCGAAGGTCGCGGCCCCATTTACATGGATACCGCTACCGCTCTGCAGACCACCTTCAAGGAACTGTCCAAGGCCGAGCAGAAGCATCTTGAGTCCGAAGCTTGGGAAGACTTCCTCGACATGTGCGTCGGTCAGGCCAACCTGTGGGCAGCCATGAACATCAAGCCCGAAGAACGCGGCTCTGAAATCATGCCCACTGAGCCTTACCTCCTCGGTTCGCACTCCGGCTGCTGCGGCATCTGGGTTTCCGGTCCGGACGAGGCATGGGTACCTGAAGAGTACAAGGTTAAGGCCGCCAACGGCAAGGTCTACAACCGCATGACCACGGTCAACGGTCTGTTCACCTGCGCT
>CAZYZA010000121.1:0-9557 GCA_964651415.1 uncultured Desulfovibrionaceae bacterium
CGGGGAGCAGTACCGCCCTTGCTGGCAAAAACTGGGAGAGAACTGGGAGAGTGTGGCTAAAAAAGTTGGTTGGGCAAACAAAAAGGGCCTAGATTTTACATCTAAGCCCTTGTTTTTACTGGAGCCAGGAAAGAGAATTGAACTCTCGACCTACTGATTACGAATCAGTTGCTCTACCAACTGAGCTATCCTGGCGAAACAGCGAAGATGTAGCTATCCAAGGCGAAGGTGAGCGTCAAGCGGAAATTGATTGTGCAAAGACCTCCCGGATATGATTTGGGCTTATTGATCGACCCTGAAGACAATCGCCACGTCATGAACCTGCCCGCCGCGCTTGAATTCTCCCCATCCTTTGTAGATTCCCGGTTTCGGGAAGCGCACGTCAAATGCAACCCTATTTCCGGAAGTGGCCTGTAGCGGATGGGCGTGAACGTAGTCCTCCCCGGACGCACTCAGAATCACCAAATGTCCCATGGCTCCCAGGTAAGGCTCCAGATCGTTGATCGGCATATCGTTTTCGTCCGAGAGATCAAAGACGATCTGATAGACTCCCGACAGCTGATTGACTTCGACGTCCGCCACCAACCGTGGGGTTCGGACTTGCCCCGGCACATAGGGCTCAAGGGCCGGAGCCGATGGCGGGTCTCCGGCGACGGTCAGGGACGCCATTGCTGTCGACGCTTGCCCACCCAGGGGGGCAAAATCAGCAAAAAGACGATATACTCCCGGTTCCGGGAAGATGAGTCTTTTCTCAAACTCACCCGTTTCCAGCATTTCGGGATGATGATGGGCAAATATGTCCAGTCCGTCGCGAACAATGATCAGGTGCATCTTTTTTTCGTGCATGACATCGAATTCCGTCATCATCTGCCCAAATCCATTATACAGGGCCATGGTCAGCAGCACGGGCTGTCCGGGCTCGACCGTGTCAGGAGAGAGATGAAGATCCAGACGAAATTGACTGTCCCGCCCGTCATGAGCATGACCGGAATGGCCAACATGTCCATCAGATGCCCATGAAGGCAGCAACATAAACAAGGAAAGAATCAGTCCGATGATGTAACGCATACAACCTCCTTGGCCGCAGTGGCCGAAAAGAGCGTACAATCCAACGGCGAATTGAGCAAGCTGGCGAAGAAATCGCGCCATCACCCAAAACCACCAGGTGCGGGTGAAGAATCCAAGCGCAGCAAAAGACTACCGCAGCAAATTGAATACGTTCCACAAGGGCGCTATGAAAATTGAGTAGCGGCGCAGAAAGACACGTTCTGCAAGGGTGAAAGGAGGGACAGGCCACAAGTCTGATCGCAGCTTTAAAAAAATGAAACCGCCTCTTGCCGGATGCGGCTGAGGCGGTTTGTCTTTTTGGTGGTGGGCCAACAAGGAATCGAACCTTGAACCTGCTGATTAAGAGTCAGATGCTCTACCAATTGAGCTATTGGCCCGTGAAACGGAAGCACTAAGTAGGCAGAGACGTATCTGTTGTCAAACAAAAAAAGCACAAAAAAACACAACCGCCCACAGCCATCATTATTGAGCATGATTGCTTTGCACGGCGATACCGCGTAGAAGGCGTGACGCGTCGAAAGTCCGCCCTTGCGCCAGTATCAAGAGCTCACTCCGATAAAAAGGCCATGACGGCTCCCCCTCTTTCGACGATCCGAGTCGCCAGATGAACCGGCGTTGTCGCCAAGTCCTGGAATTCGTGATCACGATGTCACGACCAGGTTTCCACACCACGTACCCATGTTCGAGACATCATGAGGCCAGCTTCTTCCCCCATAGCGTTTCGCGCCACCCTGCTCATCCTGCTTTACGCCGTCATCGTCACGACCATGGCGCTCAGCTGGACAACCCTTGAAAACAATCGATTTCTCAAGGCCACAGACACCAAGCTAAAAGTGGCGGCCAACAGTTTGCGCTATCTGCTGGCTGACGATTTTCACGACCGCGCCGTGGACAAAGATGCCGTCAGCTTTGACGAGGAACTGCAGAATCGCAAAAAATTCAATGAATTCGCCCAGGCCAACAATCTCATCTATGTCTACACCGTGGTCCGGTACGAAGACGGCCTCTTTTTTTCCGCTCCAACCGTGACCGACGAAGAAGCCAGACAGCAGGAATCCTGGTATTTTCATCCGTACTCCGAAGCCCCGCCGGAATTCAATCAGGCCCTGAACAGCAGGCAGGATCTGGCCCTGAGCTATCAGGACGAGTGGGGATATTTCCGAACGGTCTGTGTGGCCGAGACAAGCCCCGGCGGCAGGCCATATCTGTCCTGCGCGGACATGGAAATCCAGGAACTGGAAGCGGTTCAGGCCGAGCATCTGCTGCTCAGCCTGGCTGCGGCCGTGGTCCTGATGAGCTTTATCGTCCCGGCATCGATGCTGATGCGCCGTTTTTACCGTAGCCATATCGTCGAACTGAACCAGGCCCACCAGGAAACCCGGACCAACCTGGACCTGCTGCTCACCCTGATCCAGAAGCTGCCCATGGGGCTGATGCTCGTCCATACCGATAACCGGGTCAGCATGGTCAACCCGGCTTTCACCCGCCTGACCGGCTACACGCTGCATGATGTCGGCACCCGCAACAGCTGGTTTCGCAAGGCCCATCCCGATGTCCGCGTGCGGGTTGAGTTTCTGAAAATCTGGGCACAGCGCCTGCGGGGCATCGACGGCGAACCCGGCCAGGCCGAAATCATCTGCAAGGACGGATCAAGCCGTTTTTTCAATATCCAGTCCCGCCTGCTGGAAGATCGGCGCATGCTGGTCCTGCTGGAGGACATCACCGAAAGGCTGGAGGCGCAACACAGGCTTGAACGCAGCGAAGAGCGCCTGCGCCACATCCTCGACAGGCTGCCCGTGGGCATCGCCGTGGTCGACGCCCTGTCCCGGACCATCAAGTACGTCAACCCGAAGCTGGCGGAAATGACCGGAAGGCCGCAATCGGAACTGCTCGGTTCCCACTGCGACCAATTCATTCGCCGATCGAACATCGTCGACTGTCCGGTGCTGGATCAGGGCCAAAGCGTCATCGACCAGCACGGAGAACTCAAAAACGCCGGCGGCAAGTCCCTGCAGATCCTCAAATCCGTCATTGCCACGGAAATCGCCGGGCAGGCCGTGCTGATCGAATCTTTTGTCGACATCACCCAGCAAAAGCAGACCGAAGCCGAACTGCTCAAGGCCAGGGACGCGGCGCAGGCCGCCAGCCGGGCCAAATCGGAGTTCCTGGCGGTCATGAGCCACGAGATCCGCACGCCGCTGAACGGCATCCTTGGCTCATTGCAAATCGTACAGGGCATGGAAATCGAAGAAATTCAGGAACTGATCGACATGGCCATGCTTTCGGGCCGGGGTCTGCTGGCCATTTTACAGGACATGCTTGATCTGGCGGCCGCGGATACGGGCGCCATGACCCTGACCGACCGTCCGTTCATTCTGGACCAGTTGCTCAAACCAATACTTGACGCCTTCCAGGAAGAGGCAATCCACAAAGGCATCGAATTGACGTGCCGATTGGACCCTGCTCTGCCGGAAATTCTGAACGGCGACTTGGTCCGCATCCGGCAGGTCATATTCAACCTCATGGGCAACGCCATCAAGTTCACGGACAAGGGATCGGTCCGCCTGGAAATCTCCCGCCTGCCCTTTACCGACAAAAACGGCCAGGGCCTGGTTCACATCTGCGTTGTCGACACGGGCCAGGGCATCGCCGACAACCAGCTGGGCATTATCTACGATCTGTTCACGCAGTCGGACATGGGCATAGCTCGTCAGTTCGGCGGCACCGGCATGGGCCTGGCCATCGTCACCAGACTGTTGAAAATGATGAACTCCAGCCTGTGCACCATCTCCGAACCGGGCAAAGGCAGCGAATTTCATTTCAGCCTGCCGCTGGTTCCCGACCCCAAGGACCATATCCTGTGAAATGTCCGGAACACGCACAGTTCCGACACATCCACGTGGAAATCACCAACCGCTGCAACCTGCGCTGCGGTTTCTGCCCCGGCACCGCGCGGCCCAAAACGGATATGACCCTGGATGAATTCCGGGCGATCCTGAAGCAGGCCGCCTCCCTGACCAGCCAGCTCAGCCTGCATGTTCTGGGCGAACCGCTCCTGCACCCCCGGCTTGAGGCCATGCTGGCCGCCTGCAAACAAGCCGGGCTGTCCGTAAATCTGACCACCAACGCCACCCTGCTGGCCGCTCACGAGGACATGCTCCTCGCGGCCCCGGCCCTGCGCCAGATCAATTTTTCCCTGCAGGCCTTGGAGCAGATTCCGGCGACCCGGCCCGACCCCCTCGACGCCATGCTGCGTTTGACCACCCGCGCCCTGACCGAGCGGCCGGACCTGTACATCAACTATCGCTGGTGGGCCATGGCCAGCCTGCAGACCGCCATGGCAGATCCGACCATCATCCGCTACCTGCAGCGACTCGGGCAGACCCTGGAGCTTGACCTCCAGCCGCCCCCACCCGGCCGCAAAAGCATCCGCCTGCGCGGCCGGGTCTACCTGCACCGCGACACCCTTTTTTCCTGGCCGGGCGATGCAAGCGGACAGACACGAAACACCGGCTTCTGCCACGCATTGTCCACGCACTGCGCCATCCTGGCCGACGGCACGGTCTGCCCGTGCTGTCTGGATGCGGACGGGCGTCTGGGCCTGGGCAACATCCACGACACCCCTCTGACCCAAATCCTGGCCCTGCCCAAAACCGTGGCCATGCGTGACGGCTTTGCCGCCGGTCTGCTGGTGGAAGACATGTGCCGACGCTGCACCTATTGCCGCCGATTCCGGACCCCTTCCCGGCCGCAGACATCCAGGCCCTGACGGCGCTGTTGCCCTCTGTCCGAACACCCGGAACCCTGTTTGCCTCAGCCACGGCTTCGGGTTAAAAGCTGCTGTGTTCGAGTCCACCCCAACCCCGGAGACCGCCATGGGAAAAAAACTGGTTCTGGCCGGCGGCGGCCACGCCCACATGATGATCCTGGCCCATATCCGCGACCTGGTCCGCGACGGACATCAGGTCACGGTCATTCAGCCCTCTGATTTCCATTACTATTCCGGCATGGGACCGGGCATGCTCGGCCTGACCTACAGCCCGGACGACATCCGTTTCGCCACCCGCCTGGTGGTCAAAAGACAAGGCGGCCATTTTGTCCGCGACAAGGTGACGCGCATAGACCCAGACGCCCGGACCGTGAGCACGGCCGGCGGTTTGACGCTGGATTACGACGTCCTGTCCTGCAACGCGGGCAGCTTCATTCCTTTTGACCAGGTCCACGGCGACGTTTCGGACGTGTTCACGGTCAAGCCCATTGAGCGCCTGCAGGAGGCCCAGCGCCGGGTCATTGCCCTGTGCCACTCCCGGACCCGCCCGCACATCGCCGTGATCGGCGGCGGCCCGGCCGCCCTGGAGATCGCCGGCAACGTGCGCAAGCTGGCCCTGGCCAGGGGCCGCCACAGCCCGGACATCACCCTCTTTGCCGGTCGCAAGCTGTTGAGCCGGCTGCCCGTGTCCCTGCAATCCATGGCCCGCTCGTCCCTGACCGGACAGAACATCCGCATCAACGAAGACGGCTATGTCCGGGAAATCCGCGACCGGGTCATCACCGTGGGGGACAAGCAGTACGCTCCGGACCTGATCTTTCTGGCCACGGGCGTGCGGCCGTCGCGGCTCTTCGCCGAGTCGGGTCTGGCCACCGGGCCGAGCGGCGGGTTGCTGGTCGATGCATATCTGCGCGCCGTGGACCATCCGGAAATCTTCGGCGGCGGGGACTGCATTGATTTCCAGCCCCGGCCCCTGGACAAGGTCGGCGTCTATGCCGTGCGCGAAAACCCGGTCCTGCTCAGAAACGTATGGGCGAGCCTGGGCAAGGGACGGCTGATGACCTTTGATCCGGGCGGGTCGTACCTGCTGCTTTTCAACATGGGCGACGGCACGGCCATCTGCAGCAAGGGCCCCATCCGCTACCGTGGGAGCAGCGCCTTTCTGCTCAAGGACTACATCGACCGGCGTTTCATGCGCCATTTCCAGGCCCTTGAACGCTGAAACCCCGCCCTTTCTCCACCTGCAGGGTCTGACCAAACGTTTTGGCCGGACCCTGATCTTTCAGGACGTGGACCTGGGCGTGGACCAGGGCAGTCTGGTGT
The DNA here is from genome assembly GCA_964651415.1 of uncultured Desulfovibrionaceae bacterium. Taxonomy (GTDB): domain Bacteria; phylum Desulfobacterota; class Desulfovibrionia; order Desulfovibrionales; family Desulfomicrobiaceae; genus Desulfomicrobium. The sequence goes on from CAZYZA010000121.1 coordinate 6,161, forward strand.
CCATCATCGGCCCGTCCGGGGCGGGCAAGACCACGCTGCTGCACGTTATCGCCGGACTGGAGCCGCCGACAGCCGGCCTGGTGCGCCTGAGTAACAACGGCAGCCGGCCCACGGCCATCCTCGTCTTTCAGGACTATGTCCTCTTCCCGACCATGACCGTGCGCGACAACGTCGCCTTTGGGTTGCGGGCGCGCAAGCTGCCCACAACCCTGATCCGGGACAAGGTTCAGGCCATGCTCGGACATTTTCACCTGGAGGACAGGGCCGAGGCCTACCCGTCCCAGCTGTCCGGCGGCCAGAAGCAGCGCGTGGCCATTGCCCGGGCCATGGTGGTCGAGCCGGATCTGCTGCTGCTGGACGAACCCTTCGCCAACCTGGACCGCAACCTGAAGCTGGAGACAGCCCTGTTCATCCGCTCCACCCAGCGCAGCTTCGGCATCACCACAATCTGCGTGACCCACGACCTGCAGGAGGCCCTGGCCATGTCCGACCGCATCGGCGTCATGCTCGGCGGCCGATTGCGCCAGTACGCGCCACCCCTGGAAGTCTACCGTCACCCGGTGGACATGGACACGGCCCGCTTTCTGGGCCCGGTCAACACCATCACCCCGGACCTGGCCCGCATGCTGGGCATCACGGCCTGTTGGCTGCGGCCCGAGGCCCTGCGCCTGCGCCCTGACCCCGACGGACCCGGCGCTGTCACCGCCATGCATTTTGCCGGACATTTCCTGGCCTATACCGTCCGCGTCCTGGGCCAGGACCTGACCGTCTACACCCTGGAACCCGTGGCTCAGCCCGGCGACAGGGTCAGCCTGAGCATTTCGGATCAGTACCCGCCCATTTTCACCCATACTGCGGAGGCATCATGTTCCATCGAATAGTCTGTTGTATCGCCGTCCTCATGCTGACCGCCTGCTCGGATCAGCCCCAAACTCCCGCCACCTCTGTTCTGGACCAGGATTATGCCCAGCTGGAACAGGCCGCCAGAGGGTCGGAGGTGCGCTGGCACATGTGGGGCGGCAGCGCCCAGATCAACCAGTGGGTCGACACCTATGTGGCCGGGGAGATGAAAAAACGCTTTGACATCACCGTGGTCCGGGTGCCCATGGACGCCCCGGTTTTCGTCAACAAGCTGCTGACCGAAAAAGCCGCCGCCAAGACCACGGGGACCATGGATCTGCTCTGGATCAACGGCGAGAACTTCAAAAACGCCCGTCAGGCCGAGGTGCTGCTGGGGCCTTTTGCCGACAAACTGCCCCATTTCCAGCAGTACTGCGACCCGGAAAAATCCGCCCACGACTTCGGCTTTCCCGTGGACGGCTACGAAGCGCCCTACGGCCGGGCCCAGTTCGTGTTCGAGTACGACCAGGCCCGCACGCCGACCCCGCCCCTGTCCCTGGCCGCGCTCAAGGACTGGATCATCGCCAATCCCGGACGATTCACCTATCCCGAACCGCCGGATTTCACCGGCTCCGCCTTCCTGCGCCACGTTTTTTACGCCACCACCGGCGGACATCAGCAGTACATGAACGGTTTTCAGGCCGACCTGTACGCCAAAAATGCCCCCCTGGCATTTGCCTGGCTGGAGGAGGTCAAGCCCTATCTCTGGCAGCAGGGCCAGACCTATCCCAAGGATGCGGCCGCCCTGGACACCCTCTTTGCCCGGGGTGAAATCGACATGGGCATGTCCTACCATCCGTCCCATGCCCAGATGAAAATCCTGGAAGAGACCTATCCGGACACGGTCCGGACCTTTGTCCTGTCCGACGGGGCCATTTTCAACACCCATTTCACGGCCATACCCTTCAATGCGCCCAATCCGGCCGGGGCCATGGTTCTGGCCAATTTCCTGCTCAGCCCCGAGGCCCAGCTGTCCAAATTCAGGCCGGAAAACTGGGGCGACCTGCCGGCCCTGGAAATGGACAGGCTGTCTGACGCGGACAGGGCCGCCTTTGCCCAGGTCGATCTGGGACCGGCCACCCTCGACGCCGCAACCCTGGCCGCGGCGGCTGTGCCGGAAATCCCGTCGGAATACCTGGAAGCCCTGGAAAAGGATTGGAGCAGACGCATTCTTGGCCGCTAGAACAAAAGAGGTGGTTCTCGGGCTTTTGCCCCTCCTGCTGCCGTACCTGGCCCTGTTCGGTTTTGGTCTGATGCTGACCGCTGTCCAGGGCCTGGGTCTTTTCACGCCCTTGGGGTCCGACGGGCCGACGCTGGAATATTACCGGATTGTCCTTCATGACCAGAGCCTTCGGCAGTCTTTTGGCTTCACCCTGTACGTGGCTCTGGTCTCGGCCACCGGGTCGGTCCTGGCCGGAACCCTGCTTGCCCTTGGCCTGTGGCGCATGCCACCCGCCCTGCGGCCCATCGGGCTGATCGCCAAAATTGGCCTGATCCTGCCCCACGTCGCCGTGGCCTTTGTTGTTGCGCTGGTCTTCAGCCGTACAGGCATTCTTTCCGCCCTGGCCTACCACCTGGGCCTGATCGGGTCGGCGGATCAATTTCCGCAACTTCTGCACCAGGGAAACGGCCTGGGCATGATTCTGGCCTACATGCTCAAAGGCGCGCCCTTTGCCCTCCTGCTGACCAGCGCCGCGCTTTTCGGCTTTGACCCGCGTCTGGTCCAGACCGCCCATATGCTCGGAGCGGGCCGCTGGCAGACCTTTGTCCAGGTGATCCTGCCCCGGCTCCTGCCGGCCATGCACAGCGCCTTTATCATTCTCTTTCTCTACGCCCTGGGCGCGTTCGACATCCCCTTTGTCCTGGGCGAATCGCGGCCCGGCATGCTGCCCATCCGGGTCTACGACATCTTTTTCCAACAGGATCTGGCCGACCGCCCCCTGGCCATGGCGATCCTGACAATCATGTTCCTCATCTCCGCCCTGTTCGCCGCCCTCTACCTGCGCCTTGCCGCCCATCTGGAAACCGGGGGGCGGAAGTTGTGAGGCACCTGCCAAATGTTCTCCTGCTGCTGAGCCTTTTTGGCGGGCCGATGCCAAGGGTCACGAATTGCAGGATCATTTGAATGAGGACGGCGGCCGATCATCAGGATTCAGGGTATTTTGGAGAGTCGTCATTTCTTGCCCCACTGCCTTGAAGTTAGTGAATTGGGTTTGAGTGCTCATCGGGCATAAGAAAAGTCAACGCGCGACCCTAACCCATGGCTTTGGCAACGGGACTCACGGCCCATCCATACCTCTTCCACCTTCAAGAACTGCCCACACCCCATGCCCGAGTGGAAATTCAAAATTCAAGATGCGACTCCCGGGTTTGGCGCAAATCGGATGAAATCGGATGGAAAGCGGATTGACAAAATGGATGAAATCGGATGATTTTTCGGATATGATCACGACGAAAAGCCTTTTCATCACACCTGAAATGCTCACCCTGACAGCCC
>CAZYZA010000122.1:0-9407 GCA_964651415.1 uncultured Desulfovibrionaceae bacterium
GCGGCTTCCAGCGGATTTTCCGGGACAGGAGTCGGTGAAAGCGGCGATTTTTCCCGCCCCGGAGCCAGCAGGTGATCCGGGAGGTCGTCCAGATCCAGGATGTCTCCCCGGCACAGGATCAGGGAGCGTTCCAGCACATTCTCCAGTTCACGCACGTTGCCGCGCCATTCGTGCCGGGACAGGGCGGCCAGGTAGTCGCGGCTGACAGTGCGGATGGGTCGGTTGTTTTTGCGTCCGAGCTTGGCCAGGAGATAGTCGACCAGGAGAGGAATATCCTCCAATCGTTCCCGCAGGGGCGGAATGGCTATTTCCAGGACATTGAGGCGGTAGTAGAGGTCTTCGCGAAAGGTTCCCTCCGCGATCATGCGCGGCAAGTCCCGATTGGTGGCGGCGACAAAGCGCACATCCACGCTGACCGGAGTGACGCTGCCCAGGGGTTCGACAATGCGCTCCTGCAGGGCGCGCAGAATTTTGGCCTGCAGGGTCAGGGGCAGTTCGCCGATCTCATCCAGGAACAGCGTGCCGTTGGTCGCCAATTGGAATCGGCCGGGTTTGTCGTGAGCCGCGCCGGTAAAAGCGCCTTTGACGTAGCCGAAAAGTTCGCTCTCCAAGAGGCTTTCAGGCAGGGCCGCGCAGTTGACTTTGACCAGGGGACCGGCCTTGCGCTGGCTGTGGTCGTGAAGGAGCTGGGCGACCAACTCCTTGCCTGTGCCGGATTCGCCCAGGATGAGGACGTTGGCCTCGCTCGGGCCGACCTGTTCTACCAGCTCGACAACTTTGCGCACGGCCGGGCTGTCGCCGATGATCCGGGTTTCGCGCATCTGACCGATCTGTTTTTTCAGTTCACGATTTTCCCGGGCCAGGCGGGAGTGTTCGGCCGCCTTCTGGACCACGGCCAGCAGTTCGTCGTTGTCGGCCGGTTTGGCAAGATAGTCGAACGCCCCGGTTTTCATCGCCTCAACGGCGCTGCCGACATTGCCGAAGGCCGTGAGCATGATCACGGGTGGAAAGCTGCCGCCCTCACGCAGCCGTTGCAGCACTTCCAGTCCGCTCATACCGGGCATGCGCATGTCCAGAAGGATGACGTCCACGGGTTTGGTGCGCAGAACGTTCAGGCCCGTGGGTCCGTTGTCCGCTTCCAGCACCTTGAATCCGGCGTCGCCGAGGACAACGCGGACCATGAGTCGGTGAGCGGGTTCGTCGTCGATAATGAGTACGGTGTGGTGTGCGGTCATGGATCAGATCTCGTGTGTGTGGGTTGCGGGAAAAAAGAGGGAGACCGTGGTGCCGCCCCAGGAGTTGGTTTCCAGACTGACGCTTCCGCCGTGTTCCTGCATGATGGTGTGCACGATGGCCAGGCCCAGACCCGTGCCGCGATCCCGAGTGGTATAAAACGGTTCAAGGGCGTGTTCGCGTTCTTCCGGCGTCATCCCCCGGCCATTATCGTGAACCCGGAGCCAGACGCCGTCCTGGGCTGGTTGGCTGGAGATGACGATCAGCCCGTCCGTGGCGGGGAGAGCGTCGATGCTGTTCATCAGCAGGTTGATGAGGGCCTGTTTGACCGCGTCGTGATCGGCGGTCATGCGATCCGCCGTCAGGTCCATCTCCAGGCGTCCGTTTCTGTTCTCCACGTCCATGGACAAAAGGGTATGCACTTCCCGGCATATGTCCGCAAGAGGAACCTGGCTGAAGTCCAGGCGGCGTGGCCGGGCCAGAAAGAGCAGGTCGGTGATGACGCGGTTCAGGCGGTCAGCCTCCTGAACCATGGTCCGGGCGTACAACTCCTCCGGATCCCGTCCGGCCAGTTTTTTTGAGAAGAATTGGGCGAATCCGCGCAGAGCCGAGAGCGGGTTGCGGATTTCATGGGCCACTCCGGCGGCCATGCGACCGATGGCGGCCAATTTTTCATTGCGGTGCAGCTCACGTTCCAGACCGGCCAGTTCGGTCCGGTCCCGGATCAGGATCAGGCTTTGTCCCGAACCATCCTTGAGGCCGACCTGCAGAACCTCCAGATCCTTGCCGCCGGTTTTGCAGGTGACCCAGTCCTGCTCCCCGTGCCGTTCAGGATCAAGCCCCAGGTTGGACAGGATGGTCGGCAGAGGTTGGCCGATGAGCGGCACGCCGGACATCAGGCCCTGGGCTGCCGGATTGGCGGCCATGACCGTGCCCTCGGCCGATAAGGTCAACAGACCGTCGGGCATGTTGTCCAGGAGGCGGGCGTTGAAAAACTCCAACTGCCGCAGCCGCAGGCTCTGCTCTTTGCGTTGCATCACGCCCATGAGCAGTATCCAGAATAAAACGGTCACGGCCAGAATGTAGCTGGTCTGAAGGATGGCCGTGCGTTGGTATTGCCCAAAGGCCTGTTGGTGCCTAGTCATGTCCACGCCGACCAGCAGCAGCGGCGGCTGTGTGTCCGGCGGGCATTGTCCGTCATGACAGAGCACGCCGGTGGCCTGATGCGACAGCCGCCCCAGCACCATCAGGGGTTCGCCTTCGAAATTCAGTTCCCCGCTCCATTCGCCGGCCGTGCCCATGCTTTCCCAAGCAATGGTCGGCAGCAGTTCCTGCAGGGCTTTGGGGTCCGTGTGCGAGGACAGCAGAATGTGGCCCATGGGATTGAACAGTCCGATAAACCGGGCGTCGGTGCGCTTGATATGGTCCTGAAGCAGGTCCCGGGCCAGGGTGCGATGGAGCAGGATGGCCGCGCTGGTGGGGTCGATCATGGCCGGCATGCGCAGTTCGCGGCGCAGGTTGATCTCGATACCGGTCGCGATGCTGCGGGCCGTGACCAGGGCATGGGCGCGAAAGGCGTCCTGCTGTTGGCGGAGGTTGCGCCACGTCGAAAAGCTGAGCGCCAGGCCGAGAACAAAAACGGCCAGGGTGGCGACCATGATGGTGCGGCTGCTACGGACCGGAAGGGCTATTTCCATCACCTGCCTCGGGGCTAAAAAGGCAAAGGCCGCAGGGAGTGCGGCCTTTGCCAGGTACAAGGGAGGGAGAGAGAAGGATTACAGGGTTTGGGCGACTGGGCAGCAAGGAGCGGAGCCGGCTGTTTCACCGCTGGAGTATGCTCCGCAACGGCCCTTGTAGCCGCAGCCTTTACCGGATTGCATTGGGACAGGCTTTCCGGCGATTTCGGACAACTGGACTCGATACTCTGCGTTGAGCCTGGCCTTTTGGGCCTGGAGCTCGTTCACTTCGGCCACTGCTTTGTCGACAGCCGTTTTGTCGGCGGGAACGGCTGCAAACAGAGCTTCCATGGCGTCATGCTTGACCTTCAGCTCTTTTTGAAGGGCAAACAGTTCCTTGTGATGCACTTCGGTCAGCGCATTCACTTTTTCCTGCTGTTCGGGAGTCAGCCCGGACATGAAGTCCTGGTAGTGTGCCTGTCCCGGACAACCGCCTTTGTACGCCTGGGCGCTGGCTGTCACGACCAGGACCAGGAAGAAGGCGAGGATGAGGTTTTTGCGGTACATGTGGGCTCCTGACATTTTTGGAGGTAGAGGCTTGCTTTGGTTGGGCTTCCCTTAGCAGCTGGTGTGCCAATGCTAAAAAAGTATTTGTTTCAAGTAGATATAGAGTTGGCCGCTTTTGTTCGCGCCCGATATGTGCAAATTAGAGCGGCATAGGGCTTTGTCGTGCGCTTTTGTGCACATTGTGCAGTCGATTGCCATTGGCCACGGAAGGATTAGTCTGAAGGAAACTGCCGGCTGTTTTATACCGTCCCCGGCATGAAGGAGGAATATATGTGTAAAGGATGCGGATGTTTACGAGGAAAGCCGTCGGCCACGGTGGTTACGCATGACCATGAGCACCGGCACGGAGATCTGGTGCACAGCCACCCACATGATCATGAACGCGAGCACACCCATGAGGATCAAAGTTCTCCACGACATGAGGATCATACGCACTAGGGTCGGTTCAACCATGATGGTCGGGTTGTCTGCAGTGCAGGCAGCCTGGCCATTTTTTTTGGAGGCTGGGAATGACAACGGGAATGATTGTGCTTGGACACGGAAGCAGGCGGCGGGAAGTGGGAGAGTCTTTTGAGGCCATGGTTGGACGCGTCGCAGCCATGGTCGGGAACGGCCCGGTTTTGCCGGCTTTTTTTTCACTCGGTGAGCCGACCCTGGCGCAGCAGGTTGGGGTTCTGGCCGATCAGGGCTGCACGCGCATCGTGATCATGCAGTATTTCCTCTATAACGGCGTGCATATCGAGCAGGACATACCGGCCATGATCAGGGCGTTGGAGGCCGTGTATCCGGGTTTGGACTTTGTCGTCCTGGCAACCCTGGAGGGCGACCCGGCCATGGAGCGTCTGGTGGCCGCAAGATTGACCGAAGCATAGCTGACAGTTTGAACGCGGATGCAACGTTTTCACGGATTCTGAACGTCCCGTGACGGGGGATGATGGATAAGGCGAGTTCCATCTGCGGAATTAGTCTGTAACTTCTGGTTTTCACACCCCATCCCGTTGCGCCGAATATTCCGGCACGATCCGGGTCATGAGCCTGATGATCTCTTCAGTTTGAAAGTTTGCTCCGGCCTCCAGGAGTTTGGACAGCAGATCCGGATCAATATCGATGCCGTCTTCGCCGGGACGAAGCACCAGGATTTTTTCGTGACCGGTTTCGACAATGCCTTCTCCTTCCGTAATCAGCTCTTCGAAGAGTTTTTCTCCTGGCCGCAGGCCGGTGAAGCGGATTCCTATCTCTTCCACGCTTTTGCCGGAAAGGACGATAAGGTCCCGCGCCAAATCCGTGATGCGTACAGGGCGGCCCATTTTGAGGATGAAGATCTCACCACCCTTGCCCAGGGCTCCGGCCTGGACAATGAGCTGGGCCGCTTCCGGAATGGTCATGAAATAACGGGTCACGTCCGGATGGGTGACCGTGACCGGGCCGCCGCGGGCGATCTGGCGGCGGAACAGGGGAATGACCGATCCCGACGAACCCAGCACGTTGCCGAAGCGTACGGCCATGAAGCGGGTTTTTCCCTTGGGTCTGGCCTGCATGATCAGTTCGGCCACGCGCTTGGACGCTCCCATGACATTGGTCGGCCGCACGGCCTTGTCGGTGGAGACGAGCACAAAGCGTTCAACCCCGTGGCCTTCGGCCAGATCCATGACGCAGCGCGACCCTTCGATATTGTTGACCACAGCCTGCCAGGGATTGAGCTCCAGCATGGGCACGTGCTTGTAGGCTGCGGCGTGGAAGACGACTTGCGGTTTGTGCCTGGCAAAGGTGTGATTCAACAACCTTTCGTCCTGGACCTGCCCGAGGACTGCGGCGTAGCGGTCAAAACCGAATTCGTGGCGCAGCTCCATCTCAATGGCGTAAAGGTTGGCCTCGCCGGCGTCATAGAGCACGATCCGGGCCGGCTCGAACTTGATGATCTGGCGGCACAATTCCGAGCCGATGGATCCGCCGGCTCCGGTGACCAGCACCACCTTGCCTTTGAGATAACTTTCGATTCCGGCCACATCCAGCTGCGCTTCGGTTCGACCCAGAAGGTCTTCGTAACGAATGTCGCGCAGGGTTTTGATCGATACCTTGCCGCTGGCGATATCAGCGATGGCCGGCAAACGCTTGACGCGCATCTGGGCCGCTTCGCAGGCATCAAGAATGTGCCGGGGACTGTCGCTCAGATTTCTGGACAGGCTGATCATGATTTCTTCCACCAGGAGGGATCGGGCCAGATCCGCCAGCCCGGCCATGGGTCCATAAACCGGCAGGCCATGAATTCTTCGTCCGATGCGGGCCGGGTCGTCATCGACAAAGCCCAGCAGGCAATACCCGGAGCCCGGCGTGTCCAGAATCTCCTTGGCCATGCGCACGGCGTCGTCGTCGGCACCGATGAGCAGGGCGCGAGTGCCTGCTGTTTGCGTACAGAACATGGTCGGCAGGAACAGGTGCTTCCATTCCACCGGACGGGCGGAAAATTCGTACACCGAGCGGATGAAAACTCTGGCCCCGCAGGCAAAGACAAAGGCCAGGAGAGGATCAAGGATAAAGATGGAGCGGGGATATCCCTGGAAATGCTTGGCAAAGACGACGTAAAGGATGAGGAGACATTCGGCCAGAAAGACAGCCCGTCCGATACGCCACAGATCGGACAGCGCCGTGTAGCGCCACATGCCGCGATACAGGCCCGAGATGGCGAAGAAAGTCATTTTTACGGCCACGCTGATCGGGAGCAGGGTCAGCATTTGGCGGAAGAATTCCTGCGGGATGTCGAATTCAAAGCGCAGCCCGTAGGCCAGCAGAAGGGCCAGGGCAAACAGTGCGGCCTCGCCGACGAGCATGAGGTACAGGTTTTTATTTTTCAGCAGCAAAGGAAGAGAATCAAAACCGGCCATCAGGGCTCCTTGGGCTGGAAACGGTGTTTGAGCTGACAATGGACGACAACCCAGGCCGCCAGGGAAAAGACAAGCATGAGCAGCACGTACCATCCGCCAACCCTGGCCAGTCCCATGGCTGCCAGTCCCAAGGCCAGTTGAATCAGCGCATAGGCCAGACTGACTCGCCAATGAGCAATGCGCAATTCATTGGCCAGGAATTGATACAGGTGACGACGGTGGGCCTTGAGCAGCGATTCCCTGCGCCGGATTCGTTCCGCCGCCGTAACCGCTTCATCGGCCAGAAACGGAAAGAGAAAGGCCAGGCAGACCAGGAAATCCGTCCACGACCCGACAGTCAGGCACACGGCCAGGGCGTAAAGGAAGCCGAGAAAAATGCTGCCCACGTCGCCCATGAAAATTCTGGCCCGAGGCAGGTTGCAGGGTAGAAAGCCCATCAGGGCTCCGAGCACGACAAGCACCAGAATGATCGGCAATCCAGGGCCGTTGCCGTTGTACAGTCCAAGAAGGAAAAAGGCTACGATGCCGGTCAGGCCGGCCATGCCGTTGATGCCGTCCATGAAATTATAGCAATTGGCCATGGCCACCATCCAAACCACGGCCGGCAGCAGGAACCAGCCGGACCAGGCTGTCCAGCCGTTTGACCAGGCCCAGACCAGGGTCAGGCCGGCAGCCATGAACTGGAGTGCCAGCCGCAGCCCAGCCGACAGATCGCGCAGATCATTGACCAGGCTGCCGGCTGCCAGGGCCGTGACCGGCAGCCACAAAAGGATGGGTTGGCCCGTGATCATGCTGGCCGCGCTGAACGCCACGACCATGCCGACCCCGCCGCCTTTGGGCGTTGGCCGGAAATGCGAGCTGCGGGCCGTGGGCATGTCGTACAGCCCCTGCCGGGACAGCAGTCGGGCAACCAGCAGGCAGCACAAGAAACTGCACAGGGCGCTGAGCATCAAAGGTGCGATCATGGCCCGGCCATCTCCCGGATGCCCCGAACCAGGTCGTGTCCGGGCGCAAAATCCAGTTCACGGCAGATGCGGGCATTGGAATACCGGGCCGATCCGGCCAACTTGTCCACGATGTTCGCGATCGGGCATGGCAGTCCCAAGCCCGTCAGGGTGTCACCCAGCTTGGCTGCTGCCGACAAGACGCCATAGGGTAAGGTCCAACGGGACGGTTTTTTCAGGGTTTGCCGGATCAGCTCCAGAATTTCGCCTGTGGACCAATCATGGCCGTCGGTCAGGATGTAGGTCCGGCCGCAGGCCGCCGGATGGGTCGCTGCCAACATGCAGGCTTGGACCACATCGTGAACGTGAATCATGGACCGTTGGTTACGGGGAAAATCTATGTGGGGAAACAGCCCGCTGCCTATGGCCCGTATCAGCAGGGCCAGATTGCCTTTGGCGCCGGGTCCGTAAACCATGGCCGGCCGCAGAACCACCGGGCAGGGTAGGGGCAATTCATCGAGAACAAGCCGCTCGGCCATGAGCTTGGTCCGGCCATACGGGGTTTGCGGACGGCAGGGTGTGCTTTCGTCCCAGATGTCAGCCCCGCCCTCGCCCATGGCCTTGACCGAGCTGACCAGCACGCAGCAACGGACTCCGGCCGCCCTGGCCGCCTCCAACAGATGGCGGGTGCCGTGGACGTGAACGGTCTCGTACTGGGCGATGTCTCTAGCTGTCCTGGCCCGGACATGGGCCTTGCCGGCAAGGTGAAAAATCGTGTCCACTCCGGTCAACAGACCGGGATCAAGAGGGCCATGCCCCAATTCAGCCTGCACGACCTCATGCCACGGCCCGGATTGCGGTGAACGCAGCAATGCCGCCACGGTCCAGCCGCGACTGGTGAGTTCCCGGCATAAAATCCGGCCGATAAACCCCGAAGCCCCAGTGACCAGGACGCGGGGCAGGGATGGGAGTTGCACGCAGGAATCTCCTGGCTTGTCGGCAGGCAAAAGAAGGATCCAGCGGGCTATTCGCCGAAAACATCGTCAATGGTCGTGGCGTCCAGGATGCGCTCGGCCCAAAGGTCGAGCTGTTCCTGGCTGGCGGCGCGCAGACGGTTCTGAACATGGACATCGACTGCGTCCTGGCCAAAACGCTTGGACAGTTGGCGGATCAACATGGCGCTCCGCCCGCTGATCTCGCCTTCCAAGCGCCCCTCCTTGCGCCCTTCCTTGCGCCCTTCCTTGCGCCCTTCCTCTTGTCCCTCCACGCGTCCTTTCCGACGTCCTTCCGCAAGGCCTTCCGCAAGGCCGTCCATTTTCCACTTCTCAGTCCATTCGGTTACTCGTTCAGCGAGCATGGCTTCAACCTCCTCCAGATCATTGAGTTCGGGCAAGGGTTCCTGGGGCATTAAACGGTGCAAGAGCGATCGGCGTATCCAGACAGTCAGAGCGCGGCGTAAACTGAGATGCCGTTGCCCACCGTATATGGATCTAAAGCTGTGTATCGCGTGGCGCAAGTCCTCCGGGGCATCGCTGCGCTCCATGCGCACCAGGAACGCGGCGGGGCTGTCCCCAGTCAACTTTTCCGGTGAGATCCGGCCTTCATCCACAAGAAAATAGCAAAGGTTTGGACGATATTTCGCCAGAACCGGAGAGGTCGGCACGATGAGTTCGGCAATTTCCCGCCGCGCGGTCCAGGCACCATGACCATTGTACAATACAAGCGGAAAAACCGGGGGAAGAAGCCCGCCGTTTTTGACAGCTCCGGTTTTGATCAGATCCTGATACAAAAGACCGACATAGGTCATAATGCGCACGGCCATCCAATGGTCCACCGTGCTTTGAAATTCGATAAGCAGATAAACATAAAACCACTGGCCTTTGCACCTGACCCGCCAGACAATGTCATCATGGCGCTCGCGCAGGTCGTCGGCCACATATGAGCCGTTTTGCTTCTGCAGGGTGGAGAAGTCCAGATCACGCACCCATTCCTCGGGCACAAAGTCGCGCATCAGGCTTTCCACCATCTCCGGGTGGCTGAACAAATTTTTGTAGGAACCGTCAGTAAAGGTGGTGTTCATTTCTGGCAGCCTACGGCAGCACGTT
>CAZYZA010000123.1:0-6933 GCA_964651415.1 uncultured Desulfovibrionaceae bacterium
TTGCGCAAGGCCGCCGTGGCCAAGTTCAGCCGCACCCTGTCGACCATGGTCTCCAGCGGCGTGCCCATCCTCAATGCCCTGGACATTGTCTCGCGCACATCCGGCAACAAGACCGTGGAGCGCGGGGTGCTCGAAGCCAAGAAGGCCATTGCCGAAGGTCAGAGCCTGGCCGATCCGTTGGACGACACCGGCGTTTTTCCACCCATGGTCATCCACATGATCGCCATTGGTGAAACCACCGGCGCCCTGGACTCCATGTTGTCCAAGATTGCCGATTTTTACGACGACGAGGTTGATGTGGCCGTTGACGCCCTGACTTCCATGATCGAACCGATCATGATCGTGTTCCTCGGCGTGGTGGTCGGCGGTCTGGTCATCAGCATGTACCTGCCCATCTTCTCCATCGCCGACACCGTGGCCTGATTACAGGAGTACTTCGTGCATATTGCTCAGCTGCTCCAGCGCCGGGATCCGTTCCTGTCGCTGGAGTTCTTTCCTCCCAAAGACCGGGCGCAGTGGCCCGTCTTTTTTGACGTTGTCCGTCAGTTGAAGATGTTGTCGCCTCTTTTTTGTTCCGTGACCTACGGCGCAGGCGGCAGTACGCAACGTAATACCTTGGAAATCGTGACCCGCATGAAGCAGGAGTACGGCCTGGAGCCCCTGACTCACCTGACCTGCGTCGGCGCGGATCGTGGCCGGATCAGCTCGTTTCTTTCGTCCTTGCTTGAGGCCGGGGTGGACAATGTGCTGGCCCTGCGCGGTGACCCGCCCAAGGGGGAGACCACCTTTACGCCGGACAGCGAGGAATTTCGTCACGGTAGCGACCTGACCGCTTTTATTCGACGTGAATTCGACCAATTCAGCATCGGCGTGGCCGGATATCCGGAAAAACATCCCGAAGCTCCGAGTCTGGATGATGATATCCGTCACCTGGCGCACAAGGTCGCTTGCGGCGCGGACTTTATCATCACGCAGCTTTTTTTCGACAATGACCTGTATTTTGATTTTGTCCGCCGGGCCAGGGCCGCCGGCATCACCGTGCCGATCATTCCCGGCGTTCTGCCGGTGCAGAATCTGGCCGCCCTGAAGCGGATGCTGACATTTTGCGGCGCCTCGGTGCCTGCGGATTTCATGCATGATCTTGAGCATGTGCAGCAAAAATACGGCGACAGCGGCGTGCGCGGCCTTGGCTTGGGGTACGCCAAGAATCAGATCCGAAATCTGCTTGACCGGGGAGCTCCTGGGGTGCATCTCTACACTCTCAACAAAGCCGATACCTGCCTGGAAATTTGGAAGGATTTCGACTGCCGGGACGGGCGCGGATAATTTTTTTGGAGGCGACGATGAAGAAAAATCCAGTAGTGGCTGTGGTCGGCGCGACGGGCGCCGTGGGCAGGGAAATGCTTGATACCTTGTTGCGTCGGGACTTCCCCCTTTCCGAAGTGAGGGCTCTGGCCTCGTCCCGTTCGGCCGGCACAACCGTCGAGTTCGGTTCAACCTCGTTGACTGTGCAGGAGTTGACCGAAGACTCGTTTGCCGGCGTGGATCTGGCCCTTTTCTCGGCCGGAGGCTCGACCTCGGAAAAATTCGCTCCCTGCGCGGTCAAGGCCGGGTGCGTGGTGGTCGATAATTCCAGTGCGTGGCGTATGGATCCGGCCGTGCCCCTGGTCGTGCCCGAGGTCAACCCCGGAGATCTGGCCTGGCACAAGGGGATCATCGCCAATCCCAACTGCTCGACCATCCAGATGGTTGTGGCCTTGAAGCCTCTGCACGACGCGGCCCGCATCAAGCGCGTCGTGGTCTCGACCTATCAGGCCGTTTCCGGCACGGGCCAGAAGGCCATTGCCGAGCTGGAATCCCAGGTCCGCCAACTTTTCAACGGCCAGGATGTGTCAAACACGGTCTATCCTCACCGTATCGCGTTCAACTGTCTGCCCCAGATCGATGTCTTCCTGGATAACGAATACACCAAGGAAGAAATGAAGATGGTGCTCGAAACCAAGAAAATCATGGGCGACGACACCATCCGCGTCACCGCGACCACGGTCCGCGTCCCGGTTTTCTATGGCCACAGCGAAAGCGTGAACATCGAGACCGAAAAGAAGCTCACAGCCAAGGAAGCCAGGGCGATCCTGGCCCAGGCTCCGGGGGTGCGTGTTTACGACAATCCGGGCGAAAAGATCTATCCCATGCCCATTGTCGCCGCCGGCCAGGACGAAACCTTTGTCGGCCGCATCCGCGAGGACGAAAGCATCGACAATGGCCTGAACATGTTCATCGTCGCCGACAATATCCGCAAGGGCGCGGCCCTCAATGCGGTCCAGATCGCGGAAGTGCTTTTGCTACAGGATTTGTTGCGGGTGGACTGATCGCCCTTTTTGTTTGCCTGTCGTGCGCACGCCCCGATCGTCCTCGGTCCGGGGCGTGTTTTTTCGAGAAAAGCCGCTGAGACCACCAGCATGACGGAGGAGGCCATGGTCCAAATCGGAGATGAGACCCTGTATTGGCGCAAGGTGCGGGATCTGTCCCGACCGGGCGAAGAAAATTTTCTGGCCTTTTACGACCATCGCCTGGAAGCGATTTTCACCAACCCCCGCCTCATGCTCATACCGCTGGACGATCATCTCGTTCATCGCGGCGACGGTGTTTTCGAGGCGCTGCGCTTCGAGGACGGGGCCATTTACCAGTTAGACGAACATTTGCGCCGCCTGGAACGCTCGGCCACGGCCATCAGCCTGGGACTGCCCGTGGGTCTGGACGAACTGGGCAGGCTCATCCGTCAGGTCTGCCTGGTCGGCGCGGCCCCTGCGGGCAACGTGCTGGTCTTTGTCGGCCGGGGTCCCGGCGGATTCACCCTCGACACGCGTGAATGTCCGGCTCCCAGTCTGTACATCGTGGCCAAGCGGTTCATGGCCAAGCCGGAGTCATTCTGGACAGCCGGGGTCAGCGCTGTCCGCACCCGCATCCCGGCCAAGCAGGGCTGGATGTCGCAGATCAAAAGCGTCAACTATCTGCCCAATGTCCTGATGAAAAAGGACGCCGTGGATCAGGGCGCGGACTATCCCCTGTGCTTTGACGCCGAGGGTTTTCTGGCCGAAGGCTCGACGGAAAACGCCGTGCTTGTTGACCGCGACGGGGTGTTTGTCGTGCCGGAACTGAGGAACGCCCTGATGGGCACGACACTCAAGCGGGCCATGAAACTGGCCGGGGAGTTCATGACCGTGACCACCAGACCCGTGCCGGAAAGTGAACTGCACGACTGCCTGGAGATCATTTTGCTCGGCACGAGTATCGATGCCGTTGGCGTGGTGCGTTATAACGGCCGCACCGTTGGCAACGGCCGACCCGGTCCGGTCAGCCTGCGGTTGCGCGAACTGCTGATCCGGGACCGCCAGGCTCATGCCGAGCCCCTGGTGCAGGCCTGACCATGGCGCACGGGGTGGTCCATCTGGACCTTGGCGGTGAATACCGGGGCGGTCAGCGTCAGGTTTTGTATCTGGCCCGGGCCCAGCACCTGGACGGCATGGCCGTACAGATCGCCGCGCCTCGCGGAGCGCCGCTGCTGGATCACGCCGGGCAACAGGGGGTGTCCACCTTGTCCTTGCCCGGTCGCTTTGATTTTGATCCTCGCAATGTGGCGGCTTTGGCCCTCGGGCTGACTGCCGGCCATATTCTGCACACCCATGACGCCCGCGGGGCCTCCCTGGGCGCGCTGGTCCGGTTGACGCGGCCGGGGTTGGCCTTGATCCACACCCGGCGCGTGTCCTACCCCCTGGGTCGGGGCTGGAGCCGGTGGAAGTACCGCCTGGCCGACATGGTCGTTTGTGTCAGTCAGGAAGTGCGGGAGCAGGTTGTCCGGGCCGGGGTGAGCAGGGCCGCCGTCATCCCCAGCGCCATTGTTCTTGCGCGCTATTCTCCTCGCCAGGTCGGCAACCATGGCCGCATCGGCATCATCGGCGCGCTTTCCCCGCAAAAAGGTCACGATCAGCTTTTTCGGGCTCTGGCCCGGCTGGACACGGTTCCGGAAGTCTGGATCGTGGGAAAGGGCCGTCTGGAACAGCGCTTGCGCGATCTGGCCGATGAGCTGGGCATTGCCGGGCGGATTGAGTGGAAAGGTCAGGTCGAGAGTCCGCAGATTCTGCCGTGGCTCGATGTCCTGGCCGTGCCCTCGGCCCATGGCGAGGGTTCCAGCGGAGTCATCAAGGAAGGCTGGGCCGCCGGGGTGCCGGTGGTCTGCTCGGATCTGCCGGCCAATCTTGAGCTGGTGCGCCATGAGGACAACGGCCTTGTTTTTGCCAATGGTCGGCCGGATGAGCTGGCCAGGCAGTTGCGCCGTCTGGCCGGGGAGCCTGAGTTGGCCGCATCCGTGGTCCGGGGCGGAAGCCTGTCGGTTCAGGATTACGATGTCAGTTGCATGTATCAGGCGTATCAGGGCCTTTACCAGACATTGACACCGTGCTGACATCCGCCTCTTGCGGCCTTTGACAAAATCATGGTTGGTTTTACACCTTATGGCCGTGACAGATTTTCACTGGACCTTAACCGACGGAGGTGACCATGACCGATTCAACCCCCAACAACGAATGGTTTCTGCCCGAGGATCAGCGCAAGGCTGTGGCCGCCTATTTCAAGGATTTCCAGCAGGTCGTCCCGGTCCATCTATTCGTCAAGCCTGGTCAGAATGACGCCTATGCCGATTTTTCCCGTCAACTGCTCCGGGATCTGACGCGGCTGACCAGTAAGGTCGAGTTGGTCCTGCATGAGGATGACGCGGCTGCCAACGAGAAATACCAGGTGACACGCTTCCCGACCCTGCTCATCGCTCCCGACCGGTATGCCATCCGCTTTACCGGGGCTCCGGCCGGGGAGGAAGGGCAGGCCTTTTTGTTTGCCCTGATGATGGTTTCGACGGGCAAGAGCTTTCTGAGCGAAACAAGCCGGCAGATGCTCGGCCAGTTGGGAGACAGGCGGGAAGTGAAGGTTTTTGTCAGTCAGACCTGTCCGTACTGCCCCGGCCAGTGCCTCAACGCCATCAAGTCCGCGGTGGAAAAGCCTGATCTGGTAGGGGTCGAGTGCATCGAGACCGCTGAAAATCAGGATTACGCCAAGCAATACGGCGTCGGCTCCATCCCGCACACGGTCTACAACGATGTGCTGAACACGGTGGGCATGGAATCGGAGCAGGCCTTTGTCCGCCAACTGGTGGATTTGGAGCCGGCTGCCGCCGAGGCCCAGGCGGTTCAGGAGGACGGCGGCGTCAGCTATCACGATCTGGTCATTATCGGCTCCGGTCCGGCCGGGCTGACGGCCGGCATCTACGCCAAGCGCGCCGGCCTGGACGCCGTGGTGCTGGAAAAGGGCATTGTCGGCGGTCTGGTCAGCATCACGCCGGAGGTGGAGAACTATCCCGGTTTTCTGAATATCGGCGGCAAAATGCTCATGGACATGATCCATCAGCAGGCCAAGCAGTATGTCGATGTCCTGACCGGACAGACCGTGGAGGAAATCAAGATCGGCAAGAATGTCGAGGTCGTCACCCGGGACCGCTACTTTGTCGCTGACGCCGTTATTTACGCTGCCGGCGCTTCCTGGAAAAAGCTGGGTGTGCCCGGCGAGGACCGTTTTATGAGTCGCGGGGTGTCTTTCTGCGCGTCGTGCGACGGTTTTATGTTCAAGGGCAAGAAGGTGGCGGTGGTCGGCGGCGGCAACACGGCCCTGACCGATGCCTTGCATCTCAAGAACCTGGGCGTGGATGTGATGATCGTCCATCGGCGGGATTCGTTCCGGGCCGAACAGCATCTGATTGATTCGGTGTTGCGCGAGAATATTCCGGTCCGCTGGAACAGCACGGTCGAGGAGATCGGCGGCGGCGACAAGCTGGAGTTCATCATGGTTCGCGAGGTGACCGGCGGACAGACCGAAAAGATTCCGGTGGATGGCGTCTTTCTGGCCATCGGGATCGTGCCCAATGTGCAGGCCGTGCGACATCTGGGGTTGGCCCAGGATCCCGGCGGATATCTGCGGGTGGATCGACAGGGCCGGACCAGCATTCCCCGCATCTATGCCGCCGGAGACATCACCGGCGGCGTGCAGCAGATCGTCACGGCCGTGAGCGAGGGCGCGTCCGCCGCCATGGCTGTTTTCGAAGACCTGACCCGGCGCAGGGCCGAGCACGGGTTGTCGCGGGATTGAGCTGTTTTCAACGAGTCTGAAGTCGGCCCTCTGTTTTCGGACAGAGGGCCGATCTGCTTTGGCGGGGCGGAACGTACCCGGCCAACTGCAGCACGATCACCATCTTGGCGGCAACGATCGGCAGTTTTGCATGAATATCCGTGCTGTAGACCCGCTGTCACCGGCCTGTAACCTGCTTGTCAGTTTTCTGGGCTACTGATACGGATTGGTTGGCTTTTCCATTACCCCCTACAAGGAGAACGTCGTTATGAAAAAGATCGTGTTGATGGCGCTGCTGTTGCTTGTCGGTTCGTCCATGGCCATGGCCGAGACCTTGCAGCTCCTGACCTGGAAAGGGTACGCCCCCAAGGAGCTGGTCGACAAGTTCGAGAAAGAAACCGGGGTCAAGGTCGAGGTGACCTATTCCAACAACGAGGAAATGATCGCCAAACTGCGGGCCACGCGCGGCGCCGGCTTTGACCTGGCTCAGCCCAGCCAGGACCGGATTTCCTCTGTGCAGGAAGAATTCGGCATCTATCAGCCCATCGACTACGCCAAGATCGAGGCTGATCTGTTCATCCCGTCCATGCTCGAAGCCGTGAAGAAAAACACCCTGGTCGGCGACAAGTCCTACGCGGTGCCCTTTTGCTGGGGCACTTCCGGTCTGGTCGTCAACATGGCCCAGGCCCAGGGCGCCACGTCCTGGAAGGCCCTCATCGACCCGCAGTACAAGGGCCGGATCAGCTACCGTCTGAAACGCCC
>CAZYZA010000123.1:7033-9374 GCA_964651415.1 uncultured Desulfovibrionaceae bacterium
ACCATTCCGTCCAAGGCCAAGAACGTGGACGCGGCCTACAAGTGGATCAACTTTATGCTGAGGCCCGAGAACAGCGGCTATTTCACCTCGGCGGAAAAGACCCCCACGGCTTCCAAGGATGCCGGTCAGTTTGTGGATCCGGCCTTCCAGGCCAATTTTGACCGTTCCTTCCCGCAGGCCGTCATCGACAACATCAAATGGTATCCGCCCGTGCCGGCCACCCTTGAGGCCATGGAAGGCAAGGTGCTGGACAAGATCAAGGCTGCAAAGTAATCACCGTGTCCGGGGTCGCAAGCCCCGGACTTTTTTATGTTTTCGTGTCGACTTGTCCGGAATGGACGCGATAATCCGGAGAAATCCAGCAGGTCATACGCAGAGGTTCCGTCGACACGAATGGTCTGAACCCGCCCTGGCTTGATGCGCCATTCCGGCCAACGTCGTAACGTGGCGTACGAACATGACACCGCATGTGCCGTGTGGTTGTTTATCTCAAGGAATCCGCATGGAATTTGATCTGGTCATCTCCCGGTTGTTCAAGGAATTCGGCTCGTTTCGGGCTGTGGACGACGTGTCCTTTTCCGTGCCCAAGGGCTCGTTTTTTTCCATCCTGGGCCCTTCGGGTTGTGGCAAGACCACGCTGTTGCGTATGGTCGCGGGCTTTGAGGAGCCAAGCAGCGGTGAGATCGAGATCAGCGGCCGGAACATGCGCGGCGTGACCCCCAACAACCGGCCGGTCAATCTGGTTTTTCAGCATCTGGCTCTTTTTCCCATGATGGACGTGGCCGAGAACATCGCCTTCGGCCTCAAGCGTCGCGGCGTCGGCAAGGCCGAGATCCGCAAACGCACCGAGGAGATTCTGGAGCGGGTCGAGCTGCCCGGATACGGAGCCAAGCGCATTCACCAGCTTTCGGGCGGCCAGAAACAGCGCGTGGCCATTGCCCGCTGTCTGGTGCTGGAGCCCAAGGTTTTGCTGCTGGACGAACCTCTGGGCGCGCTGGACCTCAAGCTGCGCGAGCAGATGAAGGTCGAACTGAAAAAACTGCAGGCCAAGATCGGCACCACCTTCATCTACATCACCCACGATCAGTCCGAGGCCCTGGTCATGTCCGACACCGTGGCCGTCATGAACAAGGGGCGCTTTGAGCAGGTCGGCACGCCGCAGGAACTGTACGGCGATCCGCAGACTCCCTTTGTGGCCGGGTTTGTCGGCGACAACAACAAATGGTCGGGGTTGGTCGAGGAAATTTCCGGGGACGAGGCCGTGATCCGCACGGACGAGGCGTTTGTCTTCCGCGCCCGGTCCAGGGACGCCCTGGCCGGGGGGCGGGCCACGCTTTTTCTGCGGCCCGAAGCCATGGTCATCGAACCGGCCGACACTGCCGGGCTGAACACCTTCGGGGTCACGGTCAAGGCCATCCTTTTTGACGGGGCCAACAGCCGATTGCTGACCTCCACCGCCTCCGGGCATGAACTGCTGGTCGCCCTGCCGCAGAACCGCGCCTTTGATCACATCCGCCCCGGCGCGTCGCTGACCCTTGGATGGCATCCCAGATCCGGCATCGCCTTTGCCCGGACCGGGGAGGGACAGTCATGAAACGTTCGGGCCTGTTTTGGATTTTTCTTGCCCCGGTCCTCATTTGGCTGATTCTGCTCATTGTTTTGCCCCATCTGGACCTGCTCATCCTGAGCTTTCGCACCCGCAGCGGTTGGAGTCTGGACAACTACCGCACTTTTTTCACCGAGCCGATCTACTGGCTGACCTTTGTCCGCACCGCCCTGTATTCGATCATCACCACCTTTTTGACCCTGCTGCTGTCCCTGCCCGTGGCCTTTTACATCACCAAATTGTCCCGTCCCGGCGTGCGCGGTTTTCTGATGGTGCTGCTGCTGTTGCCGTTCTGGGTCAGCGAGCTGGTGCGGGTCTACGGCTGGATGATCCTGCTGCGCGAATCCGGGGTCATCAATTATTTTCTGCTCAAGTCCGGCATCGTGCACCGGCCCATCGAGATGCTCTACAACGACGCGACCATGATCATGGGTCTGGTCTACACGTCCATGCTGTTCATGGTCGTGCCTCTGGTTTCGGTCATGGAGAGTTTGGACGACAGCCTGGTCGAGGCTGCCTATGATCTTGGCGCGAGCAAGCCGTGCATCTGGTGGAACATCATCATCCCGCACTGCAAACCCGGCATCACCTCGGGGTGCATCGTGGTCTTCATGCTGGTGTTGGGCAACTACCTGACTCCCAACCTCATGGGCGGCAAGAACTCCCTCTGGTTCACGGAGCAGATTTACAACCAGTTCATCGCCAGCTTCAACTGGAACCAGGGCGCGGCCTTCG
>CAZYZA010000124.1:0-9296 GCA_964651415.1 uncultured Desulfovibrionaceae bacterium
CCCTCAACGGCGACGGATCCGAATACACCCTGAACATGCTGGGCAAGGTAGACGCATTCACCACAACCAACATCGAGGAAACAACCACCTCCAGCCAGGGGACCGTGGCGGACATCACCAAGATCGTCGAGCACACGGACAGCGTGTCCTTTACGTCCAGTGACTTCGGCTCAAATGGCGGCAACGCGGCAATCCTGGAAGCGACAAAGACCGTTGGCGATGCCACTCTGACCTTGACGGTCACGGCCCAGGTCGGAAGCAACAATGCCAACGTGAACTGGTCCGCTCAGGGAATCGGCGTGGCCGACAACCTGATCAACGCAGGTGACAAGCTGATCGTGAACCTTACATCCGATGATCCGAACCTCATAATTTGGGGTTTGGACGTCAAGGCCGATCAGCTTGACGAAGCCAAGGGAAACAACCCAGCTGAAATCGCCCAAGCGGATATGTTCATCGGCAACACACTGGTGGATACGGATACTCTTGTCGGAACCGGCAAGGGCGCTGCGGCCGGTAATGATCAGGACTGGCGCATTGAAGACGACCAGGGTCCAACGATCAGAGATCCCTTCTCCACGGTCATCTTCACCATGCAGCCGAACACTGGAACTCCGGGGCAATCATCAGGATATCGTCTGACCGACGGCATGACCATAACCTATACCACGACCAAGGAAGAGCCAATCGTTACTGCTATCGTGGAGACCCAAACCACGACCACCACATTGGCCTATGACTTCACCATCCCCCTGACCCTGACTGCGGTGGACGGAGACGGGGACGAGACCACGGCCCACTTCCATGTCACCTTTGACGCCAACAACGACGGGGTGATGAACGCCTTGTCCACGGGCGAAGCCATTGTCGTTGAAACCACGCAGGTCACGACCACGACCACGGTGACCCTGGTCAACCCCGACGACACCGCCCTGCTGCCCGATGACCACGAACTGAAGGATGGCGAAGAGGTCACGCAGACCACTTCCGATCCCGTCGAAAGCAGCATTACCGTCGATACACAAGACGCCCTGGATCAGCTGCCCGGAGGCGACGAGTACACGGACAACGACGTGATGCAGGGCAGCGAATATGATGAAATGCTCTATGGCGGAAGCGGCGACGACATCATTGACGGAGGTGGAGGTGACGACAGTCTCTTCGGAGGCGAGGGCGATGATCTCCTCCTGGGCGGTGCCGGAAACGATGTCCTGGACGGCGGCCCCGGCAACGACACCCTGTTGGGCGGCGAAGGAGACGATGTCCTGCTGGGCGGCCCCGGCGATGATGTCCTGGATGGCGGTCCCGGCAACAACACCATGACCGGTGGCGAGGGCCGCGACACCTTCCACGTCGACTCCGAGGCCGACGTGATCACCGACCTGGAAAGCGGAGAAACCCTCATCAACACCATGCTGACGACAACGTCTTCGGAAATTCCGTAACCGGTTCCAGGTCAGCAGGGACTGACGGACAAGAAAGACGGGGTTCATCAGGATAGTCCAGAGACTATTCCGGTGAACCCCATCTTTATTGCCACTGATCCGACCCGGCCACTGGTGACGAGCCCTGCCCGCCGTCTTGCTGGACAGACCGGGCCTGTGCTACGGGTCGGCCTGCAGTCGGATGACGCCGGGACACAGAATCCGCCCCAGTCCCGAGTTCCGACACAACCCCCAGCCCGTGACACGCGCAGCGGATTCAATGCCGGAAAACTGCCGATTACGCCTTGTCGACCTTCAACACCCATCATGGAGCCGCGCATGGACCAGGCCAATCCTGAACTCGAACACTTGCTGACGATCATCGAAAAAATCTCCGGTGGAGATTATTCCAATGAGATCATGAACCTGACCACCAACGCCACTTCCGAGCCGATCCGATCCATTGCCGAGGCCATGGGCATGATGATGGTCAAGGTTGAGGCTCGCGAATTCCGGCTGGAACAATTGATTGAAGAACTCAGGCAGCTGAACGAACAAATCCGGCGCAACACCGTGCAGACCATCGCGGCCATGGCTCAGGCCCTGGAAGCCAGGGACGCCTACACCAGGGGCCATGCCGAGCGGGTGGCGTCCCTGGCCGCCGAAATCGCGTCGGAAATGGGGCAGGACCGGGAAACGGTCGAACGGGTGCGCACGGCCGGCCTGCTCCACGACATCGGCAAGATCGGATGCTCTGACCGCATATTCCAGGATCATGGCCCCAAGAATCCTCCGGAAGTGGTCAAGGAAATCATCAGCCATCCGACTGTCGGGGCGGAAATTCTCGGCGGACTCGAATTCCTTGATGCCGTGACCGCCATTGTCCACGCCCATCACGAACAACTCAACGGCAAAGGGTATCCGCGCGGCCTGGACGAGACATCCATTCCCATGGAGGCCAAAATCATCGCCGTGGCCGACGGCTTCGACGCCATGACCACGGATCGTCCGTACCAGAAGGCCAGACCCGAGGAAGCAGCCCTCGACATTCTGCGATCCAAGTCCGGGAGCAAATGGGACAGCACCTGCGTGGCTGCCCTGGAACGCATCCTGGCCCGAAAACGTTTATGACGGGCCGGGACAGATCCGCCTTGCCTGCTCCGGCCCGCCATAAACGTCTGTTGACGGAATTCGGATCATGCTGAAACGCATCACAAGCGTTCCCCTGGGTACGAGAGTGGTTGTCGGCGGCGCTGTCATTCTGCTCGGAGCCTGGATCATTGCCCTGATCCTCATCCATCAGGAACGGGGCATTGAGATTACTCGTGCTGAAAGACACGCGGCCAGCCTGGCATCCGTACTTGAAAAGCACATCTCCGGCACTCTGGGCCAACTCGAAAGCTCTCTCAACTCCCTGGCCAGCAACTGGCAAGCCCGCATGGATGCCGCAGAGATGAACGTGCTGCTGCGCCATCACGTCTCGTCCAAGCCAGAAGTTTTCAACCTGATCTCCATCATCGACAGCGCCGGACAGGTTGTCGTCACCAACCAAAGCGAGTTCAAACCCACCTACAGCGGCGACAGGCCGTTTTTCACCCGGCATCAGACCAACCCCGACCCGTCCATGACTATCGGCGGACCAATCCTTGGACGGGTCACCGGCAAGTGGTATCTTCCGGTCAGCATGCGACTGTCCGACAAGAACGGAGAATTCGCCGGCGTGCTGCTGGCCTCGGTCAATCCGTTTTATTTCTCCGCAATTTTCAAGGAACTCAACCTCGGTCGCGACAGTCTGGTCTACATGGCGGGCAGGGACGGCACGATCTACAGCGGCATGCACGACGGTGACGAACTGAATCTGGATGCCGTCATGCCCCGCGAATCGGCGGAATCCGTCTTCCATGCAGACGCCGCCGTGGGCAGCGGCAAGAGCCTGCTGGACGGAGTGGAACGCATCCAGTCCCACGTCACCGTGCCAAGGTACGATCTCTTTGTTTCTGTCGGCCTCAATCTTTCGGATTCCCTGACCCAGTGGCGCACTCGCTCCGCCGTGCTCCTGGCCTTGCTGACCTTCCTTTCCGTTCCGTTCATTGTCCTGCTCGTCAAATTGCGGCAGTCCATCGCCTCCAGGGAAAAGGCCATCGGCGAATTGGAACGCTTTTTCACCGCCACCCTTGATTTGCTGTGCATCGCCGACACCCGAGGCAATTTTCTGCGCGTCAACAGGCAGTGGGAAGAAACCCTGGGCTACACGGTTCAGGACCTCGAAGGCCGGTCCTTTCTTGACCTGGTCCACCCCGAGGATCTTCCCGCAACGCACGACGCCATTGCCGCCCTGCGCCGGCAGCACGGCGTACAGAGTTTCACCAACCGTTATCGGTGCAAGGACGGAACGTATCGCGACATTGAGTGGAGATCCACTCCCCAGGGCGACCTGATCTACGCGGCCGCACGGGACATCACCGCCCGCAAGGCCGCCGAAGCCGTACTGCGCCAAAGCAACGAACTGCTCGCGCTGTTCATCAAGCATTCACCGATCTATACCTTTATCAAGGAGGTCACGCCGCAGGAAAGCCGCACGCTGTTCGCCAGCGACAATTTCGAGGACATGCTCGGGATCAAAAGCGCCGACATGATCGGCAAAACAATGTCCGACCTTTTCCCCGAGGATCTGGCGCAAAGCATGACCAGGGACGACTGGGCCGTGGTTTCTGCCGGCCATATCCTCAGGGTCGATGAAGATTTGAACGGAAGGCATTACACGTCGATCAAATTTCCCATCCTGCAAAGAGACACGACACTCCTTGCCGGTTACACCATCGACATCACCGAACGAAAGCAAAATGAAGCGGCGCTGCACGAGGCCAAAAAAGCGGCCGAGGCGGCCAATCGAGCCAAATCCGAGTTCCTGGCCAACATGAGCCACGAGATTCGCACCCCGCTCAACGGCATCATCGCGACCATGGAACTGCTCAAAACCACCAGGCAGAATTCAGAGCAGAGCGAGTACACGGAAACCGCCATCGCCTCCTGCAGTCGACTGGCCAGGTTGCTGACCGATCTTCTCGACCTTTCACGCATTGAAGCCGGCAAGCTGGATCTCCATGTCGCCCCCTTTCATCTGCGCGATGTCGTGAACCAGGCTGCCGGTCTGTTCGCCCCCGTGGCTCGGGGGAAAGGGCTGGAATTGCGCGTCGAGGTCGCCCCGGCCATCCCCGAAATGGTGACGGGTGATGCCGTGCGCCTGCAGCAGGTGCTCGCCAATATGATCGGCAACGCCCTCAAGTTCACCCATACCGGCAGCGTCAGCATTGAAGCCCATCTGCTCTCGCCCACGCGCAAAGGGCCATGTCGGGTACTGTTCAGTGTCGCCGATACGGGCATCGGCATCCCGGACGACCGCCTGGCCGACCTGTTCCGCCCCTTTTCCCAGGTTTACGGGGGGTACACGCGCAGCTACCAGGGCGCCGGTCTGGGGCTGTCCATCTGCAAGCGGCTTGTCGGTCTCATGGGCGGCAGCATCTCCGTGGAGAGCGAGCCCGGCACCGGCACCACGTTCTGGTTCTCCCTGCCTTTGCAGCCGGCCGCGCCAAGCCGGAACGCGGACTCACCGACAACGGCACCGACAGCACGTCCGGACGTGTCCGGACTGTCCATCCTCCTGGCCGAAGACGACATGATCACGGGTTTCGCGACCTCCAAGCTGCTGGAAAAAATCGGAGCCGCAGTGCGGCACGTGGTCAACGGGGCGGAAGCCCTGGACGCCCTGCGCGACGGACACTTTGATCTGATTCTCATGGATGTGCAGATGCCCGTCATGGACGGTGTCGAGGCAACCAGGGCCATCCGGGGCGGCGAGGCCGGAGAGCAGGCGACGGATCTGCCCATTATCGCCCTGACCGCCTATGCCATGGACAGCGACAGGCAGGCCTTCACCACTGCCGGCATGACCGACTACCTTCCCAAGCCTGTGCGGCTGAAAGAGCTCGAAGACTGCATGGCAAAATTCCTGGGCAGGCGAAACCTTGATTGAATGGAGGAAGTTCGATGAAAAAAGGACCGTTGTTTGTCTTTTTCCTGCTGCCTTTATGGCTGGCGGTTGCCCCTGCCTACAGCGAGAACCAAAGCCGGATACGGGATCTTGAAACACAGATGCAGATTCTTGAAAGAGACTTCCAGGCGATTTTTCAGGACTGGCTCGGAATTGAACGGCTCAATCTGGCGGTACGGGCCGATCAGCCTCCGGCCATCCAGAGAAAATTAGGGCAGCTGCAGAAAGATCGCGCTGATCTGAAAACAAAGATGCACCTCGACAAAAAATCCATGGAGGATTTGCAGGCCAGCTTCATACGCTTCAAAGCTGAAGCAAATCCGCCAAGGATGGAGATGATCAAGCTGCAGAGTCTCATGTCGGCGCGTGGAACAGCGATTCAGCTCAGCACGAATATGATCAAAAGCATCAATGACAATCATTCAAAAATCGTTGAAAATCTGAAGGATGACTGATCAAGGAACACCGGATGCGCATCATTTTAAGCATGCTGCTCTTGACCATTGCGACTCAGGCCGCCGCTGAAGGCACGCGGGTAGAATTCTCCAGCGTCTACACCTATCTCGCCCGGGACTGCCATTGGGCCCATCCAGCCGACGACCTGCAGGAAGGCCAGGACAATGCCCTGCAGTGCCAGGGAGCCGGGCCATATCTCGCCTACATCTATTTTTCCGCCCAATCGGCCCTGCTCAGCGTCCAGCGCACGGACGACCCTGATAATTTCGTGCTTCACCCGGCCGTGGACGGGATTGATGACCGCAACGGCGTCGTCGAATGGAGGCTGGCCAACGGCCTGCCCTTTGCGATCATTGTCCGCAGCAAAATGTTCGCCCCGCCGGAAGACGGAGGAGCACTGCTGACGGAAACCCTGGAAATCCGTGGGCTGGAGAAACATTCCGACCTGCGCAAATCCGTAGACGCCAGAACGACCCCGAGCGCCAACGAAGCCGCCAGAGTCCTGGCGGATGAAGCGTACTGAGCCAAGGACGACGCGGCGCTTTGCAGCGACCGGCTGGAATTTTCAGGCAGCCCGGAGCAGGCCCGTCCTGACCAAGCTCAGGCGCTCAATCGCACCAGTGCTCATGTGCGGCACCGGCCGGAATCAGGATCACTCCAGACCCAGGCCCCGCACGGCGAGGCCGTTTTGATCTTTGGCCCTGACCACGAAAAAGGCCGCCCAAAGGCGGCCGGAGAGTCCGCTCACGGCCGGAAAACAGACGGTTGGCGAGGGGGAGGTGTCTGCTTTCCGGCCTTTGAGGCGGAAATGGATTAGCGGATAAAGAGCATTTCCTGGTAGCTGGGCAGCACCCACAGATCGTCGGCAATGATGCTTTCGAGCAGGTCGGCGTGCTTTCTGACCTCACCCATGGCGGGCAAAATGGTGTCGCAGTAAAATCTGGCGTGCTCCAGGACCGTGTCGCCTTTCGGCCCGTCCATCAGTTCCTGCAATTCATAGGTCACTTTCTGCATGGCGCGCAGGTTGGTGGTCAGCTGATCCAGGGTGGTCGTTCCGAACTCCTTGCCGATGGCCTGCATGTTGGCGCAAGCCTGGGCCAGCTCGTTCTGGTAACGGAAGGAAGCCGGGAACATGACGGTCTTGGCGATGCGCAGCATGAGGTTGGCTTCTGTCTCGATGGTCTTGCTGTACTGCTCCAGGTAAATTTCCTGGCGGGAATGCAGTTCGGCCTCGGTCAGAACGCCATACTTCGTGAACAGCTCAAGGGTGGTGGGATCCGTCAACGCGGGCAGTGCGTCGGGGGTGGCCTTCAGGTTGGGCAGACCGCGACGTTCGGCCTCCTGATGCCATTCCTCGGAATAGCCGTCACCGTTGAAGATGACGGGCTCGTGCTCGACCATGAGCTTCTGCAACAAGGCCTGGACCGCGGAGTTCAGCTTGGAGGCGTCGCCGCCGGTCGATTTTTCCAATTCCGTGGCAATATAGTCCAAAGACTCCGCCATCATGGTGTTCAGGGCCACCTGCGACCCGGCAATGGACATGGACGAGCCCACGGCGCGGAATTCAAAGCGGTTGCCGGTAAAGGCAAAGGGGCTGGTGCGGTTGCGGTCGCCCGGATCCATGGGCAGGGGCGGCAGGGTGTCCACGCCGATATTCATGACGCCCTTCTGTTTGGAGCCTTTGACCTCACCCTTCTTGAACTGTTCAAAAACATCGGACAATTGTTCGCCCAGATAGACGGACATGATGGCCGGGGGGGCCTCGTTGGCGCCCAGGCGGTGATCATTGGACGCGCTGGCCACCGTGGCGCGCAGCAAGGCTCCGTGCTTGTGCACGGCCCGGATGGCGGCGGCGCAGAAAACCAGGAACTGGGCATTCTCGTGCGGGGTGTCGCCGGGATCGAACAGGCATCCGACCTCGTCGTTTCCGATGGAGTAGTTGAGGTGCTTGCCCGAACCGTTGATGCCGGCAAAAGGCTTCTCGTGCATCAGGCAGACCATTCCGTACCGCTTGGCCACGCTGCGCAGCACGGTCATGACCAGCTGATTGTGGTCGGTCGCCAGGTTGCCCTGCTCGTAGATGGGAGCGATTTCGAACTGACTGGGGGCAACTTCGTTGTGGCGGGTTTTGACCGGAACGCCCAGCTTGAAGAGTTCGCGATCCACTTCCATCATGAAGGACATGACCCGACGCGGGGTCACGCCGAAATACTGGTCCTCAAACTCCTGACCCTTGGCCGGCTTGGCGCCGAAAAGGGTCCGCCCGGCAACCAGCAGATCGGGACGGGCAAAGACAAAGTTGCGGTCGATCAGGAAGTATTCCTGTTCAGGACCGGCATAGCAGGTGATGGGCAGCTTGGTCTCGACGCCGAATTGCTTCAGGACGCGCTTGGCCTGCTTGTTCAAGGCCTGCAAGGACCGCAGCAGGGGCGTCTTCTTGTCCAGGGCTTCGCCGGTCCAGGAAACGAACGCGGTGGGAATGCACAAAAAAGTGCCGTTGGGATTTTCCAGGATGTAGGCCGGGCTGGTCACATCCCAGGCCGTGTAGCCGCGGGCTTCAAACGTGGCGCGCAATCCGCCGGACGGAAAACTGGAGGCATCGGGCTCACCCTGAATGAGCATCTTGCCGCTGAACTCGGCCACAGCCCCGCCCTTGCCGTCGGGAACCAGGAAGGAATCGTGCTTTTCAGCGGTCAGGCCGGTCAGGGGGAAGAACACATGGGTGAAATGGGTTGCCCCTTTCTCAATGGCCCAATCCTTCATGGCGTTGGCCACGACATCGGCCACGGAGGCATCCAGCTTTTCACCGAGCTCGATGGTCTTCTTCAACGACTTATATACATTTTTGGGAAGACGTTCGCGCATGACAATGTCGCTGAAAACGTTGCACCCAAAGATCTCCGTCGGCGAGGTGTCTTTGAAATTGAGTGGCGCGTGCATGGGTTTGTAGTCAGTGATGGCTTTGATGGCGTCCCTGCGGGCCGTGAGTCCGTTCATGATATCCTCCGGGGTAGTTAATTGTGCGCTTGTTGAGGCGGCAAAACGTGTATCGCAATGATCAGGCAAAAGCAATTCAGGTGCCACGCACGTAACAGATCGAAGTTAAAATACTTCTTACAAAACACAAAAAAGTAGGTTACATTTTTGAAATATATTTCCCAAGCAGGCCAGAAACAACTGGGGACAAATTGACAAATTTGACAATACAAATCCCGCACGGCTGACAAATCCAGCCAGACATGCCGAGACGAACCGGCCCCGCCCATAATCCGCATCATCCGCCCCCCATCACCCCGGCGTCCACGCATCGTTCATGATTCCATTTCTGTAGGGGCGAAAAATTTTTCGCCCCTGCACCATCCAAT
>CAZYZA010000125.1:0-9245 GCA_964651415.1 uncultured Desulfovibrionaceae bacterium
TCTGCTGGAAAAACTCGGCCATCACGTCACCACGGCCACCACCGGACAGGAAGCCGTGCAACTGGCCCAGGCCCATCACTACGACCTGATCATCATGGACATCCAGATGCCGGTCATGGACGGCGTGACCGCGACCAGAATCATCCGCACGGCGTCAGGCCTGGCCTGCCCGCCGGACACTCCCATCATCGCCATGACGGCCTATGCCATGAGCGGGGACAGGGAACGTTTCCTGGGAGCCGGAATGAATGCCTACCTGGGCAAGCCGGTCCACCTGGAAGAACTGCGCCAGGCCATTGACAGCGTCATGGCAAGCCGGGTCTGACGCCCTGACAACGGCCGCCACGGCGCTGCAGCGTTCGAAAAATCGCTTCAATAAGGCTTGATTGACCGTCCAGGTCGGTCTAGGCTGCCGCCCATATTACCAAGGAGCAGTCATGAAACACCTTATTCTGCTGACCGTCCTCCTGCTGGCCGCGCCGACGCACCTTCTGGCCTGGACCGAACTCCCGCCCGTGCTCTTGCAGACCTCCTCGACCACGGCCACCGTGCCGGTGGGAGATAAATTCGAACCGGTGGACAAAATTCGCCTCGGCATCGACGGGGGCACCGTGCTCATGGACAGCCTGATTCTGGTCCCGCTGCAGGGTGAAGACATCGTTCTGCGTGTCCCGGTTCAGCTCAAATCCGGCGAATCCTCGGGGCTTATCCACGTGCCCGGCCCGGCGGTGGCGGTCAAATCGTTCAAACTCCGGTACAAGATCACCGCCGGCGGACCAGCGGTTCTGAACGTGCGCATCCGCTGACATGCCCGGCCATGTAAATTTCACCTTTGGCCCCGCCGAAGCTCGGACAGTATTGCCGCAGCCAAGGAGCCCCCGCAAACGCTCTAGCCTGGAGATTCGGTCATGCTCATGGAGGACGATGATGTCCTGTTTTCGGACATCCGCCTGGACCCGGATACGTTCTATTTTCTGTACATCGGTGAAATCAAGACAGACTGCCTGAATCCGTTTGTCGCCGAAACCCTGTCCAAAATCCACGGCCAGAAATTCGACTTCATTTCCATTATTCCCGATGTTCTGGAATCCTATCCCCACAAGAACACCCTGGTCATCAATCCCATGGCCCGGGAACTGTTCCGGGAGAAACGACGCAAGGTCAGTTTCCGCATCCCGTACAAAACCTTTGCCTCCCTGGTCTCGGCCTCGGAAACAGTCAACGAGCTGATCCGCCAGTTGCTGGACCGCCAGGGTCATGTCTTCATCCATGTTTTCGAATCCGTGCCCGAGCTGTCCCTGGCCCTGGTGCCGGGAGTGCGCATCCTCGGGCCCAGCGGTCACATCGCCCATATCTGGAACAACAAGCTCTATCAGCTGCAACGCCTCAAGAGCGTCGCCCCGGTCATTGACTACCGGGTCTGCCAGGACGCCGAACACATGCTTGAAGAAGCCAAAACCCTGTGGGGGGATTGGCCGGACGGACTGTTTATCAGCCAGCCGTACTCCGCCGCCGGCGTGAACAGTTTCGTGGCCATGAACCAGGGCGAAATCGAGGCCAAGGCCGGGCATCTGCGCGGCAAGTTCTTTATCAGCCGCTACATCCCCCATGTGGCCGACCCGACCGTGCTGGGCATTGTCGCCAATCCTGACGACGTGTTCATCGCGGCCACGGCCGATCAGGAAATCCAGGACGGCAACAAGTTCCGGGGTTCGACCTTTCCGTCGGAACTGCCCAGGGACACCCAGCAGGAGCTGGCCGAAATCACCCGCCGCATCGGCCGGGTCATGGGCCGCAGCGGATACCGGGGCATTTTCGGCTGCGATTACATCGTGGACCGCGACGGCCGCATCTTTTTCGTCGAGGTCAACGCCCGCAAGCAGGGTACGACCATGGAAATGTGCTGCACCCTGGAAAACGCCCTCCCGGCCGAAACCCCCGGTCTGCTGGAACTGGAATACCACGCGGTCATGCACGACCGCTTTCCGGACAATAAGATGGAACTCAAGGACGCCCTGCACGGCATCTGCTGGCGCACCTACAACTACAAACTGGAGCATGAGG
This sequence comes from uncultured Desulfovibrionaceae bacterium, assembly GCA_964651415.1. Lineage (GTDB taxonomy): Bacteria > Desulfobacterota > Desulfovibrionia > Desulfovibrionales > Desulfomicrobiaceae > Desulfomicrobium. The sequence goes on from CAZYZA010000125.1 coordinate 2,065, forward strand.
CCGAGACCGATCACATCGTGCCCCTGGACGAGGACGAGCGCACCCTTTTCCGCCAGGTCGTGTCCAACGGACAGGAACACGGGGTCATCGTGGTCGAACACGTCGGCGGCAAGCAGGCCGTGCTGCCCGGCACCTTTCTCGGCCGGGTGGTGGCCGTGGCCAGAGACCGCTGCTTTCTTGAGGCCGACATCCGCCTGGGCATCGACCAGCTCAATGCCTCCATCCGCAAACACCAGGAAACTCAGCAGGAAGACAGCCAATGACAACCAACCAGGATACGTTCACCCGCGATCTTTTCACCACGCTCTACACCGCCAAAACCACGACCCGGCCCTCGGACACAGCCCGGCAGGCCGTTACCGACCTTTTCCGGCAGGCCGTGGACGCCAAGGGCACCGGCGCAATCATCGCCCTGTTCTCGGCCCTGCTCGAACACCACGACCACGACGGCTGGACCCCGGACCAGCTCGGTCTGGACCGCAGCCTTCTGGAAGAGCTGGCGGCCCGGCATGAACAAACGGACGAGCACCACGTGACCGTCGGCGGACGGGTCGGCCGGGCCAGGCCCATTGTCGACGCGGCCCGCCTGCGCGTGGCCGACTACCTGGACCGCCACCGGACCGAAGCGCCAAGCGGCATTGAAGTCTGGGACCAGATGGAGGCCAACCGGCAACGGATCAAAAAAATCCTGGGCATGACCGACGAGGACTGGAACTCGTACACCGGCCAGCTCCGTCACGCCATTGAGTCGGTCGAAACCCTGGCCAAGGTCGTGGACCTGCCGGCCTCGGCCATTGCCGACGTGACCCGCGTGACCAAGACCTACCGCATGCGCCTGACCCCGTACTATGCCAGCCTGATCCTGCCCGGCCAAATCAACGACCCGGTTCTGCTGCAGGCCGTGCCCACGGGCGAGATGATCGACAACGCCGGCGAGGAGATCCCGCCCGTGGCCGCCGATCATTCCCCGGCCCGACTCATCGACCAGTTCTACCCCCGGGTGGTGACCATCAAGGCCACCAACATGTGCGCCATGTACTGCACCCACTGTCTGCGCATCGCCCATATCGGCGGCAAGGACAAAGTCTACGGCAAGGAAGCGTACACCGAGGCCCTGGACTACATCCGCCGCAACACGGAAATCCGCGACGTGCTGATCACCGGCGGCGACAGCTTTGTTCTGCCCAACTCCATGCTGCAGTGGCTCTTGGGCGAACTGGACAGCATCGACCACCTGCGCATGAAGCGGCTGGGCACGCGCATCCCCGTGACCACGCCCCAGCGCATCGACTCCGAGCTGCTGGACATCCTGGAAGCCAGCAACGACCAGAAGCCCGTGCGCGTTGTGACCCAGATCAACACGGCCCAGGAAATCACCCCGACTTCGCGCCAGGCCTTCCAGGCCATTTCCAAGCGGGTCATGGCCGTCATGAACCAGGCCGTGCTGCTCAAGGGCATCAACGACACGCGGGTCAAGATGTGGAAGCTGTGCGAGACCATCCAGGAATCCTATGTCCGGCCCTACTATGTCTTCAACTGCAGCTACCGCAATCCGCAGTTCGCCCATCTGCGCGTGCCGGTGGAAGTTGGCCAGGACATTGTCGAAAGCATGTACGGCAACATTTCCGGCGACGCCATTCCGCGCTACATCGCCACGGCCGGCGGCAAGATTCCCCTGCACCGCACCAATGTCCTGGCCTTTGAGGACGGATCCGTCCGGATGCAAAAGCCCTGGAGCGGCGAAACCGTGAACTATCCCGATCCCAAACCCGAAGACTATGCCCGCCGGGACTTCGGTTTTGCCAAATACGTAAAATGAACCCGACCAGCCTGCACCAGTCCCTGTCCGACCTCCTCCTGTCCCGCCGGGAGGAGGCCCTGGCCATGCTCCGCCATCTGGTCGAAATCCAGAGCGGCAGCCGCAACAAGCCGGGCCTGGATCACATGGCCCGGGAAATGGCCCGGATTCTGGGCGAGATCCTGCCCGAGGTCCGGGTTGTGCCCTTTGCCGATCACGGCAACATGGTCCTGGCCCGGACCAGGGCCGCCGCCACGGGCCGGCCGGGCACTGTCCTGCTCGGGCACATGGACACGGTCTTTCCGGCCGACACCCATTTCAGAAATTACCGCGAGGACAATGACCGGGCCTATGGTCCGGGCGTCTACGACATGAAAGGCGGGCTGGTGGTCGCGGTCTACGCCCTCAAGGCCCTGGCCGAACTAGGACTGCTGGACGACATGCCGGTCACGGTGCTGTGCAATTCCGACGAGGAAATCGGGTCCCCGGCGTCCAGAGCGCTGATCGAAGACACGGTCCGGTCGGCCAGGGCGGCCCTGGTTTTTGAAGGCGGCGGGCCGCAGGGTGACGTGGTCACGGGCCGCAAGGGCCGTACCGGACTGAAGCTGACCGTGCGGGGCCGGGCCGGACACGCGGCCAAAGGTGGGGCCAAGGCCAGCGCCATTGCGGAACTGGCCGCCAAGATCGTGGCCATGGAAGGGCTGAACAAAGACGACGTGACCGTCAATGTCGGGCTGATCAGCGGCGGCATCGGCCCCAACACCGTGCCCGATCTGGCCACGGCCGAGATCGACGTCCGCTTTCTGACCCCGGCTTCCCAGACCATGGTTGAAGCCGAGCTGGCCCGTATTGCCGGGGAATGCACCGTGCCCGGCACACGGGGCGAGCTGCAGGCAGTGTCCGGCCGTCCGCCCATGCCGCCGACAGATGGCAATCGCCGCCTTTACCTCCTTGCACGGAAGCAGGCTCAAATTCTGGGCTACGAATTACCGGAGGAACTGCGCTCCGGCGTGTCCGACGCCAATTTCATCGCCGCCCTGAATGTCCCGGTCCTGGACGGGCTGGGACCTGTGGGCGATCTGGACCACAGCGATCTGGAGTTTATTCAAAAAAACACCCTCATGGAGCGCGCCGTTCTGACGGCGGCCCTGCTGGCTTGCGTCGACAAAGACAACTGAATCAGGCACAAACCGGTGTTTTTCCAAATTTGACAGATTGAATGTTCTTCAGCATAACGAGGCGAAACATCGGGTCTTTTGTCTCAACCTTAACGTTTCCAACAGATGGAGGAGTGCACATGATCGGTAAAAAATGGTTCGTCGCCCTCGTTTTTTCCCTTGGCCTCGCCCTCACGGCCTCTCAGGCCCTGGCCAAACAGGACGTTCTTTTCGGCGGAGCGTCCATCACCGGTGTCTATTATCAGGTGGCCTTGCAGATCAGCAACATGATGAACAAGCACATGGGTGACAAGTACAATTATATCGGGCGTCCCACAGGCGGCTCGGTGTTCAACATCAACGCCATCGACCGTGGCGCTTTTGACTTTGCCGTGGCCCAGTCCGACCGCAACTGGCAGGGCTTCAACGGCGCGGCCGACTGGGAAGGCAAGCCCGTGACCGGTCTGCGCAGCGTCTTCAGCATGCACCCCGAAACCGTCATGCTGCTGACCAACAAGGCCGCCGGCATCAAATCCGTCGAAGACCTCAAGGGCAAACGGGTCAACATCGGCAATCCCGGCTCCGGTCAGCGCGGCAACGCCGAAGACGTCCTGCGTCTGTACGGTCTTGATTTCAACAAAGATTTCAGCGCCGAGGCCCTGCAGCAGGCCGAAGCTTCCCGCGCCCTGGTCGATCAGAAAATCGACGCCTTCTTCTTCACCGTCGGCAATCCCAGCGCGGCCATCGAAGAACCGGCCCAGTCCGTCGAGATGGACATGATTCCCATCAATTCCGACGCCATCAAGAACTTCGTCAAGGAACACCCCTACTACATCATGACCAAGGTTCCGGGCGGCACCTACAAGGGAATTGACAATGATGTCGAAACCTATGCCGTTACCGCCACCGTCGTCACCAACGAAGGTGTGGCCGAAGAAGTGGTTTACGATCTGGTCAAGACCGTGTTCGAGAACCTGGAAGAACTGAAGGCCTCTCACGCCGCTTTCCGTGTCCTGGACCCCAAGGAAATGCTCCAGGGTCTGTCCGCACCGCTGCACCCTGGTGCGGAAAAATACTACAAGGAAAAAGGCTGGATGTAGCCTCATCCTGAGCAAGGGGCCAACCGGCCCCTTTGTTTTTTCAGGGAGAAGCCTCCCCCGCATCATCTGACATCAAGGATAGTTTCATGGCAGAACAGGACAAACAACACCAACCGGACGCCTCAGAGCCCAAGGCCGACACCTCCATGCGCAAGGCCGCCGAAGACATGGTGGCCATGGTCGAGGCCGGGGCCCGCGAACCATCCAACCGCTACGCCGCAGGCCTCATCACCCTGCTGTGCCTGAGCTGGTCCGGCTTTCAGATGTACCTGGCCTATCAGCCGCTCAATTCGCACATTGCCCGCGCCTGGCATCTGGCCTTTGCCATCAGCCTGGCCTTTCTGGCCTATCCGGCCTTCAAGCAGCACAGCCCGCCCATGTGGGTGAGTTGGACGCAGAAGGTCATTCCCAATTTCGCCCGTCGCTCCATCCGGACCTACATCCCGATCTACGACATGGTCCTGGCCGCTCTGGCCGCTGCCGGCGCCCTGTACATCTGGTGGGACTACAACGAGCTGATCTACCGCCAGGGCCTGCCGAACACCATGGACATCTGGATGGGCATCATTCTCATCGTCCTGTTGCTGGAGGCGGCCAGGCGTTCCCTGGGCCCGGCCCTGACGATTCTGGGCTCCATCTTTCTGGCCTACACCGTGTTTGGCCCCCATCTGCCGGAAGTGCTGCGCCATCGGGGCGTGCCGCTCGATTTCATCATCAGCGACATGTACCTGACCACCACCGGCATCTTCGGCGTGCCCCTGGGCGTGTCCACGGACTTCGTCTTCCTCTTCGTCCTTTTCGGCGCCCTGCTGGACCGGGCCGGGGGCGGCAAATATTTCATCGACGTGGCCTTTTCGGCCCTGGGCACCTTTCGCGGCGGTCCGGCCAAGGCCGCGGTCCTGGCTTCGGGCCTGACCGGTCTGGTCTCGGGTTCGTCCATCGCCAACACCGTGACCACCGGCACCTTCACCATTCCTTTGATGAAAAAAGTCGGCTTTCCGGCCCACAAGGCCGCAGCCGTGGAAGTGGCGGCCTCGACCAACGGCCAGCTCATGCCGCCGGTCATGGGCGCGGCCGCCTTCATCATGGCCGAGATTGTCGGCATCCCGTATCTGGACGTGGTCCGGGCCGCCCTGCTGCCGGCGATCATTTCGTACCTGGCCCTGTTTTACGTCGTGCACCTGGAAGCGATGAAACTGGGCATCAAGGCCATTTCCCGCGACAAACTGCCGCGCTTCGGATCAACCTTTCTGCGTGGCTGTCACTTTATCCTGCCCCTGGCCGTGCTGCTCTACTATCTGGTCGTACTGCGCCGCTCGCCGGTCATGTCGGCCCTGCTGGCCGTGGAATGTTTGATGGTCATCATGCTCATCCAGCGGCCGATCATCGCCTTTCTGACCATGGGCATCCATCGCCGGGCCGGCACCCTGGACCCGAACATCAACACCGGGCGCTTCCTGGCCGACGCAGCCCTGGAAGGCCTCAAGGACATCTGGAGCGGCCTGAGCATGGGCGCGCGCAACATGATCTCCGTCGGCGTGGCCACGGCCACGGCCGGGATCATTGTCGGCGTGGTGACCATCACCGGTCTGGTCGGCCGCTTCATCACCCTCATCGACACCATTTCCATGGGCAATGTCGTTCTGATGCTGATCTTCACGGCCATCACCAGCCTGATCCTGGGCATGGGCATGCCGACCACGGCCAACTACATCATCATGGCCACCCTGACCGCGCCGGTCATTGTCCAGCTCGGTGCCGACGCCGGACTGGTCTTTCCGATCATCGCGGCCCATCTCTTTGTCTTTTACTTCGGCATTCTGGCCGACGATACACCTCCCGTGGGCCTGGCCGCCTACGCCGGAGCAGCCATCGCCAGATCCGACCCGATTAAAACCGGCCTGCAAGGGTTCGCCTACGACCTGCGCACGGCCATCCTGCCGTTCATCTTTCTGTTCAACACGGACCTGCTCATGATCGCCGGAGTAACCAACACCGGCGGCATCATCTGGCTGGACGACTACCTGCATATCGCCTGGATCTTCATCGCCGGTCTGGTGGCCATGTTCGCCTTTGCCTCGGCCATTCAGGGCTGGCTGGTCACGGGCTGCACCTGGACCGAAAGGTTGATTTTGCTGGCCTTGAGCGCCACGGTCTTCCGACCCGGAGCATTTGCCGACTACTTCCCCTGGGAACGTCTGGAAATGCAGATCCTGGGCGTGGCCGGCTTTGCCGCTTTGGTCGCGTGGCAGATATTCCGCACGCGCCAGCACAAGGCGCGCTTGCAGAAATACATCCATCCCAACCCGAAACCCTGAGGACGACGATGTACACCAAGATACTCGTTCCCATTGACTTGCAGGAACCCGACGACCGGACCAGATGCATGGGGCTGGAAAGGGCCGTGGAACTCTGCCGGCTGTACAAGGCCAAACTCTACGTTCTGACCGTGGTGCCGGACATGGGCATGCCCATTGTCGCCAACTACTTTCCCGCCGATGCCGGGGACAAAATCGTGGTCGACGCCGAAAACATGCTGCACGAGCTGGTGGGGGTCTACATCCCTGACGACATCGACGTCCATTATCTCGTGGCCCAGGGGTCCATCTATCGCCGCATCCTCGGCATGGCCGAGAAAATATGCGCCGACCTGATCGTCATGCCGGCCCACCGGCTCAAGCTCCAGGACTATCTGCTGGGCACCAACACGGCCAAGGTTGTGCGCCACGCCCAATGTTCGGTCCTGGTTGTGCGCTACGATTCCGAGGAGTCCTGCGTCATTTTCGACCAGGACCGCGCTCCCCGCCCGTCCTGACCAACGCCGCCGGCCCAGGCCCCCCATCGGGGTCGCCGGGGCCGGCGTTTCATCTCAAGGCGCATCACGACACTGCCGGCATCGTCCTTTACATCCCGCCCCCTACCATTCAGAATGAGTTTTTTTACCCGGGATATTCATGAAACATTATGACCTCATCGTCATCGGTGGCGGCCCGGCCGGTTTGCTGGCCGCCGCCACGGCCGCCGGTCACGGCGCAACCACCCTGCTGCTGGAACGCAAGGACCGTCCCGGACGCAAGCTGCGCATCTGCGGCAAGGGCCGGGGCAATATCGGCAACACTGCCCCCC
>CAZYZA010000126.1:0-9033 GCA_964651415.1 uncultured Desulfovibrionaceae bacterium
CTCTATATTGCCTGGAAGTGGTTTGGGGATCGTGTTCGGGCGTGCACAATCCGGAATTGGGTTTTGAGCCGGAATGTGCCGATCCTGCTCCGATTTCACGGGCTTTGTTCTGGAAGGAGCTTTTGCCGATCATGCTGGGGATTATGGCTGTTCCTCTTGCGTTCAGCCTGTTGTGATGGTGGCCAATAGTGTGTCGTGCCTGGGAAAATAATCTACGATTGTTGGACAGATTGCCCCTGTGTCGTCAATGACCCGCATTGGGTAGGGGCGAACCTATGTGTTCGCCCCATCTTCGTTGGCGGGCACCCAAACCACCTGAAACAAGGGGACGTGCCAGCACGGAGCCTCCCTCGCATCGATCCAGCCGGAGGCCAGATCCTGTTCCGACGGCGTGCGATGCAGGGACAGGAGATGCCTGATCGAGGCCGGGGACAGCCCCTTTGCAACAAAATCTTGATATTTGGTCCGGCCCTTGACCGAGAGTTGGCAGACCGGGATCCCGTCGGCCAGGATGCAAACTTTGTCGCCGGTCGTACGGAATTCAAGCCTGGCCGATCCTTCGGCGTGCAAGGCGTCGATCCCTGCCCTGGTCCGCTGGTCAACATTCCTGAAGACCGGGTAGGACAGCACGACGTCGTCCGGACCCATCTCCCATAATCTGCTGCGGGCGTCTTGTTCATCGTCGGGGCTCAATGGGCAGCTGGCCTGTTCGCGCACAATGCTGTCCCCCTGGCCGGGTGCCAGTTCAGCGGCCAGCTGGTGCCCGGGTGGATGGCAGAGAATCAGGCGATCCCTGGCCCTGGTCATGCCGACATAAAACAGTCGTCGCTCGTCATCGCCGGCGGCTCTGGGCTCCGCGGCCAGGATCACGGCCAAAAACTCAAGCCCCTTGGCCGCGTGCATGGTCGAGACGAAAATGCCGCGCGCCAGGTCGCGGTCAAACCGGCTCAGATCCCGCGCAACATCCCACACATAATCGATAAACTCCCGCAGGGGCTGCCGACGGGCCGGATAGGCATCGCGGTAATCCCGGGCCATGGCGGCCAGGTGGTTCAGCCAGTAGCGCCTGGACAGAGGGGACTCGTCGATGAACTGTGTTACCAGATCGTGGACTTCCTGGCCGGTGCACAGGCAGCCTGCGCTGCGGGCAAGCAGTGTCAGGATATCGTGAACCTCGCGAATGGCGGCAAAGGGAAGGTGACGGGCGCGCACCGGATGGATCGGGATGCCCAGCCGTTTGCCCAGCAGGGAGATGGCGAACACCTCCTGGTTGGTGCGGGTCAGGATGGAAATATCCGACGGGCTCAGACCCTGGTCGACCAGGGCCTGAGCCTGCAGCAGGGCGTCCTTGAGCATGGCCGGGGTTGATGCCGACGTTCTGATCAGCACCGGTCGGCCTTTGTCCGTGCGAACCGGTGTCACGGGCGGGGTCTGCATGCGGTTGCGGTCATGACTGATCAGGAGATTGGCGGCAGAAACGATCGGGGCCAGGGAGCGGTAGTTTTCGACCATATAGGTGATGGGCGCGTCGTAGTCCGTGGCGAAACGCCGGATAAAGCGGACATTTGAACCCTGAAAGGCGTAGATGTTCTGGTCCGCGTCGCCCACGGCCAGGAGGGACGGACGTTTGCCCTGTTCCGCTTCGTTGCGGCCGGCCAGCAGGGACAGGAATTCGTACTCGGTGTCGTTGATGTCCTGATATTCGTCGACCAGGATGTGTTCCAGTCCGAGCAGCCGGTCTCGCCAGTCCAGGGCGGTCTGGGCATCCTGATCCCGGTTGTCGCGCAGATAGCCGACAGCCTCCTCCAGGATTTGCCGGAATATGCCGTCTTCGTTCCGGCAGCCGAACAGGCTGCGGCCGGTGATGGTCATGGCCAGGCTGTGATAGGTGTGGATGCGGATGCCGGCCGCGCTTTTGCCGAGCAGGGCCGTCAAACGGCGGCGCAGTTCGGCCACTGCGTTGCGGTTGAAGGCCACGGCCAGGATCTTTCTCGGCCGGACCCGGGCGACCCGGAGCAGATAGGCCATGCGATGGACAATGACCCGTGTCTTGCCCGAGCCGGGCCCGGCCACGACCAGCATGTTTTTGTCGAGAGCGGCTTCGACAATACCGCGTTGAACCGGGCTTAGGTCCTGCAGGATGGCCGTGTGCTGCTGTTCGGTGACCGGCAGGTTGAGAATGGCCTTGCGGTCGCTCAAGTGGGCGTTGACAAAGGCGTCGCGGCTTTTCTGGAAATAATCCCGCACAAAACGCATGGCCTTGTCGATGCCGTCGAAAACCGCCCCCAGTTCGGCGTAGCGGCCCATGATGTGCACCTGGGCGATTTTTTCACGATAAAAGAGGGACAGGGGCGTGTATTCCGTCTGCCCGAATTTGCCCTTGGGGTCGGTCACGGTGATGGTCATGGCCGGGCGGATAACGGCCAGACCGTTCTGCAGGCAGAGGGCGCGCATGGCATGGAGGGCAAAGAGGGCGGCCATGGCGGCTTGGGCATGATCCGGCAGGGAGCTGGTGGTCAGATCGCCGCGCAGGGCCCGTTCCAGCTGCAGGCAGCGGAATGACACCAGCAGATCCTTGCCGCGTGTCCCGGCCGGAACAAGATCCAGCAGGTGGCGCAGCAGCACCGTGGCAGTCTGTTTGCGGCGGCTGACCTGTTCGCGCAGCTCGACCCATTCCCGGCGCAGACCCACGGTGTAGATGTTGGGAGAAATCTGACCCAGGCGCAGCAGCTTTTCGTCCATGAGCAGTTCCAGAACCAGTTGCAGTCTGTCCGGAGTGGCGCCCAAAACGCCGCTGTCCTTGAGGCGTTGGCTGACGTGGCGCATGGACAGGGTCGCGGTCCGGCCGGGACGCGCGTCCGGATCGTCTTCCTCCATCAGCTTGAGCGGGGCTTCTTCCAGCAGGGTGTGCCGGGCCAGGCGCGACATGGAGTCGTCGGCCATGCCCTTGCGCACAAAGGCGGTCATGTTCAGGTCGTGATCCAGAATACCGGCCTCGCGCATGGAATGCAGGGCTGTCAGGATGCGGTCCGGATCCGCCCCGACCATCAGGGAGAGATCGTCCGTGTTGAGCAGGTCCTTGGGCTCGGCCTGCATCAGGACATGGATCAGGTCGGACCAGATCCTGTGTTCGGACTGGGACAGATTCAGGGCGGCGATGCGTTTTTCGGCCTCCTCCCGGCTGGAAACGAGCATGCTGCCATCAATGGCCGTGGTCTTGTTGTCGCCGCGCGCGACCTTGCCGCTGCGTTCCAGCCAGGCCAGGGCCGTGCGGACCTTGGTGTCCAGCAGCGGTTCGCCCCGGTCCAGGGCGTCAAAGGAGTATTCGGCCACTTCCTCGGCAGCCATCAGCTCGCCAGAGGTCATGACCAGGGTTGGAGTCTTGCGGGCCTCGGCCAGGGTCTTCAGCCCGCCGTACAGGGACTTGATGTCTTTGAGGCTCAGTTCCGAGGCCCGGCATAAGTCGAACTGGGTGTTCAGGTCTTCGGGGTCGAACAGCAGGCAGCACGCCGCCGAATTACGATCCCGGCCGGCGCGGCCCGCTTCCTGGAGGTAGTTTTCCAGGGAGCCGGGAGTCTGGGCATGGATGACCACCCGCACATCCGGCTTGTCCACGCCCATGCCGAAGGCGTTGGTGGCGACGATGACCCGCAGCCTGCCATCGAGGAAACTGTCCTGGACCAGACGCTTGTCTTCCGGGGTCCTGCCGGCGTGGTAATAGTCGACGGACCAGTTCCGGTCGGCCAGGAGCTCGGCATATTCCCGGGCCTGTTTGCGGGTGGCGACAAAAACAATGCCCCCACCGGGCTGGTCCGGGGGAAGCATGTTCTGCAGGATATCGTTCATGCGCTCCGCCTTGTCGGCTTCACTGCAGGGAATGACGTCAAAGCGCAGGTTGGAGCGCTCATGACCGCCCTCAAAGAGGACCAGCTCCCGTCCCATCTCGTCCTGGAAATAGGTCAGAATTTCGTCGCGCACATCCTGCTTGGCGGTGGCGGTGAAGCAGGCGATCTGTGGTTCGGGATAGGGCGGTGGGGGCACGATTTCACGCAGAAAATGGGCCAAAGCCAAATAATCGGGCCGGAAATCATGGCCCCATTTGGAAAAGCAGTGCGCTTCGTCCATGACCACCAGGCCGATCTCCCGGCTTTTGAGCACCTTTTTGACCCCGGCGTTGCGCAACTGCTCCGGGGCGATCCAGACCAGGTCGCGGTCCCCGAGACGGATGGCCTCCATGGTTTTGCTGCGTTCAAGCTGGGTCAGGGAGGAGTTAATGGTGCATCCCTGCAAAATGCCCTTGCGGCTCAGACCGTCCACCTGGTCCTTCATCAGGGACTGCAGCGGGGAGACGATCACGGTCAGGCACTTGCGCTGCTCGGCCCGGATCAGGGCCGGGAGCTGATAGCACAGGGATTTGCCCGCTCCGGTCGGCAAAATGGCCAGGCAGTCGCGGCCCTGGATCATGGTTTCGACCACGAGCCGCTGCAGGGGCGGATTTTCATCGTTGATGGGCAGAAAATCGCTGTGGCCGAAAAACCTGGCCAGCTGAGTTTTGGAGTCAAAAGCGGTCGCGCAGTAGCGGCACAGCGGGTCGCGGCACTGGGCCTGGCGCAGGCTGTGCACAGTGGCCGGGACCATGGGGTGGCGCTTCCAGACCCAGGCCGGAAGCACGGAATTGCCGCCGGCCACCTGCAGCCAGGCCAGGATGTAGCCAAGGCAGCATGCTTCGGCCGGTTCATTCCAGAGGGTGTCAAAAGCCTGCCCTGCCGCCGGGGTACAGGCCAACCCGTCGACACTCTCGGTCCAGAAGGCTCTGGCCTCATCGGCAGGCATGGCCGCCCGGTCCGTCAGCCGCGAAAAGAATTCCTGAAAGGCGCTGTCCGGGAAGGTGCGGTGCAGCACGGCTCCGTAGAACCGGTTCTGTTCTGCCGACAGCTGGCCAAAGGCTTCGACTTCATCTTGAAAGACCCTGGTGGTTTGGACGCAGTCCCGGACCGGATCGTTGATGGAAGACCGGACGATTTTATAGTCCTTGACCAGGTGGTGGTACGGATTTCGGGGAAAGGCCAGGGGTGAGAGAAAGAGCGTGTCCAGGGCCGGCAGGCGCAGGAAGCGGGGCGATGGATGATGCAGGCGCAGCCAGGGCAGGTCATGGCCGATGATGTTGTGGCCGAGCAGAAACGAGGCCTGACCCAAAGACGCGTCCAGCTCGACCAGGGCCTTTTCCCGGTCGAATCGGCCCTGAAAGGCGCGGCCGGTACGGGTGGCAAGATGCACGGCCCCGATCTTGAGCAACAGGTCGTCGCTGGGATGAATTTCCAGATCCAGGGCCACGCCCTGCTGGAGATAGGTGGAAAAAGTCCGGGAATCGTGCATGTTTTGGCCGTGAACAGACGTTTTCTGCCTGTACGGCAAGGGGTGGGCAAAGGCAATCCAGGGACTTGAGAGTTGTCAGAAGGTGGCGGGTGCCGGTTTTTCCGTGACGGTCGGTTGATGCACGGCGTGAGGCGGGGAGGCGAGGTTTCGACCTCACCACTGCTTCCGCAGTGATTGTCCGGGCAGAGGCCGACCCCTTCAGCCCCTGCCCTGTCTGGTGACGGACTTGACGAGGCGGCCAAAGGCCTTGTCTTTCCGGCGTTTGTCCCGTGACGACATCTCGTTGAATTCCAATTCTTTTTTGAGTTTGATGTAATTGGCGTACCGTTCGTGGGGCAGGTCGCCGCGATCCAGGGCGGCCCGGACGGCGCAGCCAGGTTCGTGTCTGTGGGTGCAGTCGGCGTATCGGCAAGCGGCGGCCAGCGCCGCCAGTTCCCCCAAGCCTGCATCCAGGTCGCTGCCGGCGCCGGCAAGGCCCAGTTCGCGCATGCCGGGGGTGTCGATGACGATTCCCCTCTGGTCCAGGACGATGAGGTGACGGCGCGTGGTCGTGTGCGTGCCTTCGCCTGTTTTGCTGACGGTCTGAACCGCATGTCTGTTCTGGCCGAGGAGGCGGTTGATGATCGTTGTTTTGCCGACTCCCGATGATCCGAGCAGACAGCAGGTTCGACCCGGTTCAAGCAAGGTGCCGAGTTCGTCAAATCCGCTTCCATCCACGCTGCTGAGGGCGATGATGGCGGCGCTGGTCACCGCGCTGATGGCCGCCCGTTTCTGTTCCATTTCCTGCGGGCTGACCAGGTCTGTCTTGGTCAGAAGGATGACCGGGTTTACCTGACCGTCGGCCGCCATGAGCAGGTAGCGCTCCAACCGGTTCAGGTTGAAGTCGAAATGGCACGATTGGACCAGAAAGGCGGTGTCGATATTGGCGGCAATCATCTGATGATCGGTGCTGCGGCCGGGGGTTTTGCGCCGCAAGAAGGTTCGGCGGGGCAATGTCTCATGGATAATCGCCGCCTTGTCGTTGTCGTAATACTGGGCCCCGACCCAGTCGCCGACGCAGGGCAGGTCGATGCCGCGATCAATGCGGTGCGAAAACCTGCCGGACAATTCCGCCGGCACTTCGCCTGTTTCGTTCCGGAGGCGGTACGAGCCGCGATCAACCGCGCAGACACGGGCAAGGCGCTCTTCGTCGTCCTGCAAGGCAGGGGCGTGTTGCGCAAACCAGTGGTCGAATCCCAAATCAAGAAGTTGCATGGTGTCTTACCGGAGAGCTTTCTTTTTCGCCAAAAGACCCAGGGTCGCGAAATAGCGCCCCTGTTCAGCCTGGATCATGGGGATGTCGCTTTTGGCATATTCGTTGTCGCATGCGAGCCAGTCTTCCCACGCCTTGTGGTGGCAGGACATGGTGAACGTGTCGAGGATGTCCAGATTTGTGGTCTGGAGCCAGAGTTGCCGCCACCAGGTGGGGGTGTAGAAGTTCATGCCGTCCTCCCAGAAGGGTCGCAGCTCGTCCGGAACAGCGGCCAGGTCGCGCTGCAAACCCGGTATGGCCACGGCCAGCAATCCTCCGGGCCTGAGCACGGGCAGGAGATGGTTGTTCAGGAAGGCCGAGTCCGCTCCAAAATAATTGTAGGAGTCGATGGAAATCACGGCGTCGAAGGTTTCGGGCGCAAATGGCATGGCGCGGGCCTCGCAGTGGACCGGGGTGACGCGATCGGCCACCTGGAAGCGCTCGAAGCGGGCCTGGTTGTCCTCGGCCCCGATCCACAAGTCCGCGGCCGTGACCGCGCAGCCGTATCTTTTGGCCAGGGCCATGGACGTCAGGCCCATGCCGCAGCCCAGGTCCAAAACCTTGTCTGTGGCCGACAGGGAAAAATGTGCGGCCAGTTCGTCCAGAATGCGCAGGCAGTTCGGTCCCATCATGGTCTGCTGCAGAAACTGCCGGGGGAAGAGAGCGGTGGAGTCGAAAGTCATGAGTGTTTCTCCGTGGTATTGTTGGTCCGGACTGTACGCAAAAGAAGGGCGTCTGTAACGCTCACGCATGTTTGGGAAACAAAAAAGCGCCACGGGTCTGTCCCATGGCGCTGCGTTTACCGTGCCGGCCGTGTACGGAGAATTCTGGAGATGGTTTTGGGGGAGAGGTAGAACATGTCGGCCAGTTCCCGGATACTCGTGCCCTGGTCATACCGAAGGCGGATATTCTGGTTTCTGGCTGCGATGTCGGCCCTGGTCCGCGTCTGTTCTCCCCATGCTTTGCGGCGGTCATCCCGGCGCGGGATGTAGACGCACTTTCCATCTATGAATTGCTGTACGGCTTCCAGCAGGTTCTTCGGCAATACTTCCGTGGCGTTGGTGTAGCCCATATGCTCCTCCTAGAGTTTTGATCATAGGATGAAGCAGAGGCTACGACCCGACCTATTCGGCCAGGTTGCGGCCTCTGCGAAGCATGCCGGCAAAATCCACTACTACGCTGAACATCCAGCCTCCGGGGTTGAGGGTTATGAAAAGGATTTGATGTTTCTGCTCGCACCCCGCTTAATCAGGTCAGAGCATGTTGTCACCTTCCGGCAGCGGGGTGCGGTGATGGATTTTTGGACCGGACCGTGGTCGCCGTTGGGGTGCGAGGCAGGCTGAAAAGAGTAAGTGCTGCAGCTATTCAGCTCTTCATTTGTCAATCCATTTTTGAATTATTGCATCAATTCTTCCGCTATCTCTCATGATTTCAAGGGCTCGATCAATTTTGTCGGCGACATCCTGAGGAAAGTCCAGGCTTGAAGCGATGTAGATATAGTTTGCATTTCCAATCTCTGGCCCTTCGTAAATAACTGAATCATCTTCATTAATTTGATTCCAGTTATATATGACGATCAGGTCGGAGTCTGCTATGGCGTCAACGCGTCCGATATGGAGCATCTTAATGTTCTTTTTTGCATTTTCTGCACCGCTATATATTTTTTTGAAACCTAGATCCTTCATGATGTTGATAAGAACATGGCCTCGAACAATTCCGATGGAATGTTCTTTTGCTTCATCAAGTGTTTGTATGTTTTCCGATAACGAGTAGATTTTAAAGTGCCTTGTGCAAAGGAGAGAAATCCATTTGAATTGATTTTTGCGCTGCTCTGAATATGAAAAAGGAATTATTGCCGAGATATCTTTGCTTTGGTCTTGAATCATTTCTTGTGCACGTTTCCATGGAATATCAAAGCGAAATATGAACTTAGGCGCGCCGTAAGTTGTCGCTTCGTTTAAAATATCGATGGCAATTCCTTGATGTTCTCCGTCAACAATTCCACAATAAGGCATTGCTTCTAGTGCATAAACAGTTACGGTTTCTCCGTATGTTTCTGAAAATGAGGTGAATATAAATATAAGGGATATTAGTATTAATTTTGCGCCAGTCATAATGTTTTCCTCTTTGCACTGTATGGCGAAGACGCCATGCGCGATGTTGCCGCAAGTCATTACGGTGAATGCGCGCTTTTGAGGATGGTGGGCCGTTCCGGACAAACGCGTCTTTGAAATGATCGGATTTGCTCGTTCCGCGTAAAGGCAATCAAGGCTCTCAGCGAGCAAACTCCAACGTGTTTTGGATCTTGCTACCTGAGTTTGCGCCAAAGGCAAAGATCTCTCTGGAATGAATGTGTTAGAAATTGT
>CAZYZA010000127.1:0-8991 GCA_964651415.1 uncultured Desulfovibrionaceae bacterium
AACGGCGGCGGGGCGCATTTCCACGTCGCCATGCTGGCCAACATGACCTATCCGTTCAGCGAGGCCCGGGAGTGGAACGAGTTCGCGCCCAAGACCTTGAAGCAGATTCTCATCCGTTCGACCAATGTGCTGGGATACAAGCCTCAGCCCCGCAACATCATGCGCCGCACCGGCGAGATGATCTGCGAACATTACGATGTGATCCGCTGTTTCGACTTTCTGAATCATATCGAAAACATGCGGCCTTTTGCCGAAGTGGCGCTCAGTTCGCGGAAAAATATCTGGGAACCGGCCATTTCCCTGTCCTACGCCAAGGGCTTTGACGTGCCGCACTATCTGGGCGTGGTGCAGGAGATCATCGACATGACGGCTCAGGTGGCCGGATGCTCCAAAAAGAAAGCCGAACTGCTGATTATCCTGGGACTGAAGGACATGGCCGGCGTCTGTCCGCCCGTGTTCATGACGGAACTGGTCTCGTCCATTCGCGCCGCCTATCCGGACCTCGTCATTCATGCCCACCGGCACTTTACGGACGGGCTGTTTGTGCCGGCCATGGGCGCGGCGGCCAAGGCCGGAGCGCACATTGTCGACACAGCCATCGGCGCGGCCGTGCGTTGGTATGGTCAGGGCGAGGTCTTGTCCACGGCGGCCTACCTCGAAGAACTGGGCATGAAGACGAATCTGAACAAGGAAATGATCCGCACTGCGGGTTTTGTCCTGAAGCAGATCATGCCTTACTATGACCGCTATACCGCACCGTATTTCCAGGGCATCGACTACGACGTCATCGAGCACGGCATGCCCGGCGGCGCCACGTCCTCGTCGCAGGAAGGGGCCATGAAGCAGGGGTACATCCATCTGCTACCGTTCATGCTGAAGTTTTTGGCCGGAATTCGCAAAATCGTCCGTTACCATGATGTGACGCCCGGTTCGCAGATCACCTGGAACACGGCCTTTCTGGCCGTGACCGGAGCATACAAGCGCGGGGGCCGCAGGGGCGTGCGCCGCCTGTTGGCCGTGCTGGATCAGGTCGTGACCCAGCCCGAAGCACAGCTGTCCGAGGAAATCAAGACGGAAAGACTGTGCATCTATCAGGACGCTAACGACGCTTTCCGCGACTTGCTGCTGGGCAAGTTCGGTCGTCTGCCGCTGGGTTTCCCGCCGGACTGGGTCTACGAGTCCGCCTTTGGTTCTGAATACGCAGAAGCCATCGCGCGCCGGACGGAATCCTCGCCGCTGACAACCCTGCTCGATATCGACGTGGTCAAGGAGCAGCTCAGCCTGGCCGAGCATATAGGACGCACGCCGACGGATGAAGAGCTGGTCATGTATCTGAACCATCCCGGCGACGCCCTGAACACCATCAAGTTTGTGGGGAAATACGGGGATTGCAACCGTCTGCCGCTGCACGTCTGGTTTGACGGCATGAAGGCCGGCGATGAAATCATGTTCAAGGACAGCCAGGGGCGTCATCATGTTCTGTGCATGAAGCATGTGTCCCGTCCGGATGACCACGGCATGAGCCTTGTCTCCTATTCGCTCGACTCCGAGTCGTTTTCGGTTCAGGCCAAAGTGGCGGAGGCCACGGGCAAAGACGAGGTCGGAGTGGAAATGGCCGATCCCAGAGATCCCTATCAGGTCGGATCGCCGTCGAACGGGGATTTGTGGGTTGTGCACGTCAAGCCCGGCGACATGGTCAGGAAGGGCGAGGAGCTGTTCAACATCTCCATCATGAAGCAGGAAAAATCCATTCTGTCTCCGGTGGAAGGCATGGTCGAGCGCGTGCTCAAATTTGCCGACTACCAGGAAGACAAAAAGATGGTGCCGGTCAAGGAAGGCGAGCTTTTGGTCAAACTCATGCCCGCGCCGCGCAAGTGTCCGACCTGTTCCGCTCCGGTCACCAAAGACGATTACAAGTTCTGTCCCGGTTGCGGTCAGAAAGTATAGCAGGCCTTCGGGCCTGCTATTTTGTTGTCAAGAACTATTGTGGAACTTTTTTTCATGTCATGGCTGTCCGGTATTGTTGACTGAGCCGGACCGTGGCATGTAGCCACAAGGTTGGTTTTTTCCGGGCGGCCCCATTTGTTTTCGTTTTGTTGGCGATATGAGGAGGAGAACATGTCCGAAGGCGACAAGAAAAGTGCAAAGAAGAAATCTGATAAAACCGAAGAGGTCGCAGTGACCCGCGAAAAAATTGAGTTGATTCAGCAGCAACTCGTTCTGACCGGCAAGGATATTGTGACCATTGGCGAGGATGCGGAACTTCTGGTCGGCGGCAAGAACTACAACACCGCCATCATCAGCACCATCGAGGGTATCCGGGCGCCGCAGTTTCGGGCCATTTCCTCCATCGCTTTTCATAAGCTTTTGGATGAAACCAAGGTCAATGCGGCCTTGATTCGTTCCGCCGTGGACAAGGCCTACGACTCCACGGATTGGGCTGATCCGGAAATCAACAAGGATTCAGAATTCCTGCAGAAATTTGTGCGCAAGATCGCCTTGGAAGTGAAGGAGCTTGCCCGTCGTCAGGAAGGAACGCTCATTCGTCTGCGGACCTTCGTCAACAACGTGGTCGAGGGATTTGCCGTTTCTCCCGAAGGCATTGACCAGTTGCGCAAACGTTCGGTTCTGGTTCAGGTCGCCATCTTGTCCGTGGATCTGCCCAAGGACGTGGCTGACGCCGTGCGCTCGGCGTATCTGGAAATATGCAAGGAAGCGGGGCTTGAGAACGAGCCCGTGGCCGTGCGTTCGTCTGCGGCCGGTGAAGACAGCCGCAAGAAGGCTTTTGCCGGGCTGCAGGACACGTATCTCAATATCGTCGGGGACAATTACGTCGTTCAGGCCTATCACTGGGATTGCGCGTCCGCGTACAATCTGCGCTCCATGACTTACCGGCGCGAAGCCATTCTCGACGCCGTGGCCAAGGCCGAGCAGACCGGTGACGACCAGATCGCCATCAAGGCCAAGCAGGAATGGGCCATTGAGAACACATCCTTGTCCGTCTGCATCATGCGCATGATCAATCCGGTCATCTCCGGCACGGCCTTTTCCGCCGATACGTCCACGGGCTGCCGCGGCACGTCGCGCAAGGATCTGGTTTCCATTGATGCCAGTTACGGACTGGGCGAAGCCGTGGTCAGCGGCCTGGTCACTCCGGATAAGTTTTACGTTTTTCAGCGCGAGGATGGCCAGGAAATTGTCATCCGCTACATGGGGTGCAAGGACAAGCGCATTGTCTACAAAGAGTCCGGTCGGGGCACCAAGATCGAAACCGTCGGTGACGACATGGCCTATCGCTGGTCTCTGTCCCTGGCTCAGGCTGAAGCCGTGGCCCAGGGGGTGCGCTGCATCAGCAAGGGTTATGGCGGCATGATCATGGATTCCGAATTCTGTATCGATCAGTGGGATCGATTATGGTTCGTCCAGGCCAGGCCCGAAACCCGTTGGAACGAGGAGCTGGACAAGCATCCCCACACCATTTTCATGCGGCGCAAAGAAGTGGATCCCGTGGCCGTCAAGGACGCCGAGATCCTGCTGGAAGGCAATGGCGCATCCCGCGGCGCGGGCCAGGGTTCCGTGCGCTACCTGCGCTCGGCGCTTGAGCTGAACAAGATCAACAAAGGCAACATTCTGGCGGCTGAACGCACGGATCCTGACATGGTGCCGGGCATGCGCATCGCATCGGCGATCATGGCCGACGCGGGCGGCGACACCAGTCACGCGGCCATCACGTCCCGCGAACTCGGCATCCCGGCTGTTATCGGCATCAAGCGTCTGGAGAAGCTGCGCACCCTGGATGGCCAGGACGTGACCGTGGATGGGTCGCGCGGCAAGGTTTATCGCGGCCTGCTCCCGCTGGTTGAAGTCGGCGGCGAGATTGATGTCAGCCAGCTGCCTTCGACCAAGACCAAAATCGGCCTCATCCTGGCCGACGTGGGGCAGTCGTTGTTCCTGTCCCGTCTGCGCGAAGTTCCGGATTTTGAGGTTGGCCTGTTGCGGGCCGAGTTCATGCTCGGCAACATCGGCGTTCATCCCCTGGCCGTGGAAGCCTATGACCTCGGCACGCTGGAGGCGGTTGTCGACACCAAGCTCGCGTCTCTGGAAAACGACCTGACCAAGATCGTGTCCGAACAAATGGCCGCCGGCACCATCTCGCTGGATATCAAGCTGCGCAGCTATGTGGGCATCGTCACCGGTCTGGCCCGCAAGATGGAAGAACTGACCGAGCGCGAGGGCGCCAAGGGTACCGACGAGGTGCTGGCCATCCACCGTCAGTTGCGGGAGCTGGACAAGAAGTTGGACGAGCATCTGGAGTGGGCAACCCAGCGTTTTGAAGTCCTGAAGACGTCGCACTCCCTCAAAGAGCATGTCGCCGTGATCATGGGCTACGCCGACGAATTGGACGCCCTGGGAACGGATCACCAGTCTCAGCGCCGTCGTCTGGAATTGCAGGACCTTATCGCCGGGGACGTGGCGCGGATTGAGAACGATCCGACCGTTGTGGCCATCATGGAAAAGATCGCCGCCCTGCGCGAGGATGTGGCCAAGAAAGTCGGCTTGCAGCAGGAAATGGATACGGTGCGGACCCTGCCGCAGAAAATTCGGGAAATTCTCAAGTCCCGCGGCTACCGCAGCGGCAAGGAACTTTACATCCAGAGTCTGGCCCAGGGGTTGGCGCTGTTTGCCATGGCCTTTCATGGCAAGACCATTGTCTACCGCACCACGGACTACAAGACCAACGAGTATCGCAACCTGCTGGGCGGACTGCTGTTTGAGGGACATGAGGACAATCCCATGCTCGGGTATCGCGGGGTGTCCCGCAATATTCACGACTGGGAGCTTGAGGCGTTCAAGTTGGCTCGCGGCGCTTTTGGCGGTGCCAATTTACATCTGATGCTGCCATTTGTCCGCACCCTGGAAGAAGCCCGGTCCATGAAGCGCTACCTTGAACAGGTGCACAACATCCATTCCGGTGACAACGGACTGAAAATCATCCTGATGTCCGAGATTCCGAGCAATGCGGTGCTGGCCAAGGAATTCATCAAGGAATTCGACGGCTTCTCCATCGGCTCCAACGACATGACCCAGTTGGTCCTGGGCACGGATCGCGACAACTCTCAGCTGCGCCACATCTACGACGAAGAGGATCCGGCCGTGGTCTGGGCCATTCTGACCACCATCTTCACCGGACAGAAGTTCGGCAAGAAGGTCGGCTTTTGCGGCCAGGGTGTCTCCAACTCCAAAATTATCCGTGGGCTGGTGTGCATTGCCGGCATTGTTTCCGCCTCCGTCGTGCCCGACACCTATCAGCAGACAAAAGTGGACGTGGCCGAAATCGAGGCCGAGAACATCCCCTTGTCCAATCTTGGGGCCTGGCTCAAGGAACAGCATCTGGAACGTCTGCACATGCTCCTGGCGGAAAACCGTTATGAGCACATCCTGAAGAAGAACACGTCCGGGCCGGATCTGATGGACTGGTATGAAGGCGAATTGGCCCGTCTGCATGAACAGTTGCAGTCCAATCTGGGCAGTGCCAAGGAAGAGTTTTATCGCCACGAACTGGCAACCTTCCGCAGCATTTTCCATAAGCCGGTCATTTATTCCAACTGGGATTGGGAGACCACGGTCCTTGATGCCTTGCACCAGGCCGGATTCTCAACCTATGAGGAGCAGGTCCGGGCCATTGAGGAACAACGGACCAAAGTCTGGTAACCCAGGGCGGCTTTAGCCGCCCTTTTCATATGTTGTGGCGTTCCATCCCCGTACACGTAAAGCGTAATCCTCGGGCCAAGCGGGTCTGGATCAAGATGCGGTCGCATCTTGGACTGGAGGTGGTTCTTCCGTACCGGGTTTCCGTGGATGATGTGCCGTCGATTCTGGATCGACATGAGCAGTGGATCATGGATCGGCATCGCATCCTGGCCAGCCGCGATGAAGCCTCTGGTCAATCCCTGATGCCCTCCAGTGTCAGTCTGGATTTTCTTGGTCAGACCTGGGATCTGCAGCTTCTGGCCGGAGACCGCGCCCGTCTTGAAAATGCCGGATCTGTTTTACGGCTGACCTGTCCGTCCGGTCGCCAGGATCTGGGGCTGACCCTCTTGCAGCGTTTTTTGATCCAGGTTGGACGGGATCATCTTGCTCCGCTGTGCCGTCGTCTTTCCCTTCAGTCCGCCATCCCCATCAGTAATGTCCAGATCCGAAATCAATCCACTCGCTGGGGAAGTTGTTCCGCCCGGGGCGTGATCAGTCTCAACGCCAAGCTTCTTTTTCTATCTCCGGTCTTGGCGCGCCATGTCATGCTTCATGAACTCTGCCATGTGGCCCATCGCAACCATGGCCCTTCTTTTTGGCGGCAGTTGGAGGAGCTGGATCCGCAGACCAGGGAACATGACGCCCTGCTGCGTCTGGCCTGGGACCGCCTGCCGGCCTGGAGCAAGATCCGGCCGTAGATTTGTACCTTCAGTCAAGGAGATAAACGATGCGAAACGTGTTGTGTTGCCTGGTGCTCTTGGTGTTGGTCGGGTGTACTCAGGAGGCGCAGAATCAGTTCAGCCGGTCCATTCAGAACTGGACCGGCACCAACGGCGTGCTTGAAATCTATGCCGGAGACCGCTTGGTGCAACGATTCATCAAGATCGACAAGCTGTCCACGGCCTACGGCACTTCTGACCGTCAGGCCCGGGGATACCGTTACGGCTACGGCATCATCGATACCAATTTGAACGGCCAGGCCGATGGTAGCGAGAAAAAAGTCTATTTCGAAGTATCTGAATTCGCGACCTACGTGTTTTACGAACAGCCCTGAAGTCCTTTCGGGTTTGGGCGCCTTGATGCGAAATCAGCGTCGGACTTTCGGCCGCAGGCCGGAAGTCCGACGCTGGGGTTTCAGGTTCTGAATCGCCCCAAGAGATCAAAGAGGTTGGTGGCGAGTTGTCGCAGTTCCTCGGCATTCTGGGCGACCTCGGCCGTGCTGCGCTTGCTGCTTTCTGTTGCCGCATTAACATCCTGAATTTCCTTTGCAATTCCCTGGAGGACCATGGAGCTCTGGGCCACGTTGACGTTGACCTCCTGCAGGCCGAGAGACGCCTGGGCCACATTGCCGGCGATGTCTCGTGTTGCCACGGATTGTTCTTCAATGGCGGTGGCCACGGTGGCAATGATTTCGTTGATCTCCGCGATGACCTCGGCAATGGTTCTGATCTGTCCTCCCGTGCTTGTCGAGGTGCCCTGAATATCGGCAATACGCTGCTTTATCTCCTCGGTGGCCGTCGAAGTCTGCTTTGCCAGTTCTTTGATTTCATTGGCCACGACAGCAAATCCACGCCCTGCGTCTCCTGCCCGGGCGGCTTCAATGGTCGCATTCAGGGCCAACAGGTTGGTTTGTTCTGATATCTCCGTGATGATCGCCGTGACTTTGCCGATGTCCATGGCCGCGTCGTTCAGGCCTGTCATGGCAGTGGTGGCCGCTCCTGCTTCGCTCATGGCCCGATTGGCGATGCTGCGGGCCTTTTCTGTATTGGTCGCAATTTCATGAATGGTGGCAGCCATTTCCTCAGCGGCAGTGGCCACCATGTTTGTGTTTTGGGTGGCCTGCTCCATGGCGGCTGCCACGGTGCTGAACCTGTCATTGAGGTCGCCGGAGGCGGAGGACACGGATTCTGCCTTGCGGGCTGTGGCGTCCGCCCCGGTTCGCAGGTCTTGGGAAATGGACAGCAGCCGGTCCGATGCATTGTTCAGCAAGCCTCCGTTGGAGACCACTTCCTTGATGATGGAGCGCAGCTTATCCAGAAAAGTGTTGAACCATGTGGCCATGTCGCCGATTTCATCCCTGGAGGCCACCACCAGCCTGCGGGTCAGATCGCCCTCACCTTCGGCGACATCCTTGAGCATGCCTGTTGCGTTCATGATCGGCCGGGCCATGGTGTTGGCGAAGAAGATTGCCGCAGTTAAAAAGATGGCGGTCAGAATGACGGCCATGACCGTCATTTTTTTCAGCATGTCGTTGAAGTCGGCCATGACCTCGGTCTTTTCAATGACCCCGATCAATTTCCAGCCAAGCTTATCAATAGTATGTACCTCGGCGAACCACTGTCGGTTGTCCATGCTGACTTGCATCCCGCCGCGTCCAACAGCGTTGAGTTGCGTCAAGGCCGGTACGCCGGTGTCCGTCATTTTTTGAAAGTTGAAGTCGTTGTGGCGGGGATGGGCCAAAATGGTTCCGTCATCCTGGACCAAAATCACGTAACCGGTCTGGCCGATGGGCGATTGTTGGATCAGGTCCGTCAGTACGCCAAGTCCCACGTCCAGTCCGGAGCAGCCGATAATTTCTCCTCCGGCGGAGAGGATGGGGCGCATGTTGCTGATGACGGCTTCGCCAGTTGTTGACATATACGCCGGCGATATGGATGGCCTGTCCGGTGTTTCCATGGCTTTGGTGTACCAGGGGCGCTTTCGTGGATCGTATCCGGGCGGCATTTCGCTTTCACCGGATGAAGCAAAACCGCCCCATTTGGTACCCATAAAGACTTCCACGTATTCCGGATGGGTGGAGTTGATGAGCTTGAAAAATTCCACCATCTGTTTTTCGAGATCGCTTCGGTCGATATCTTTGGGGGAGAGCGGACGGGTTTCGTTGACATAACTATGGATGGTTTCGTCGGCTCGCCGGGTTGCAGGGTGGGTAGCGATCAGCGTGGTCATCTTCAGCGCCTTGTCCACAAAAATTGTTATGGCTCTGTCGATTTGCGACAACTCCTTGGATGCGGATTGATGGAAAGTGGAGACTGCTGATTTTCGGATCTGCAGCCCAAGGACAATGCATGTGGTCAGAATTGAGATCAGGATGGTGCAGGTGAAGGCCAGAAGCAGTTTTTTTCGGATGGACATGCGCATGGGTTCCTCCGGCTAAGGCTGGTTTCACGGACTGGATTGCTTTATTACCCCATGTTTATCACTTAGACCCGAATTTCTGGCCAATTTTAGCCATGCCAC
>CAZYZA010000128.1:0-8398 GCA_964651415.1 uncultured Desulfovibrionaceae bacterium
GGATCAGTTCCGTCAGTTCGCCCTGAAACGGGGCCAAAGCGGCATCCCCGGCTTCGGCCTGCTCAATCCATTGCCGAACCTGAGTCAGATCGGCCCCGAGCAGATCAATGCCGCCCTGCTGTCGCATGTCCCTAGCCAGGGCGACAAACTGATCGGGCAGCCGCCCCCAGGCGCGCAGGGCGCGAACCGTAACCTCGCCTTTTTGCTCAAGTTCCAGCAGCCCCGCCGGCCCGGTGGCAGTCTCCATTGCCGGGGCATCCTGGGAAAAAGCCGTGCCCCCGGACAGACACAAAAACAGCACGGCCAATAACAGAAATGTCCTGGAATAACGCATAAAGCCTCCTCGTTGCAGCAGAAAATCAACTAACGCACGGCGTAGAAATAACCGTCCTCGGCCCAAAAATAGACGAGGCCGCCGGACACGGCCGGAGTGGTCATGGCGTCACCGGCCTCGAATCGCCATTTTTCCTGACCGCTGGCGCGATCAAGGGCGAGGAGAAATTTGCCGGCCCCGACAATGATTGTGTCGCCCACGATGACGGGCGCCGTGAGGCTCTCCCGCACGGTGTTGATGGTCCATCGTTCGGCTCCCGTCTGGGCGTCGAGGGCGTGGAGATTGTCGAAACTCACGGCATAAACGACGCCATCATGGACTGCAGGCGGATACAGGATGCGTCCGGCTTCGAACTTCCATTTTTCCTGACCCGAAAGCAAATCCACGGCGTGGATGTGAAAATCCATGTCGGCCCCGAAATAGACGACGCCGTCCGACACAACCGGACAGGTACTGATGTTTGCCAACGAATACCTCCATTTTCCCGCTTCCGCGCCCAATTCCACAGCGGTCAGGTGGTTGCCGTGGCCAAAATAAACCGTGCCGTCGGCGATGGCCGGGGTGCCCACCTGACTTGAGCTTGATGAAAAAGCAACAGATCCGTCGAAGCTCCACTCTTTTTCGCCCGTCAGGGCATTCAGGGCGTAAAGATGGTGGTCACCGGCACCAAAATAGACAGTCTGCCCCACAATGGCCGGAGAGGAGTTGACGCCATAGTATTTGGACTTGAATCTCCATTTTTCACTACCTGTCGCCGCGTCCACGGCAAAAAGATGCCTGTCGCCGCTCTTGTCGCCCATGATGTTGCCGAAATAGACCGTTCCTGCGGACACCGCCGGGGAATAATCAATCCAGTCCTCGGCGTTGAACTTCCAGCGCAGCTCGCCCCTGACCAGATCAATGGCGTACAGATGTCCGTCCACGCTGCCGATGTAGGCGGTATCGCCGGCGACGACCGGGTCCCGGCAGTAATCTTTGGTCAGTTCAAACTTCCAGACAAGGGTTGGCGTCTGCTGAGGGGCTGGTCCGGCAAAAACACCGGTCCGGGCCAGATTGCCCCGGTACAGCGCGTCGGCTGTTTGCGGGGGAATTTCTCCCCCGATTGCGCCGGACGACGCATCTTCCGCCGGGGCGTCCAGGACAACAGGGATTGCGGCCGGTTCAGGGGCCAAATCCTGCCCACCGGGTTCGACATCGACGACAACAGGTTGCTCCACAGCGACATCGGCAATTCCTGGTTGTCCTGCGGCCACCTCCGCGACAGATCCGACCGGCTCGGTTGCATCATCGGTCGGTAGTGCGGCTGGCGAGTCCTGGTCCGGATCAGATTGAGACTCCTGATCCGGTTCCATCCAGACCAGCAATGCCCCCAGCAGTTCCCGCTGCTGTCCGGACAGCTGGAGCTGACCGGCGTCGGACAGGGTCATCCAGTCCCTGATCTGCCGCAGGTCGGCGTCCAGAAGATCATGGCCAAGTTCACGGAATTCCAGAGCCATGGCCGGGGTCAATTCCGGCACCAGTTGCCAGGCCCACAAGGCGCGGACCGTCAGCCGCCCCTCGTCCCGCAGCTGGACAAGCTCCGGGGGCAGGTAATCATAGGCCGGCATCGACGCGGACAACGACGTGGCGCAAAAAAGCAGCGCCACCAAAAAGCTCATCCATGACTTCATTTTTTTCCTCCGGACTTCCTGCCCTTGAGCTTTGACGCAACTTCTTTGCCCAGTTCTTCCTGCCCGGCCGGAACCGGAACCCGCACCGTGACATAGTTGCGGAAGAAATACAAAGACCGGCCGGCAACCATCAGATACGAATAGACGACTTCGATATGGGGCAGCGGACTATCCGTGAATGTCGCCTGATCCAGGCGCGCGCCCCAGGTGTTCCAGCTGTGCACGGAACCGTTGAGATAGATGCCGTCCCGTCCGACATAGACCTGTCCCGTCTGTTTGAGATGCCGCCGGTAGGTCAGTTTGGGCATACCCACCGCCAAAAGCCAGAGCACTCCCATAAAGCCCATCAATCCGCCGAAAACCCAGACCGAGGCTTCGTCCTGCATCACGGCCATGAATCCGAGGCCCACAACCAGGCTGATGACAAAAATGAGCAGCCAGAGCGATTTCTTTTCCGAAGCTTCCTCGCCGAAGTTCCACCGCGTGAATTTGGTCCATTCCTCGGGCGGATAGGTGAAATGGGCCAGACAGTCGCCCGCAACCATGCGGCGCAGCATGGAGGTTTGACGACCGAAAAGCCACATGCCGACCAGACCGCCGGTCAAAAAGAGCCCGCCCATCAGAATGGAAGCGAAACTGAAGCCGGACCCGACGCTCTGGTAGACAAACGGCCAGAGTACGGCCCCTCCGCACAGCAGGGAAAAAACAGCCGACCAGCGCAGCCCCTTGCCGGCCGAGCTGCCTTCGATCAAACCCGGTCGGCCGCCGGCAACAAAACCCAGCACCATTGCGCCCAGACCAAAGGACAGAAGCAGAAGCCAGGAAAGACGCAGCGGAAACTGAACCTCTGCCGGGATGGAGTGAGATTCGAAGTCAACGGCCGGAACGAACTGATACTCCAGATAGCGGATGCCCCGCTCGTCGGCCCACTGCAGATAACGGCCCGTTCGGGGCAGGACGTCAAACGGAGCCGTGTCCGGAACGACGTAGCACACGGCTTTGCCTCCGGGATTCAGCGTGTCCTCCAGATTGTTCAGAACCGAGGACCACGCCGGGTCTGTTCCGACGACCAGCTGATCGGCGGTTCTGGATTCGATGAATCGGTTCAAGGGGAGAGGCTCGGTCACCGAACGGATAAACGCCTTGCCCATGCCCATGACGCCCAGACCGGACCCGCCCGAAGCGTAACGCGATTCGTACAGCCGACCCCAATCAACCAACTCCGTACGCAGCAACAAGGGGGCCGGAAACCACCAGGCCAAAAGCACGGCCACAATCACGCCGGTCGCCAGCACCTGCCGCAAGAACAAACTCATGAATCCCTCCATCCGCGCAACACTGCTTTCATTCATCCCCAATGGCGACCCTGGCCCAAGTCAGCCCCCCATCGCGGGAGACCACCAGCCCCTCGTCCAGT
The DNA here is from genome assembly GCA_964651415.1 of uncultured Desulfovibrionaceae bacterium. Taxonomy (GTDB): domain Bacteria; phylum Desulfobacterota; class Desulfovibrionia; order Desulfovibrionales; family Desulfomicrobiaceae; genus Desulfomicrobium. The sequence continues at coordinate 3,422 of CAZYZA010000128.1, forward strand.
CCGGCGAAAATCGACCCGTCCGGACTTGCGGCCATGGCGTAGATTTTCTGCCCGGCCAGCCCCTGTTGGTAAACCGTCATGGCCCCGTCCTGAGCTTCAAGGATCCGAAGGCCGCCGGCAAGACCTGCTCCCAGCCACAGTCTTTCTCCGGCCTGTACAAAGGCGGCGCAGGCGTCCGAAGGGATTTGTTTGGCCTCGACCCAACCCCGCTCACCACCTTCCGGCCCGAGAACAAAGGTGCTTATCATGCGCTCGGTAAAAATCGCGCCGCTCATGTCCACGGCCAGCCTGCGAAAGGCCTGTCCAAAGCGCTCCCGGCGCCACGTCCGACCCGAATCCACGGACACGACCAGATCCTGGTAGCCGAAAGCGAGATAACGCCCATCGGGCAGAAAACGTGTTTCCCACACGCTGTAAGCCCAGCCGTCTTCATCTGCCATGGGCACAAGACTCCATTCGCCTTCTGCCGAGCGGACAAAAAGCCCGGAAGCGTCGGATGGCACGGCCAGGGTCAAACCTGACGGGCTGACCGCCACGTGGTTGACCCCGCCGTCAGGCAGGCCCCGCATGTCCTTGGTCCAGGTCCGGCCCTGATCCTCGGACCGCCACAATCCGTCGAGTCGTGAACCCAGAAGGACCTCGCCAGTCCTGTCCACGGCCAGACTCAGATTCTTGGCCGGACGGACCGGCGTGGACAGGTAGGTCCAGGCGCGACCGCCATTGTCGCTGCGGAAAAAGCCAAGTCCGGCCAAGGCTGCATAGCCTGTTCCCCCGGCATCAAAGGCCAGGCCCACGGGTCGGACGACATGAGCGAAAGGCCGGTGTCGCCAGGTCGAACCCTGATCCGCGGAGACATACAGACCACCGTTCCAGGTCCCGGCCCAGATCTGCCCTTGCGGCCCGACCGCCACGCTCTGCACCGACAGGCCTGCCGCCACGTCACTGCGGACCCAGGTCTGCCCCTGGTCCATGGACACAAAAACACCATGATTCTCGGTTGCGACAGTCCACTGTCCCTGTCGACCAAAAGCCATGTCCACAATCGCGCTTTCCGCCGGCAAAGACGCGACCATGACCCAATCTGATTGTTCAGCCCGCCAGGCCCAGAGCCCGCCGCCGTATGTTCCGGCGTAAACCACGCCCCAGGGAGCCGCGGCCATGGACATGATCCACCGGCTGGACAAGCCTGTCGAGAGCGGCAGCCACTCCTTGTGGCCGGGACGAGCGCCGAAAACCCCATGGCCGAATGTTCCCACCAGCCAAGCCCCTTCCCCGGTCATGGCGGCACAGGTCACGGCCGCGTTGGCCAAAAGTCCGGGCGCGGCCATGGAGCCTTGTCGCTGCCGGCCCTCCAAGGCCTGAATTTCCGACTGCGCTTCCTGCCACTGACGGTAGTGGCTGAGCTGCTCCATGACCTCTTCCTGCGTGGCGTTGTCGCTGTTGAACTTCTTGGCCATCCTGCTCATCAGACTGCGGGAGCGTTGCTCCAGTTCGCTCTTGCGCCTGGCCAGATCCTCGGCGCGCCGCACCGAGTCGGTGGTCAGATCGGCCTTGCCCAGCATGTACACGCCCCGGCCCCAGGCCTTGATCAGGACTTTGTCGCCGTCCGGGCCGAAGTGAACAAAAGCGATCGGGCCTTGCAGCACAGGTTCCCAGCTGTCCCCGTGCGATTTAAAGACGCCGTCGTCCGAAGCCAGATAGATGGTTCCATCCCGGTGGACGGCCAGGTGATGTATGAACACCTCCGGCGCGGCCACTTTGCGCCAACCCGTCCCACCCGGACGGCTTCGGTACAGACCGCCTTTTTCCGGACTCAAGGCAATGAGGCCGCCATCCGAAAGAATCCTGACCTGCATGATCCGGGGTACGTCCACCGGCACGTCACCTCCGGGCCCCTCGCTGGCCCGAGCTGTCGCCATGGACAAAATCGCCAGGACCATTGCCGACATTACAAAAAATCGTTTCATCCGAACTTCCTTGGTCACAACGGCGGCAAGGCCGTCAGATAAAGGTCATATCCGCCCATCCCGCCCGGCCGGTCCGAGGAGAAAAGCAGCACTCTCAGATCCTGAAAATCAGAAAATCCCATGGTCAGCACTGAGGGCCGGAATTCATTGCCGGCCGTGTTCAGCTCCACCCCGGAGGGCATCAATGTCTGCAGATTGACAGGCGATTCCCAGCGTCCGGCAACGTGACGGGACAGATACAGATCAAACCCGCCCCGGCCGCCCGGACGGTCCGAGGCCAGAACAAGAAAATCGCCGAAAACAAACGGAGCCATGGTCTGACCCGGGGCGTCGAACTCCGTGGCCGGAACAATCTCTGCGGCCAGTTTGGCATTGCCGAGCCACTGGGCAAAATTCAGATCCCGGGAGACGTTGCGGTAGCGGTAGAGGCGATAATTCCCGGACCTGTTAGAGCAGAAATAGAGTTCATGGCGGATGAAATCGTAGGCGGCATAGGCGTCGTCAGCCTGCGGATCATTGCCGAAAAAGGGCCGCACCCGGCCGGAATCGTCGACAAAATACAGGTTGCGCCGCCCTTCGTGGTCCGCATCAAACATCCACACGCCACCGGCGGGAAGCACGCCGCTGCTGTTGCCGGACAAGGGTTCATCGTTCAGGGTCAACTCCCTGGTCATATGATGCTCGAATTGCCGACCGTAGCGACGTTCGGGAACCATGGTCGAAGCCAGGGGCATTGGGCCGCGGACATTGCCGGGCAGATCGGGAATGCGGACAAAGGCCCCCAGGCGCTGAGCCGTGATGGCCGGTCTCGGCGGGTGGTTCTGCCGCCGGCTGGGGTACGGGTTCTGCACCACCGTAAGCCGCCCTGCATCGATGGAAAAAAGTCCGCCCCGGCTGGCGTCGTTGCTGGCAAAGGCGACAAAGGCGTCCATGGCCAATGGCGGCGGCCCGGCCACGGCGTTGAAATCGTCATGAGGGCCGTTGATGCCCTCCAGATTGTAAACGGCCGGCTCCATGCTCACGGCATTGGGTATACCGCCGTACATGGCGTCCATGATGCAGCCGCTCAGAATCAGCGGCAGACAAAGCAGAAGCAAAGCCCTGATCATGGCGTCCCTCCCAATCCGGCATATTGCCGGGCGTGACGATACCAGCCCCCGGTCATCTCGACGCAGGTCACGGCAACGATGCGGTCGCAGAATTCCTGATCACAGACTTGCCCCGTGGCGATAATCCGGGTCGGAGGAGCGTCGACCTGAACTTCATAGCGCAGAGCGCGCTCATAGCCCTGGCTCAGACACCAGGCGTCCGCCGCGGGCTGACCGCACCCGTCTCCCCAGAACTGGCAGAAATCCAGGGCCAGACCATGAACCATTGGGTTGGCGAACGCCTTGGTTCGGGGCTCCCTGACTTCCGCCCCCGCGCATGGCCCCTGGTCGACAATGGAGGACTCGTCCGCATAGAAACTGTCGCCCGGCAACAACTGGCCGGAAATGGAGATCCTGCGCCCCTCATGCCGCCCGAGATCAAGAGCCTGACCCTGCGCGGTCATGGGCCGGATCTGGTACTTTCCAGCGCTCTGGTGGGTGCCGAAGTCCGTTGATTCGGAAATGATGATCCCCTCCTGCACGCATCCGGTGATGACCACCTCCACCGGGGCCGAGGCCTGAAGCCCGGTTACCGGAAAGAGGAAAACGACCAAAATGACGATAGTCAGTATCTGCATGGCACCCTCCTTGTCTCTTGGCTGCCCGTGGTGTGATCACTTTGCCGGCAGTGTTTCAACCCGCGTAAATCCCCGCCCTCCGGATTCGGAATTTTGCGCCCATGAGGCCGGATCGGAATCGATAACCGTGTATGTTCCGGCCGGGAGCAGGACCATGGGTCGGGCGGTCCAGTAGGCGTTGGGCACGCCGCCCTGACCGGGGCTGCCCTGGGTCTGCCACGGTCCGTAGGTCTGGCCCCCGGCCTCACGCAGACCTATGGTCCCAGGCGTCGTGCCCCGGGCTGAATTCCAGTGATAGTTCTGAATCAGGGCCAGCACGCGCGGAGCGTTCAGGGTAAAGACCGTGGGTTTGGTCGGATTGTTGTCCACACCGTAAATATTTCCGGCCTCGAAACTGACTTCCGGAGTGCCCGACGGGACCGGGGCCGCTTCGGCCTGACCGTTGACGCTGAAGGTTTGCAGCACCGCGTCAATAGTCGCCTGGCTGCCGCCGGGACCACGGAAAATTACCAGGGCCACGCCACGGTTACCGGACATGGGGGGAAAAAGCAGATTCATGGCCGGACCGTCGTCGGCCCGCAAGACATCGACTCCACCCAGACGCACCGTGCGCGGGCTCGGAAGATCCGCTTTGGCCTGACCGTAGTTGCCCGTAATCCCACCGGACACTCCGTGCAGAGGCGCGTCGAAACTGCCGTCCCAGTACAGGTACAGCTGCTCCACGTCCGGCTCATCCATGGTCTTGTGCTGCCATGACTGGGGCACCGCAAAACGGACATTGCCGATGGTCACGGGCTGCCAACCATCGGGAACGGGGGATGCTTGGCCAGACACGGCTTGGCCCGCAGCTTCTGGACTTGTGCTTTCCGTCGCCTGACTGCCAGAAGATTCCATTCCGGAATTTCCTCCTGAGCCCGCACATTGCCCAAGACTTGCCAGGTAGCGCATGCACTCCTCGTACGGTCCGATATTGGACCGAAGAACATTTCCGTTCAACACCACTCCGAACCGACCGTCACTGTCCCAATCTTCGCAGCGGCATTTGCCAGCATCGGCATCCGACGAAGCGGATGAGCCACTTGGGGCTGGTGAAGACGTCGTGGGGGGGGACACCCCGACTGGCTTACCCGCAGGGGCAACAGCCGTCGGGTTTGGCGCAACAGGCTTGGCCACATTGCTCTGAGCGGTCTGCTGAGGTTTCGCCGCCTCGTTCTGGGCAGTCTGGCTGGCCTTGGCCGCTTCCTGTTTCTTGCGATCGGCCAGAAGTTTTTCCAGACTTGCCAC
>CAZYZA010000129.1:0-8264 GCA_964651415.1 uncultured Desulfovibrionaceae bacterium
GGTACATGGACGCCGGGGTGATGGATCGTAGGGGCGAAAAATTTTTCGCCCCTATCTATTGGCCGTCTCTCTCCCGCATGCTCAGGCCGATGCGCTTGCGTTTGGCGTCCACGTCCAGCACCGTGACCCGGACCTGCATCCCTGCCCGGACAATTTCCGACGGATCGTTGACGTAGCGATCGGCCAGGTTGCTGATGTGCACCAGACCGTCCTGATGCACGCCCACATCGACAAACGCTCCGAACCGGGTCACGTTGGTCACGATTCCCGGAACGACCATGCCCGGATGCAGGTCCGCTATCTCGTGCACATCGGCAAAGCGGAATGATTGGAAGGGAGGGCGAGGGTCCCGGCCGGGCTTGTCCAGTTCGGCCAGAATGTCTTTCAGGGTGGGCAGGCCGACCTCCGCGTCCACGTAGCGGGCTGGGTCAATGCCTTCCCGCAGGGTCGGATTGCCCAGCAGATCGGCGACCGTGCAGCCCAGATCGCGGGCCATGGTTTGAACCAGCGAATATCGTTCCGGATGGATGGCGCTGCCGTCCAAAGGATTCCTGCCGTCGCGGATGCGCAGAAATCCCGCGCACTGTTCAAAGGCCTTGGGACCCAGGCGCTTGACCTTGAGCAGGAGCTTGCGTTCGGCAAACGGTCCGTTCTCCCTTCGATGATCCACGATGTTTGCGGCCAGCACGGGTCCCAGGCCGGCCACTCGTGTCAGCAACTCGGCGCTGGCCGTGTTGACGTCCACTCCGACCTGGTTGACACAGGATACGACCACGTCATCAAGACTTTTCTTCAGCGCCGTTTGGTCGACGTCGTGCTGATACTGACCGACACCGATGGATTTGGGGTCGATTTTGACCAGTTCGGCCAAAGGATCCATCAGGCGGCGACCGATGGACACTGCCCCGCGGTAGGTCAGGTCCAGATCCGGGAACTCGCGACGAGCCTGCTCAGACGCCGAATAGACCGAGGCTCCGGCCTCGTTGACCAAAATGATGTCGACATGGGTCGGCAGGCCGAGGCCACGGACAAAGGCTTCGGTCTCCCGCCCTCCGGTGCCGTTTCCCACGGCCACGGCCTGGATCGCGAATCGCCGGACCAGCTCGGTCACGATCTGTCCGGCCTCGTGGGTCCTGGATTGGCTGCCGACGGGAAAAACGGTCTGCCAATGCAGCAGCGCGCCCTGCTCGTCCAGGCAGACAAGTTTGGCTCCGGTCCGCAGCCCCGGATCCAGGGCCAGGACGCGCCGTGGCCCCAGGGGCGGGGCCAGGAGCAGTTCGCGCAGGTTGGCGGCAAAGACGGCAATGGCTTCCTGGTCGGCCTTGGCCTTGAGTTCGCTCCACAGTTCCGTTTCCAGGGACGGTGCCAGCAGGCGTGCGTAGCCGTCGGCCAGGGCGGTCCGCACGACCTGGCCGCATGGTCCTTCCGGAATGGGAAAGATGCCGTGCAACCGGGCTAAGGCCTGGTCCTGGTCCGGGCGCAACGACAGTGCCAGGACTTTCTCCCGTTCACCGCGCAGCATGGCCAGAATGCGATGACCCGGCGCGGTTCGGGCCGGCTCGGTCCAGTCGAAATAATCCTGGAACTTTTCACCTTCTTCCGTCTTGCCTTTGCGCACCGAGGACGTGATCACCCCCTTGGCGGCGAAAAAAAGGCGCAGGTTTTCACGGCAGCGGCGATCTTCGCTGACCATTTCGGCAATGATGTCGCTGGCTCCGGCCAGGGCTGCATCCGTATCCGGCACGTCCTGGTCCGGGTTGACATAGGCCCGGGCCAGGATTTCCGGCCTGCCCTTGCCGGTCAGAACGGCGGTGGCCAACGGCTCAAGACCGCGCTCTCTGGCCATGGTCGCCCGCGTCCGTTTTTTGGGGCGGTACGGCAGGTAGGCGTCTTCCAGGGCGGTCATGGTTTCCGCCTGGCGCATGGCCTGTTCCAGGTCCGGGGTGAGCAGCCCGCGTTCGCCGAGGCTGCCGAGAATGGCCTCGCGTCGTTTGTCCAGCTCGCGTTCAAGCTCCAGCCTGTCGCGGACGGCCTGAATGGCCACCTCGTCCAGTCCGCCGGTCCGTTCCTTGCGGTAGCGGGCGATGAAGGGCACCGTGCCGCCCTCGTCCAACAGTTCGGCCACGCTGACGACCTGGTTTCGGGCAATGAGGCATGCGGTGCTGATCCGTGAGTAGATTTCCGTATTCGGCATGAACTTCTCCTGTGGGCTGCAAAATCGAAGCAATGGCCCTAGCGGCAGTAGTCGGCAAGGGCAATCACTATTCCCCTCCGTCACCTTGGGGAACCCGGCTCCCGGACTCGTCGTGAGAGGCGTTGATGCTGGTCGGCGGGAAGCCCGGGCCCGCAGCAGTGTCGGGGAGCTTGCTTGTGGCGAACCTGTCGGGCCACGAGCAAAAGTCACGTGATCAGCGCTTCCTGCAAGCCGGGATCGCTGGACTTTTTTTCCGAACGATGCAAGCTCCTGTCCCATGAACGCCAATTTACGCAGCTACGCCTTTTCCATTCCGTGGAATCTGTTTCTTCTGACCGCGGGCAGTTTTCTGGTCGCCATGGCTATCAAGGCCGTGGCCGTGCCTCAGGGGCTGGTTTCCGGCGGCGTGTCGGGTATCGCCCTGCTGGTTTATTATTTTTCCCAAACCCTGACGCCGGGATTTTGGCTCCTCATTCTGAACATTCCCATCGCCGTTCTCGGCTGGGTGTTGGTCAGCCGGCGCTTTGTTCTCTACACAGCCTACGGCATGCTGGCCATTACGGTCTGCATGGAGCTGATCACCTTTACCCTGCCTGTGCAGGATCCCTTGCTGGCGGCCATTTCCGCCGGTGCGTTGCTTGGGGCCGGGGCCGGGACCAGCATGCGTTCCTTGGGATCGTCCGGGGGGCTGGATATCATCGGCATCATCCTGCATCAGCGTTACGGATTCCGTATCGGCCAGATCAGCTTCCTGTTCAATGCGGCCTTGTTCACCGTCAGTTTCGGCATGTTGGAGACGGACGTGGTGCTGTACTCCCTGATCATGGTCTTCGTCACCGCCCAGATCATGGATTACGTGCTGAGCATGTTCAACCAGCGAAAGCTGGTCTTTGTCGTCTCGGACCACGCGGCGGCCATTGCCCGGGCCATCATGGAGGAAGCGCATCGCGGCGTGACCCTGCTGGAGGGCCGGGGAGGGTACACGGGACTGCCCAAGCAGGTGGTCATGACCGTGGTCAACAACGTGCAGCAGAAGAAACTCGAAGAGCTGATTTTCACTCTTGACCCGGATGCGTTCGTTATTTTCGAGAACACCTTCAATGTCATCGGCAAAGGGTTTTCGCGGCGCAAGGTTTACTGAATCCGGCCTGAACGTGTGTTTTCCGGGTTCAGGCACCCCTCAACCATCCATCAACCTCGGACGATTCTCATGAATGCAGCTGTGCGCTTCTTGGTGGCTATTCTTCTGGCTCTGCTGGCCGGCTGCGCGAGCAAGCCGGTCCCGGACGTCGCCTCGCAGGTTTCCACGTCGGTCGAAGTCATTCTCCCCCAGCGGGCGCATCTGCTGCCGGAAGTTGTTTTCGACGGCCCGCAACTGGCATCGGAGGCTGTGGTCGTGTCGGATCAGCCCTTGCTGCATCCGGCCGAACAGGCCGCAATGCACGAACGCTTCCTGGAGCGGTTTTTTGCCCCGTGGAAACTGAAGAAAACGTCTCTGACGCCGGAACAGGCCTTCTGGGGCGTCAAGGGCCTGGGGTCCAAGCAGGGGTACGCCGAGAATCTGCAGCCTTTCCCGCCGCAGCGCTGGAGTCAGCTGGTGGCGCTGCAGGGCATGGAGTCGTTCCCGTCCATGAATTATCCGGCCATTGTCACCCGCAACACGGCCATGCGCGTGCTGCCGTCGGTGCGGCCGTTTTTCCTTGATCCGACCAAGCCGGGCGAGGGTTTTCCCTTTGATTATTTTCAAAACAGCGCCGTGTGGCTCGGAACACCGGTGCTGGTCTGTCATGTGTCCAAGGACCGGGGCTGGTATTTTGTCGAAACGGCCTTTGCCAACGGCTGGGTGCGGGTCGAGGATGTGGCCCTGGCCGGACACGATTTCTGCGAGGCCTACGAGACCAGGGTCATGGCCGCCCTGGTGCGCGACGACGTGCCCCTGCTCGAAGGCGGCCGCCTGCTGGGCCAGACCCATATCGGCGCGATTTTCCCCCTGCATTCCCGGGCAGGCGGCGTGCTGCAGGTCAAAGTGCCGCTGCGCGACGCCAACGGTTGGGCCAAAACCGGTCTGGCGGCAGTGCCGCAGGCGGATGCGGCGGTCATGCCCCTGCCGTTGACGTCGCGGACCGTGGCCCGGCTGGCCGATGCCATGGCCGGCCAACTCTACGGTTGGGGCGGCATGTTTGAAAACCGGGACTGCTCCTCGACCTTGCGCGACCTGTTTCTGCCCTTCGGCGTCTGGCTGCCGCGCAATTCTTCGCAGCAGGCCCAGCACGGAGGCCGCCTTGTATCTCTGGAAGGGTTGACGCCGGACGCCAAGCTGGACGTCATCCGCCGTCAAGGCATGCCCTTTGCCTCGTTCATCTCCATGCCCGGTCATATTGGTCTGTACTTGGGCACGGACGGGCGGGGCGAGCCGCTCATGCTTCACAACATGTGGGGCGTGCGGACAACGTTGCCCGACGGGAGCGCGGGCCGGGCCGTGGCCGGACAGCTGGTCATTTCCACCCTGCGTCCGGGCGAGAACCGGCCCGACGTGCGGCGCGGCGCTTTTCTGGAGCGAATTCGCGGCCTGACCATTCTTGAATCCGGTCTGTCCGTAACCAAGTAGCACGGGAAAATGGCCTGTTGCTTGAAATGCGCTCCGTTTTTTTGATACAAGCTGCAAAAGCGCTTTTCAGCCCGGTCTTGCGATCCGGGGGATGAATTGTGAAAACAAGGTCAAGCTGGACATATGTTTTTCATCTTTGACCGTAACAGGTAGTGAGAAACGACGATAGCAACCATCGGTCGGGCCAGTGCGGTCCGGCGACACCATCAGCGGGAGAAGGCCATGACGGCAACCAAATCTGAGTTCAGCGTATGCGGCATGTGCACTGTGCGCTGCCCGATTCAGGTCGATGTGGAGAACGGCAAGGCCGTGCGCATTGAAGGCAATCAATTTTCACCGCTCAAGGGCGGACTGTGCGCGCGCGGCGCGGCCGGCATCGCCCTGGAGCAGGACCCGGAAAAACCCCAGACGCCGCTCATCCGCGTCGGCGCGCGCGGCGAGGGCAAGTGGCGGGCCGTATCCTGGGACGAGGCCCTGGATTACGTGGCCGACAAACTCAAGGCCATCATGGCCGAGCATGGCGGCCGGTCCGTGCTCTGGTCTGATCGCGGTGGTCCGTTTCCGGATTTGTATCAGGCTTTCATGCGCGGTCTGGGCTCCCCCAATTACTGTAATCACGACGCGTCCTGCGCCCGCAACGTGCAGCACGGCGCCCAGTCGACCATCGGCGTCGGACGGAAAATGGTCGCCTATGACTTCCGCAACGCCAAGCACATCATCCTCCAGACCCGCAACATCATGGAGGCCATCAACGTGGCCGAGGTCAACGCGGTCATGGATGGTCTGGCCGGCGGGGCCAAGCTGACGGTCATCGACATCCGCGGCACGGTCAGCGCCAGCAAAGCCGACAATTTCTTCATGATCCGCCCTGGAACGGACTACGGCTTCAACCTGGCGGTGATCAACACCCTGATCGGCGAGGACCTCTACAACAAGGAGTATGTGGAGCAGTTTGTCGAGGGCTTCGAGGAGCTGAAGGCCTTTGTCCAGCCGTACACGGCCGAATGGGCGGCCGGGGAATGCGGCGTCTCGGCCGAATCCATCCGCAGCCTGGCCCGGCAGCTGGCCGAGGCCGCGCCGAGCGTGATCTGGCATCCCGGCTGGATGGTGGCCCGCTATGACGACTCTTTCCAGGTCTGTCGCACTGCCTATATCATCAACGCCCTGCTCGGAGCCTTTGCGGCCAAGGGCGGCCTGCCTTTTGTCAACACGGCCAAAGAAGTCGGCCGCAAGGGTTTGAAAAAACTGGTCGACCTTTTTCCCAAGCCCGAGGAAAAACGGGCCGACGGCGTGGGCTGGAAGTACCCGCAGTTCGACGGCGGCCCCGGACTGGTCAATCTGGCCTACGACGTCATCGTCACCGGCGATCCGTATCCGGTCAAAGCCTATCTCTGCTTCCGTCACGACCCTCTCATGGCCATGCCTGATCCGGCGGCCCTGAAAAAGAAATGGGAAGGCCTTGACCTCTTGGTCAGCATCACCTTTTCGTGGTCGGACACGGCTTGGCATTCGGACGTGGTTCTGCCCCTGTCCACGTATCTGGCGCGGGAAAGCATCATTGCCGGCAAGTCGGGCCTGAAACCGCAGTTTTTCGTCCGCAAGCGCGTGCAGGAGCCAACCTTTGATTCCAAGGCCGACTGGGAAATTCTGAGCGGCTTGGCAAAGCGGTTGGGCCTGGACGCCCTGGCCTTTGAGCGCATCGAGGACCTCTGGAATTATCAGCTGCAGGACACAGGCGTGACCATTGAGGACTTTGACGCCAAGGGCTTTGTCGAACTGGCCGACAAGCCCCTGTACCGGCCCATGAGCGAGGTCAAGCTGCCCACCCCGTCGGGCAAGATCGAAATGGTCAGCGGCAAGTGGAACAAGGCCGGGCATCACACCCTGCCACCGTACAAATCGCCCGAGCAGCCGCCCCAGGGTCTGTTCCGCATCGCCTTTGGCCGGGTCGGCGTGCATACCCAGGGCCACACGGTCAACAACCCGCTCCTGGCCGAACAGATGGCCGAGAACGTGGCCTGGATTCATCCCAGCCGGGCGGCCGAACTGGGCATCGTCGACGGCGAACGGGTCGAGATCTTTTCGCCGGGCGGCGGCAAGAGCCGCATCAAGGCGTTCGTGACCGAATGCATCCATCCCGAGGCCCTGTTCATGGTCCATGGTTTCGGCCATCAACTGCCTGTCGAATCCAGGGCCAGAGGTCTGGGCGCGGCCGATCACGAACTGATGATCGGCGGCCTGGAACGCTGGGACAAAGGCGGCGGCGGCATCTCCATGCAGGAACATTTTGTCGGCGTGCGCAAGATTTAGGGGGAGGACATGAGCAAATACAAGATGGTACTTGATGAGAAGCGCTGCATTCACTGCAAGGCGTGCGAGGTGCATTGCAAGGTCAGAAACAACAATCCCGTGGGGATCAAGTTTGCCAAGCATTTTTCCGAAGGTCCTTTTTTGAAAGACGGTAAGATCGTGCTGCAGGCCACGTTCCGCAGCTGCTATCACTGTGATGAGCCACCCTGCGTGGCCGACTGCCCTGTCAATGCCATGATTCGCCGTGAGTCCGACGGCATTGTCTATGTCGATCAGGAACTGTGCATCGGCTGTGAATGTTGCACCAAGGTCTGTCCCTGGAACGTGCCGCAGCTGTTCACGGAGCTGGATGTGGTCGGCAAATGCGATCTGTGCATGGAGCGCCTGGACGCCGGCCTGCAGCCGGCCTGTGTCACGGCCTGCACCACCCACGCCCTGAAGCTGGTGCGCATCGAATAGTCCTTGGGCCTGAAATAAAGCCTGAACGCCCCGGAATCGCCAACGGTTCCGGGGCGTTTTTCGTGGCCAAGAACAGGCCGCATTCCGGCGGCACGGGTTTTTCGTTTGAACCCGGCACCACTGTCAGCCTTGGCAGCAACGTGGCGATGGGATACTTCCCGGCCTTGGGAGGGCCGGCCATGACGACCAGAAAAAAACTGCCCATCGGCATCCAGACTTTTGAAAAGCTCATTCTCGAAGGCTACACCTATGTGGACAAGACCAACCACATCTCTTTGCTGGCCCGAAACAGCGGCGGCTATTTTTTCCTTTCCCGGCCCCGGCGTTTTGGCAAAAGTCTTCTTGTCAGCACCCTGAAGGCCGCCTTCGAGGGCAAGCGGGAGCTTTTTCAGGGCCTGTATCTTTACGACCACTGGGACTGGGAGCAGACCAACCCCGTCATTCACATCAGCTTCGGGGCCGGGGTCATGCGCAGCGTCGAGGAACTGCGCGAGACCCAGGACGAAATTCTGAACCGCAACTGCCGGCATCTGGGCATCGAGGGGTTGACCGAAACCTCGTACAAGGGACGCTTCTTTGAACTGATCGAGCGGGTGTACGCCAAATACGACCGCCCCGTTGTCGTGCTTGTCGACGAATACGACAAGCCCATTCTGGATAGCATCCACCGTACCGAAACAGCCGTGGCCATCC
>CAZYZA010000130.1:0-7623 GCA_964651415.1 uncultured Desulfovibrionaceae bacterium
GAAATTTCAGCATTATCGCGCATATCGATCATGGCAAATCGACTCTGGCCGACCGGATCATGGAAACGACCAAGCTCATTTCCGATCGGCAGAAAAAGGACCAGTACCTCGACCGCATGGAACTGGAGCAGGAGCGCGGCATCACCATCAAGGCCCAGACCGTGCGCATTCCGTACCGGTCCAGGAACGGGCAAAATTACATTCTCAATCTCATTGATACACCCGGTCACGTCGATTTTTCCTATGAGGTGTCCCGCAGTCTGGCCGCGTGCGACGGGGCCCTGCTGGTGGTCGACGCCTCCCAGGGCGTGGAAGCCCAGACCCTGGCCAATGTCTACATGGCCTTGGACAACGATCTGGAAGTTTTGCCGGTCCTGAACAAGATCGATCTGCCCAGCGCCGAACCCGAGCGCGTGGCCGAGGAGATCGAGGAGGTCATTGGCCTCGATTGCACGGATATCGCCCAGGTTTCGGCCAAATCAGGCCTTGGCGTGGCTGACCTGCTGGAGAGGCTGGTGGAAAAGGTTCCGCCGCCCAAGGGCGACACCGAGGCCCCGCTCAAGGCCCTGGTCTTTGATTCCTGGTACGATTCCTATCAGGGCGTGGTCGTGCTGTTCCGGATTCTTGAAGGCCGGATCAGAAACGGCCAGCGCATCCAGATGTGCGCCACGGGCAAGAAGTTCGAGGTCACCCGGCTGGGCGTGTTCTCGCCCGAGGCCATGGACATCAAGGAAATGGCGGCCGGCGAGGTCGGTTTCTTGTGCGGAGCCATCAAGGAACTCAAAGATGCCCAGGTCGGCGACACCATCACTGATCCGGAACGGCCCACGGATTCCCCCTTTCCGGGATTCAAGGCCATCAAGCCCATGGTTTTCTGCGGGCTGTACCCGGTGGAGCCGGCCGAGTACGACACGCTCAAGTCGGCCCTGGAAAAACTGCAGTTAAACGACGCGGCCCTCTACTACGAGCCCGAGACGTCCCAGGCCCTGGGGTTTGGATTTCGCTGCGGATTTCTCGGCCTCTTGCACATGGAAGTCATTCAGGAACGGCTGGAGCGCGAGTTTCAGGCCAAGCTCATCGCCACTGCGCCGTCGGTCATCTACCGCGTGACCCGGACCGACGGGGTGACCTTTGACATCGACAACCCGAGCAACCTGCCGCCGCAGGAAAAGATCGCGTCCATTGCCGAACCCTTTGTGCGCATGGAAATCCATGTGCCCAACGACTATGTCGGCAACGTGCTCGGCCTGTGCGAGGAGAAACGGGGCATCCAGAAGGACATGCGCTACCTGACCTCGACCCGCGTGGTCATCAGTTACGAACTGCCCTTCTCGGAAATTGTCTACGACTTCTTTGACCGGCTCAAATCCGTGACCAAGGGCTTTGCCTCGCTCGACTATGAAGTCATCGACTACCGCGAGGCCGATCTGGTCAAGCTGGACGTGCTCATCAACTCCGAACCCGTTGACGCCATGGCCGTCATCGTGCACCGCTCCAACGCGGCCTACCGCGGCCGGGCCCTGGCTCTCAAGCTCAAGCGCGTCATCCACCGCCAGCTGTTCGAGATCATCATCCAGGCGGCCATCGGCAGCAAGATCATTGCCCGTGAGCGGGTCTCGCCCATGCGCAAGAACGTCACGGCCAAATGCTACGGCGGCGACATCACCAGAAAACGTAAGTTATTGGAAAAACAGAAAGAGGGCAAAAAGCGCATGAAACGCATGGGCAGTGTGGAAATTCCCCAGGAAGCGTTTCTGGCCGCCCTGCAGCCCGATGAATAGCCCGCAGGGGCCTTTTCAACCGTCAACTCCCGCTTTTGCGGCCCAATCAGGCAGGTAGATATGAATCCTCGTTGGCAGACAATGCTCAAAGAATACGCCGAAGCGCTCATCGTGGCGCTGATCCTGGCTTTTTTTATCCGTTCGTTCGTGGTTCAGGCCTTCAAGATTCCGTCCGGATCCATGCTGCAGACCCTGCAGATCGGCGACCATCTTCTGGTGACCAAATTCGCCTACGGCGTGAAGATTCCCTTCACCAACACCATGATTTTCGAACGTGAAGGTCCGGAGCACGGCGACATCATTGTCTTTGATTTTCCCGAAGACCCCTCCAAGGACTTTATCAAGCGCGTGGTCGGTCTGCCCGGCGACGTGATCGAGATCAAGGACAAGCAGCTTTTCCGTAACGGAGAGCTGATGACCGAACCGTATGTGCAGCATGTCGATGCCTCGTCGTCTGTGCCGCGCCGGGACAATTTCGGGCCGGTCAAGGTGCCCGAGAACAAATATTTCGTGCTCGGCGACAACCGGGACGAGTCCTACGATTCCCGCTTCTGGGGGTATGTGGAGCGCAACACCATCGCCGGCAAGGCCCTGATTCTCTACTGGTCCTGGGAAAGCCTGACCAACATCCGTTGGGAACGGATCGGCCAGCTGGTGGAGTAGTCGTGATCGCCAAGGTCTCCACTGCGGCCCTGCTGGGAATCGACGGATTTTCCATTGAGCTTGAAGTGGACCTGGCCCGCTCCGGCCTGCCCGGCTTTACCATGGTCGGGCTGGCCGAAGGTGCGGTGCGGGAGAGCAAGGAACGGGTTTTTTCGGCCCTGAAGAACTCCGGTTTCAAGCTGCCCCCGAGCCGCATCACCGTCAACATCGCCCCGGCCGACATCCGCAAGGAGGGTTCGGCCTACGATCTGCCTTTGGCCCTGGGAC
Source organism: uncultured Desulfovibrionaceae bacterium (assembly GCA_964651415.1). Lineage (GTDB taxonomy): Bacteria > Desulfobacterota > Desulfovibrionia > Desulfovibrionales > Desulfomicrobiaceae > Desulfomicrobium. The sequence goes on from CAZYZA010000130.1 coordinate 2,712, forward strand.
TTCTGGCCGGAGCCGAAGTCGTTGCCCCCGCAAAGCTCTCCGGCCTGTATCTGGCCGGGGAGCTTTCTCTTTCCGGGGAACTCAAGCCCATTCCCGGCGCCCTGCCACTGGCTCTGCGCGCCCGCGAGGCCGGGGCGCGGGGCATTATCGTGCCTGCGGGCAACGGGCCCGAGGCGGCCGTGGTCCAGGGACTGGCCGTTTATGCCTGCAGCAATCTGGCCCAGGTCGTGCGGTTTGTGCTCGGCGAGGAGGATGTTCCCGCCGCTGTCTGTGACGTGGACGAACTGTGGAACGAGCGCCGGTTTTTTCTGGGGGATTTTTCCGAGGTCAAGGGCCAGGAACGGGCCAAACGGGCCATCGAGATCGCCTGCGCCGGCAATCATAACCTGCTTTTTCTGGGCCCGCCCGGCAGCGGCAAGACCATGCTGGCCGGTCGGATTCCGTCCGTGTTGCCGGCGCTGACCTTTGACGAGGCCCTGGAAGTGACCAAGGTCTATTCCGTGGCCGGCAAACTGCCGTCGGACCAGCCGCTGATGGTCGCGCGGCCGTTCAGGTCCCCGCACCACACCATTTCCGACGCCGGACTGATCGGCGGCGGACAGTATCCCCGTCCGGGCGAGCTGTCCCTGGCCCATCGCGGCGTGCTCTTTCTGGACGAACTGCCGGAATTCAAGAAGCACGTGCTCGAAGTCCTGCGTCAGCCGCTTGAAGAAGGCCGGGTGACCATCTCCCGCGCGGCCGTGTCCCTGGACTATCCCGGCGACGTCATGCTGGTCGCGGCCATGAATCCCTGTCCCTGCGGCTATCTGGGCGACGACAAGCATCCGTGCACGTGCTCGCCGCTGCAGGTGCAGCGCTACCGGTCCCGGCTTTCCGGCCCGTTGCTGGACCGCATCGACCTGCACGTCGAAGTGCCGGCCGTGCCCTACCGCGATCTGAAACAGACCCAGGGCTCCATCGACTCCGCCCACATGCGCCGACGCATCGACGCGGCTCGCGAAGTGCAGCGCCATCGCTACGCCGGTCTGCATTTTTCCTCGAATTCCGAGCTTTCGGGCAAATGGCTGGAACGTTTCTGCCTGCTGTCTGAAAAGGAGCACGCCTTTCTCGAAGGCGCGGTCCAGCGTCTGGGCATGTCGGCCCGGGCCTTTGTGCGCGTGCTGCGCATTGCCCGCACCATCGCCGATCTGGCCGGGGACGACATCCTGACCTCCATCCATCTGGCCGAGGCCATCAATTACCGCACCCTGGACCGTCAGAACCAGGCCTGACCCATCTCGTAATCACAAACATTCGCGGCGCAGGCGCAGCAAGGGGCATCTCAGCCAGGTTCGGGCCCGGAGTTCAGACCCGTGACTTCAGCTGCTTCAACGTCGAGGCGTAGGCCGTGAACACGTCCTCGCGGGTCAGGCTTCCGAGAACTGTTGTCGGGTCCTGGTCATCGACCACCGGCAACTGGGCCAGATCGGCTTCGACGAACTTGAGCAGAGCCAGGTAGAGATCGTCGTCCGGGTGAAGCAAGACCGCCTTGCGGGCCACGTCTTTGGCCACCAGCAGTTCGCACAGGCTGTCCTCGTAAAGTACCTTGCGAAGGTCCTGAACAGAAAGAATCCCGGTGATCCTGTCCTCGGCTCCGCGCACGGGAAAGCACAGCTCGTGGGAATTGACGATGATGTCGGTCAATGCTCCGAAATTCGTGCTTTCCTCGACCACGGTGACCCGGCCCGGCCGGAAGTGATCCGCCACCTTCTCCTTTTCCAGGATATTGATGGTCGCGTCGCCGACATGGGCGGGCGAATCAAACTTGGTGTCGACCTGATTCTCATACAGGGACACGTTGCGGCACAAGACCAGGGATACGGCCGAAGCCAGCATGAGCGGGGCCAGCAGGCCGTAACCCTGGGTCAGTTCGCAGACCATGACCAGGGGTCCGATGGGCGCATGGGCCACTGCGGCAAAAAAAGCGGCCATGCCCACCAGCACGTAGCCTCCCGGTTCGGCCACCACGCCCGGAAAGAAGCGCTGGCCCAGAGCCCCGACCACGCCTCCGCTCATCCCGCCCACGAAAAGTCCCGGAGCGAACATGCCGCCGCTCATGCCTGATCCGATGACAACAGACGTGGCCAGGGTCTTGCCCACGACCAGCCCGACCATCATGGTCACGGACAATTTGCCCAGAATGGCCAGCTCCAGCCAACCCATGCCGCCGCCCAGCAACTCGGGGAAGGCGTATCCGAGTCCGGCCATGCCCAGCCCGCCCAGCATCATGGCCGGCAGCAGGCCGAAGCGCTCGCTTACGGGCCAGAAGACTTTGTATTTGATCAGCCGAAAGGTGGACACGTACAGCCAGCCTGCCGCCGCGCAGACAACGCCGAGCAGGGCGTAGAGCGGCAGCTCGCGGGTGTCGGAATAGGCAAAGGACGGGATGCCGAAGATTGGTTCGGCGCCGAAAACCAGGGTGAAGAGGGAGTAGGAGACCACGGACGAGATGATCGACGGCAGAAGGGCCTCGGCCTCGAAATCTTCCTTGTAGATGACTTCCACGGCGGTGAGAGCACCGCCCAACGGGGCGCGGAAAATGGCCCCGAGCCCGCCGGCGGCTCCGGCCAGGAGCAGGACGCGCCGCTCGCGGGCCGTCAGCCGCAGCCTGGTTGCCAGCCATGAACCGCACCCCGCTCCAAGCAGGGAAATCGGTCCCTCGCGACCGGCGCTGCCGCCGGCGGCAATGGTCAGCATGGATGTTCCGACGCGGATGGCCGGGACCGAGGGTTCAATACGCCCTTCCTGCTGGTGAAAGGCCTTGATCATGGCGTCCGTGCCGTCAGTTCCGGAATGGCGCGACGCCGGAATGTAGCGCAGCACCAGCAGGCCAGTGCACAGGGCGACCAGGGGCAGGACCACGAACAAGAGCCAGGGGCGGGCATGGCCGGGAGGGGCGGAGAAAAGGCTTTCCCCGGCCGGAGCCGGCAGGGAAAATCCGGCCAGGTTGACCAGTAGGAAGTGATGCAGCCACTCGATGCCGACATAAAAGACAATGGCGCCCAGGCCGGTCATGGCGCCGACCACGGCTCCCAGGACCAGCCACTTGAAGTTGAGGACGGATCGGTAGCTGCGGACCAGCTCCAGGGGGATGGCAAAAAGGGAACGGAGAAAAGCGTGCATAAGCCGATCTCAGGCCAGTTTGGCTTCGGGCAGGGCCAAAATGGTCCGGCCCAGGGTGATATCCTTGGCAATCTGGGTTTTGAGTTCGTCCAGCCCGGAAAATTTGCGTTCTCCGCGTAGCCGTTGAACAAAATGCACTTTCAGTTCCCGCCCATAAAGATCGGCCTGCAGGTCCAGGATATGCACTTCAACCGACAGGACCTCGTTGCCGAAGGTCGGGTTGTAGCCGATGTTGGCCACGGCCTGGTGGATGTGTCCGTCCAGGTCGGCCCAGCAACAATAAACCCCTGTTTTAGGAAAGAGTTCGTCCACCAGATGCACGTTGGCCGTGGGAAAGCCCAACAGACGACCGCCACGGTTCTGGCCGTGCACGACCTGGCCGGAAACGCGGTAGAATCTTCCCAGCAGCGTCCTGGCTCCCCAGACGTCTCCGGCTTCAACCAGATCGCGGATGCGCGTGGAACTGACAATGGCCTGGTCAACCATGACCGGTTCCATCTGCTCCACGGCAAATCCCCATTCCTGGCCCAGGGCTGTCAAGAGGCTGTAGTTGCCCTTGCGCCCTTTGCCAAAGGCGTAGTCGTAGCCGATGATCAGTTCGCGGGTATGGAGGCCTTCAACCAAAATGCGGCGGACAAAATCCTCTGGGCTCATGGACGCCAGTTCCTGATTGAATTCCAGGCACAGCAGATGGTCAATGCCCAGGGAGCGGATCAGCTCAACCCGGTGCGGATGCAAGGTGATGAAGGGGGGAGTCTTTCTGCCGGTGAAAAAGCGCAAAGGATGGGGCTCGAAGGTGATGACCACGGACGGCAGGCCAAGGCTGGCCCCCCGGTCCCGGACGCGGGCGATAAGACGCTGGTGCCCGATGTGGACCCCGTCGAAATTGCCGATGGTTACGCAGGCCCCGTGTTCCAGGCCGCTGACATCCTTCGGGCAGGTGACGCAAAGCATGAATGAAATCCTCCAATAACTGACTGGGCTTTGCGTCTATACCAAAAGAAGTGGGTCTTCAACAAAGTGAACCTTGGCACAAACGGCGGGGTCAGTGTTGGCAACATCTTGAAATTGATTCGAAAAATATTATTAGATTTTTCCCGAAAAAAATACTTGCCAAAGACCGGTCCCTCTCATAAACACGCTTCTCACGTCACGCCGAAGTGGTGGAATTGGTAGACACGCTAGGTTCAGGGTCTAGTCGGGGTTCCCCGGTGGAGGTTCGAGTCCTCTCTTCGGCACCAAGAGATCAAAGGGATTGCAGTTCGCTGCAGTCCCTTTTTTCTTACCGTTTTCCGGCCAGAGACCACGCCAAATGATTGCTTTTTGTCGCCACGCCATGCCGAGAAAAGTTCCCAATCGGGCAGATATCCTGCAAACTCAATGACCGAACAGGGCCAAAGGCCCGGCCACATACTAGCTGGGACCCAACTGCAAAAAGCCTGAAATCGTCTTGGATTCGAAATTCGAAATAATAAATTTCAGATATTTACGGCTTATTCCGGATAAAGTAGAGCCTTTTTGCAGTAGCGCCAGCTCGGTGGAAAACACCGGGACAGACTTCAAAAGGTATGGATTGCTCGTGCAAAGCCCGACACGTTCGTCGAAGACTCCCCCGCAGAGCCTGGCTTCTCGTAATGACGAGCTCACAAGGGTCGTCATTGCGAGCGGAGCGTGGCAATCCATGCCTTTGTATTTCAAGTGCTGGATTGCCACGGCCGAAGCGGCCTCGCAATGACGGACTCACACGGGG
>CAZYZA010000131.1:0-7528 GCA_964651415.1 uncultured Desulfovibrionaceae bacterium
CCAAGCCCGAGTTTTTGAGCGTAATCAAGCAGGTACTCCCCGCGTACGTGGCCGTGGACGGCCAGAAACTTGTCGTCTCCGGGCTGCAGGCCTGGGGGCAGGGCGCTGGGATAGAGGGGTTGGGCCTGGTTGACCAGGTCGAGGCAGGCCTGATCCAGGGCCACGGGATCCCAGGACGCCAGCAGGCCCAAATCCGGACAGATGGGCGCGTCGGAAAAGCCCATGCAGTCGCAACCGGGGCTGACCTGCTGGACAAAGGTCAGATGCAGGGTTTTTCGACTGCGCGGCAACAGGGCTGCGGCCGCATATTCGGCCATGCGTTCCAGAAAGGTGTTGACATCCACGCGCCAGTCCACTTCCAGGCCGCGCGACGTGCAGACCAGAAAACAGGCCGCGCACCCGGCGCATTTATCGCGAAAGATGCTGATTTTCCCGTTCAGGTCCAGGTGCAGCGCCCCATGACTGCAAACTTTCACGCACTGCTCGCACCCCGTGCAGTGCTCGGGGTGAATTGTCGGGCCCAGACCGCAATGCTGCTGCATCTTGCCGCGACGCGTGGCGCAGCCCATGCCCACATTCTTGACCGCTCCGCCGAACCCGGCCAGATCGTGCCCCTTGAAATGGCTGACCGTGACCATGATGTCGGCATCGACAATGTCCCCGGCCAGATAGGCGACCTCGAAATGACGCCCCGGACAGGGCACGAGCCGTTCGTTCCCGCTTTTCAAGCCATCGGCGATAATGACCGGCGCCTTCAGCACATTGGGGTCAAAGCCGTGCTTGGCGGCCTGTAGTCCGTGGGATACGGATTCGCCACGCTGGCCGACATAGAGGGTATTGGTGTCGGTCAGAAACGGTTTGGCCCCGCATTTGCGGATAAAGGCCAGCAGCGGCATGAGCTGCAGGGGGTGGATATGGGCCGTGCCGCCGCCTTCACCAAAATGCAGCTTGACGGCGGCCAGGTCCCCGGATCGCAACTCCGCTCCCAGGCCGGCCATCTTGAGCAGACGCTTGACCTTGGCTTCGTACGGAGCCTTGCGTGACGCCCGCAGGTTCCAGAAATAAACGTTTTCCGCCATGACTCACCTCGCCGGGATTGGCTCCTGCGCCTCGGTCAGGAAGAAGCGTCCATCCATGATCCACCGTTTGAGCTCCTCAGCCACTTCCAACGACAGGGTGTAGCTGGTCAGGGGCGTGGTCGGGATTTCCTTGCCCTCGACCGTGATGACGCCTTGCTTGAGCTGATCGAAACCGACATGGCCATAGGGCGAGGGGTAACCATTGGCGTAGTCTTCGCCGTAATCGACAACGGGAACCTGAATGTCCTCGTCGGCAACGCCCGTAAACCAGGCCATCTCCTCGTTGAGGATCGGGATGGGAATGCCCAGCCCCACGGCCAGGGAGCAGCCGTAGCCGACAATACTCACCCCGCGCAGGTAGCGGGCGTTCATGCCCGCCAGATCACCCTTGACCATCAGCGTGCCCGAAGGGGTCAGGGGCAGACCGCGTTCGGTCCGCTTGGGCTCGGCCACGTGCTGCGTGCCCTGCCCGATGACATATCCCACGCCCCCACCGAGAAAAATTCGGGTCCCCAGTCCTATGGTCTTGAAATACGGATCGTTGAACAAGGGGCTCAGTTCGCCGGCCGTGGCGTAGTTGGCGTTGCCCATGTTCGACTTGAGCGGACCCATATACGTGTATTTCAGCTTGTCGGTCTTGTTGATGGCGCAGTTGTAATTCTGGTAGCAATTGCGCGGATTGAGCAGAATGGCATTGCGCAGCTCGGCCAGGGTGACCTTCTTTTCGATGGCTTTGCGCGGATAGCAATCCGTACCATATGCTTCAGCCTTGAGATGGACTCGCTTGCCCTTGACCAGGTCTTCAATGACGTGGCCACCGCCGTACTTGAACTGGCCGGGGTAGACCTTGTTCAGCGGATCCTCTTCCGTCGGCTCCGTCACTCCGAGATAGGAGTCCACGGCGGCCAGGCCGGCATAACAGGGCACGCCGTTCAGCCATACCTTTGCTGTCTTGATGGTTGGCGGCTGTTGTCCGATATTGAAAAGCAGGCCCGAGGAGCACATGGTTGAAAAGGTGCCGGTGGTGACAACATCGACCTGGCGGGCGGCCTTGACCTTGCCTTCCTTGCGAACTAGGCTGGTCATTTCGCTGGCGTTGAGGACTACCGCTTTTCCCTGTCGGATTTTCTCGTTGATCTCGGCAATGGTTCTGTGGACTTCGAATGTGGCGCTCATGCATGTCCTCCCGGATAGTATCGGGCCGTGTACGGCTCGCAAGGGGGAATTATGTCTGATTTGTTGACCGGAGTAAACCGGCCCTCACAAGGGGATTTTGTGCATCATGGAGAAGGCGTGAACAGGGATCATCTTGACGAAGCGTTACGCCGGGCGTTCACGGCCGAAGAACTGGACAAATGGCAGAATTCCCTGGGTCTGACTGTCAACAACGGAACCGTGAGCGTGCGGTTTCCGCACCGTTTTTTCGGCGATTGGTTCAACGCCAACATCCGCTCCCGCTTCGAACAGGCAGTGGCCGCAACAGGACTGAACGTTGCATACCTCTCCCGCGACAATCACCCGCCCGTGGCCGAACATCTGCAACACTCCCCTGCTCCGGCCCGTCCCTTTGGCGAAGTGTTTTTTTTCGACAATTTTTTTGTCAACAACAAGAACTACTTCCCCCTGGCTTCGGCCCAGGAGGTGGCCCAGAGCAGACAGGCTCTCTACAACCCGTTCGTGTTGTGCGGGGAGAGCGGATCAGGCAAGTCATTTTTGTTGCGGGCCATTGCCAATGCCCGCAGCGAGCACGGCAGAGACAGCATTCATGTCTCCAGTATCGAAGAGTTGCACAGCCTCTACTCCTCGCGACCCGATGCGCGCACCACGCTCATGACCATGGATTTTTTCGGCGTGGACGATTTGCAGCAAATCGCGCGCTACCCGTACCTGCAGGACGAAATGCTGACCCTGTTCGATCACTTCCATCTCCATCACAAACAAATGGTTTTTGCCTGCTCGGGCAAGGTCGCAAACCACTCTTTCCTTGCCCCCAAGCTCAAGTCTCGCCTGGAATGGGGCTTAAGCGTCACGCTGAAAGCCCCGGACCTGGACATCCGGACCCAGTACGCCCAGGCCCGCTGCCGGGAGCGCCAGCTGGACCTGTCCAAAGACAAAATCCTGCTTCTGGCCCAGCGTTTCGGCGACCTGCGCAATCTCGAAGGCTGCCTGCTCAAGCTGTGGGCTTACCAGGAACTGGTCCACGATCAGATTTCCGACGAGGAGTTCGATAACATTCTGAACTACATTGACGACCGGGCCAGTTCGGCCCTGACCGTGGAGCAGATCACGGACGCTGTCTGCCGACATTTCCAGGTTACCAGGGAAGCCCTGTTGTCGGCAGGACGCCGTCACGAACTCGTCTTTGCCCGCCAGGTGGCCATGTATCTCTGCCGCCGCCACCTGGGTCTGTCGTTTCCGGAACTGGGCCGGGCCTTTGGCGGCCGGGATCATTCCACGGCCCTGTATAGCTTTAGAAAAATTGAACAATTACAACGCGATGATAAAAGCATAAAATCCATGTTACATGCCCTGACCGAAAAATGTCTGGCCATGAACGAAACAGGTGTCGCCTAGCGGCACGGTAAGGAGTCGGCCATGTTTTTAAAAGTGCGAAAAGAAGATATTATCGAAGGCGTGCTCAAAGCCGCCAATATCATACCCGCCAAGACCGGAGCGGCCTATCTGCGGACAATCTGGCTCAAGGCCGAGGGGTCGGGCCTGTCCATCATGGCTACGGATTCGAGCATTGAATTTGTCGGCACCTATCCGGCTGTGATCAGCGACGACGGCCTGATCGGCGTATCCGGCAGAAAATTCTGCGAACTGATGCGCAAAATGCCTCCGGGGGAAATCACCCTGAAACTGGACCCCAGCGCCAAGCACCTGCACATTGAGCAGGGCCGACGCAAATACAAGCTCCCCACCAATGAATCGTCCTGGTTCCAGGAACTGACCCCTTTTCCGGAAGAAAGCGCCGTGCTCTGGTCCGGCGATTTTCTGAAGGAAATCATTGACCGTATCGCCTTCTGCATCTCCGATGATGAAGACATGACCAGCATGAACTGCCTCAAATTCGCCCCTGTGGAAGGGGACGATGTGGAGATCTGCGGGCTGAACGGACATCAGTTCGGACTCATGCGCTTCACCAACGCCGACATCCGGGCCTTGCTGGGAGAGGACGGCATTCTCATCTCCAAAAAATACCTGCTCGAAATCCGCAAATGGCTGAGCAACGACGAAATCGAGATCAGCCTTTCGGACAAGCGACTGTTCCTGCGCACGGAAAACAAGAAAGAGACCTTCAGCCTACCGCTCAAGGCCTACGTTTTCGCCGACTACCGCAATTTCATCAACCAGTTCAAGGACCGCTTTGCAGCAACGCTGGTGGTGGACCGGCATGAATTGACCGACGCCCTGGAGCGCATCTTTGTTTTCAACACCGAAGCCCACTATTCAGCCTTTCTCGACCTCGGCCCCAATGAATTATCCCTCTACTGCCAGGGCCAGGACGTGGGCGAAGGCGCGGAGCAGATCAGCTGCCAATACAGCGGCACCCTGTCCCGCATCGCCCTGCCGACCAAGGTCATGCTGGACATTGTGGGCCATTTTAACTCGGACTCCCTGACCTTTTCGATGGTTGGCCCGGTGGAACCCTGCCGCATCACCGGCAAGGACGACCCCAACTACATGATCATCACCATGCCCGTGGAAATCACCGAAGAGACCTACTACAGCGAAGAAGAGATTTAATTTATCACTCTATAGAAGAACACCCCCATGACAAAAGCATCCACCTATACCGCCGACAACATCACCGTCCTTGAAGGCCTTTCCGCAGTCCGCATGCGGCCGGCCATGTATATCGGCTCGACCAACACCAACGGCCTGCATCACCTTGTCTATGAAGTCATCGACAACTCCATCGACGAAGCCATGGCCGGATACTGCGACCATATCAAGGTCACGGTGCACATGGACAACTCCGTGTCCATTGTCGACAACGGCCGCGGCATTCCCGTGGACATGCATCCCAAGGAAAACAAGCCGGCCCTGGAAGTGGTCATGACCGTGCTCCATGCCGGCGGCAAGTTCGACAACGACACCTACAAGGTTTCCGGCGGCCTGCACGGAGTGGGCGTGTCCGTGGTCAACGCCCTGTCCGAAAGCCTGGAAGTCACGGTCAGCCGGGGAGGCCTTCGCCATTATCAGCGCTACCGGCGCGGCGTGCCGCAGGCGCCCCTGGCCGTTATCGGCGAAACGGACAAGACCGGCACCCTGATCCGCTTCCGCCCGGACGAGGAAATCTTCGAAGAGCTGGATTTCCACTACGATGTTCTGGCCAAACGCTTCGAGGAGCTGGCCTACCTCAATCCGGGCATCAAGATCGAATTCTTTGACGAAAAATCCCAGAACCGCGACGTGTTCAAGTATGACGGAGGCCTGCCGCTTTTCATCAAGAACAAGAACCTGGACAACGGCATCCACAAAATCGTCGGCGGCAGCGGGGAAATGGACGGCGTGAGCATCGACTTTGCCCTGCAGTACACCGCCGGGTACAAGGAAAACGTCTACACCTTCGCCAACAACATCCGGACCAAGGAAGGCGGCACGCACCTGCAGGGTTTCAAGACCGCCCTGACCAGAGCCATCAACACCTACATCCAGAACAGCGCCGACCTGCCCAAGAAGCTCAAACAGAAGGTCTCGGGCGATGACGTGCGCGAAGGTCTGACCGCCATCATCAGCGTCAAAATACCCAACCCCCAGTTCGAGGGCCAGACCAAGACCAAGCTCGGCAATTCCGAGGTGGCCGGGTACGTGGCGACCATGGTTTACGAGCAGCTGAACGAATTTTTCGGCGAAAACCCCAAGGACGTGCGGCTCATTATCGAAAAGGTCATTGACGCGGCCCGGGCGCGCGATGCGGCCAGGCGGGCCAAGGAGCTGGTCCGGCGCAAGGGAGCCTTGTCCGACAACGCCCTGCCCGGCAAACTGGCCGACTGCCAGAGCAAGGACCCGGCCGAGAGCGAAGTTTTCATTGTCGAGGGCGATTCGGCCGGCGGTTCGGCCAAACAGGGCCGCAACCCCAAGTTTCAGGCCATTTTGCCCTTGCGCGGCAAGATTCTGAACGTTGAAAAAACCCGCTTCGACAAAATGCTCCAGAACAAGGAGATCAAGGCGCTGATCACGGCCATGGGTGCCGGCATCGGCGAGGACGACGTGGATCTGGCCCGTCTGCGCTACCACAAAATCATCATCATGACCGACGCCGACGTGGACGGGGCCCACATCCGGACCCTGATCCTGACCTTCTTTTTCCGCCACTACGAGGAGCTGATCAAGCAGGGCTATCTCTACATCGCCCAGCCGCCCCTGTACCGGGTGCACAAGGGTTCTTTCGAGCGCTACATCAAGGACGAAGAGGAAATGAGCCAATTCCTGGTGCAGCGCGCCTCCGAGGAGATCAGCGTGGTCATTGCGGACCGGGCGGACGTATCCGGCGAAGATCTGTCCGGCCTGCTCAAAACCATCCTGGCCCTGCGCGAACTGGCCGTGGACGTGGCCAACATGGGCATCCCGGACAGCCTGTTCATGCACGTCGTCAACTATCCGGCCTGCCTGGTGGCCGAAGCCCTGCGCGCCGGCGGCCCGGATCCTGAGTTTTCGGGATACATGGCAAGCGCCGGGTACAGCGTGGAACTGCTGCGCGAACATGACGAGCCGCAGAACGGTGAAGCCCTGGACAGCGAAGCCCGGTGTTACCTGCGCTTTGTCGACGCCAACAACCACGTGATTCGCCTGGGCGTGGAATTTTTCAATTCCAAGCGCTACCGCCGGGCCGTGGAACTGCGCTCGGCCATCAGGGACATCCTGGCCGGCGAATCCTGGACCATTCGACACAAAGACGTGGAGACGGAAGTCTCATCGCCCTTCGACCTGCTGCGGCAGGTGCTGGACATGAGCCAGAAAGGCGTCGGCATTCAGCGCTACAAGGGCCTGGGTGAAATGAACCCCGAACAGCTCTGGAGCACTACCATGAACCCCGAGGCTCGCACCCTGCTCCAGGTCAAAATTGACGACGCGGTGGAAGCCGACGATCTGTTTAACAAGCTCATGGGCGACAAGGTCGAGCCCCGGCGAGAATTCATCGAGCGCAACGCCCTCCTGGTCACCGACCTCGACATCTAGCCTGGTCGAACAGTTTTAAAATGAATTGAGGTGGATGTGTCCAACATCAGCATAGAGAAAGAACTGCAGAAATCCTACCTGGAATATTCCCTGAGCGTCATCATCGGCCGGGCCATCCCGGACGTGCGCGACGGCCTCAAGCCCGTGCACCGGCGCATCCTGTTCGCCATGCACGAACTGGGCAACACCTACAACCGGGCCTACAAGAAATCGGCCCGCGTGGTCGGTGACGTCATCGGCAAATTCCATCCCCACGGCGA
>CAZYZA010000132.1:0-7320 GCA_964651415.1 uncultured Desulfovibrionaceae bacterium
GATGTGAGGCACGATCTGCGACGTGGTCAGGATTTCGGCCTTGGCCGGCAAAAAGGCGGTCAGGGCCATGACAATGATGCTGCACATCAGCGCACCCTTGAACAGGCCGAGCGCACCGCCGCCGATGCTGTCCAGCCAGCCCAGCATGATCAGTTTGAGGATTTTGCGGATAAGGCCGGCCAGCAGAAAGACTGCGGTCAGGGTCCCGAGAAATATGCTCAGGTACGCGGCGAGGTTGGCCAGGCCGGGGCCGCCCAGATGGGGTTCCAGCAGGGGAGACAGTTCAGGGTAATAGCTGTTGGCCAGAACAAAACCCAGCACCAGGCCCAGGATGGACGCGACCTCCTTGACCAGGCCGCGAAAAATGCCGCGAATGGCGAGAAAGCCGAGAATGACGCAAAAAACGATGTCCAATGTGTTCATGATATACCCGCCTTGATTGCCGTGTGGCCCCGGCTAGCACATTGCATTTCAATGGGAAAGGGCCTGGGCGAGGCCGGGGTGCTTGACGCCGAACTGCCAGGACCGCGTCTCTTTCCCACTGGACACATGTGGTTTCAGCTTGTCGGCCGTTGTCAGGTCCAGGTTTCCCAGTGAATGAGTTCCGGGCGGTAGCGGTCCTTGATTTCAAACGGTGCGTCGGGCCAACCGAGGGGAATCAGGGCAAAGGGCAGGATGTGCTCGGGCAGGGCGAAAAGCCTGCGGAAGCCGTCCATGCGGTCCTTTTCCGGGTAAATGCCGACCCAGACCGTACCCAGGCCCAGATTACGGGCGGCAAGGAGCATGTTCTGGGTGGCGGCGCTGACGTCCTGGTCCCAGAATGTCGGCCATTTTTTACCGTTGGGATCTCCGCAGACCAGGATGGCTGCCGGGGCCTCGCGGACCATCTTGCTGTAGGGATGAAAGTCCGGGATGGCGTCGAGGCGGGCGCGGTTGGTGATGACCACAAAATGCCATGGCTGCTGATTGCCGGCCGAAGGCGCGGCCATGCCGGCCCGGATGACGGTCTCGATCAGATCGGGGCTGACGGCCGTGTCCTTGAATTTGCGGATGCTGCGGCGGGAATGGATGACGTCGAAAAGTTCCATGATTCCTCCAGATTTCGGATTCAAGCGGAAAACAGAGGCAGTTTGCCCTGATCAGGCCCTGGATTCAAGGAAAGAATCCACTCTGCAGGCAGACGTGACAAAATGACCGCTGTCGATGGATTGTAGCCTCGTGGCGGCGAATGCAGTCGATCCGGAGACGTGGGCCTGTCTGGTCAGGTCCGCTTTGCCCCGTATTTTTCGAAATAACCCCGAGGCGTGAGGATCTTGCCCCCGGCCAGGCGGGTGGCGCTGTTGCCGATGATGACCGTGGTCAGCATGTCGGCCCAGTCCGGATCGCAGGTGCAGAGTGTGGCCACCCGCACGCTCTGGTCCGGGCGGTAGGCGCTGCGGACAAAACCGACCGGTGTGTCCGCAGCCCGCAGACTCCTGGCCATGTCCAGAACCTGGGTCAGGTGGGAGTGACGCTTGCGCGACCGGGGATTGTAGAGAACCAGGACGAAATCCGCTTCCAGGGCGGCCCGGACCCGGCGCATGATCACGTCCAGCGGGGTCATCAGGTCCGAGAGGGACACCGAGGCGAAATCGTGCATGAGCGGCGCGCCGAGCAGAGCCGCGGTCGCGGCCAGGGCCGGGATGCCGGGCACGATCTGCAGGGGCACCGTATCGAGCAGGTTGCCCTGTTCCAGATGTTCCAGCATGAGGCCGGCCATGCCGTAGATGCCGCTGTCGCCGGACGAAACCACCACCGTGTCCAGCCCGTCCAGGGCAAACTCCACGGCTTTGGCCGCGCGGTCCATTTCCTTTTTCATCGGGCTGGAATACACGGTCTTGCCTTCCAGCAGCAGGGGATCGATCAGATCCAGGTAGCGGCCGTAGCCGACCACGGCATGCGCTTCCAGCAGGGCGTCCAGGGCCATGGGCGCGAGCAGGTCGGCGTGGCCCGGTCCGAGGCCGACGACGGTCAGCCGGCCAGGGCCACGGTCACTGCGCCGACAATGGTCTTGGGGACGATCAGACCGGCTCGGGATGAGATCTTCCGGGCCGCATTCAGGGCTGCTGCTTCGCATACGCTGTCCACTCCTATTTTTTCCTGCACCCGCGCCGAGGGATTGGGCACCGGGGTCGCCCCCAGAACGTCGCGGGTGAAAAATTCCAGTTCAAGGCCCAGCATCCGGGCCGCCTCGATCAAGCCGGGTTCATCGTTTTTCAGATCCACGCTGGCCAGCCGGGCCAGACTGGCCGGGGCCAGGTCGTGCTGGTCCAGAACCTGGGTCAGGGCCTGCACAATCTCGTTTGCCGCAACACCCCGGCGGCAACCGATTCCGGCGGTCAGGGCCGGGGGGTGCAGCACTAGGCCCTGCCCCCGCCGATGCCAGGTCACGGTGACCTCGGCCATGGCCGGACTTGCGGCAGGCAGCAGCTGGTCGTGCCCGGCCCCGGCCAGACTGAGCCAGTCGCCGGGATCGTGGACCGTGACAACACCCCCTTCGGCCAGGACCGCGTTGATGCGGGTCAGGGCAGCGGGGTTGGCGATGACGCAGCCGGCCTGCTGGGCCAGGGTGTCCATGGCCGGACGACCGGCCGTGTCCGTGGCCGTGGTGATGACCGCCGTGGCCCCCAGGTGGTCCGCGACGCGCCGGGCCAGACTATTGGCCCCGCCCAGGTGGCCCGAAAGAAGACTGACGACATGGCGGCCGGCCTGATCGCAGACAACCACGGCCGGGTCCGTGGTCTTGCTGTCCAGCAAGGGGGCGATGGCCCGGACCACGATGCCGGCCGCAGCGACAAAGACGTGGCCGTGATACTGTTCGAAATTGGTCCGGACCTGGGTGGTGATGCGGGTGAAGCCGGTCACGTCCTCTGCGGCCAGACGGGCCGGGGCAAAGAGGTCGGCTCCGGCCATGTCCCGGATACGCCGGGCCAGCTCCAGGCCCTGGCTGGTCATGGCGTAGACGGCCAGCCGGTTCCAGGTGTCCGGGCGTCTGGGGGGGCGGAATCCGTGTCCGAAATCCGGGGCGTACAGGCGCGAAACCCTGTCCGGAGCGGTTTCGCCGGGCAGAATCAGGAACACGGCCTGGCGGGTGACCTTGTGACGGCGCACGTCCGCTTCCACCGTGGCCAGGGTCGAGGTGATGATCTCTTCCTCCGGGTGCCCGACCTTGACCGCGATGATGATGACGGTGTCCTCGCCGGTTCCGGCCTGGCGCAGTTCGCGGGCCAGATCCGCCGCCTTGTCCGCCGAGAGGTACACGGCCACGGACGAGCCATGGCCGGCCAGACGGGCCAGGGTTTCCCTTTCCGGAACAGGCGTGCGGCCGCTTAAGCGGGTGATGATCAGGCTTTGGGTCGCCTCCGGCACGGTAAAGGACACCCCGGCTCTGGCCGCGGCGGCAAAGGCCGCGGTCACGCCGGGGATGATGGCGAAATCGACGCCCTCGTCCCGTAAAAGTTTGGTCTGCTCACGGATGGTGCCGTACAGGGAGGGATCGCCGGTGTGGACCCGGGCCACCAGGCCACCGTCTCGCACCGTGGCCATGATCAGGGCGTGGGTCTGGTCCAGGTCAAGCTGGGCCGAATCGACAACCCTGGCATCCTGTTTGGCGCAGGCCACCACCTCCCTGGGCACCAGGGAACCGGCATACAGGACCAGATCGGCCCGGCGGACAATGTCCTGGCCGCGCACGGTGATCAGGCCGGGATCGCCCGGCCCGGCCCCGATGAAATAGACGAAGGGTGATTTGTTCATGTATTGGATGAAGGTTTTTGTGTTTCCAGAAGAAAAACCGGATTGTCCGGGACCAGCCGCAGGTCTCGGCCCAGGGGTCGGCTCTGGTGGTGGCTGAGCTGGTGCACGGTCAGGGGCCAGCCGAGTTCGTCCAGGGTGCGGCGGGCTTGTTCCAGGGTGGAGAGGAGCACGGCCGTGACGACCAGTCGTCCTCCCGGTTGTAGCTGCCGGCAGCACAGGCTGAGGGTCTGTTCGGACACGCCGCCGCCGAAAAAGACGTGTGTTGGCTGGGCTGCGGTGGCATCGGTCAGAAATTGGTCCAGGTCACGGTGTATGGGTTCCACGTTCCAGGCCCCGAAGCGGGCCAGGTTGACTCGAATCTGGGCGATGCGGTCCGTGTCCCGTTCCACGGCCGTAACATGGCCGTGGGTCAGCACGCCGGCCGCTTCCAGGCTGACCGCGCCGCTGCCTGCGCCCAGGTCCCACAGGATGCTGTCGCTTTTCAGGCGCAGCAGGGACAGGGCCAGGGCGCGGACCGGCCGCTTGGTGATCAAGCCGTCCTGGTGCTCCAGTTCGTCTTCGGCAATGCCCGGGCCAAGACTGCCTAGGGGCTGAGAGGTGCGCTTCAGCAGGACCATGTTCAGGGGATCATGGGACAGTTTGGCGGCTGTCTCCAGGTCCAGGGTGGACAGGCACTGGTCCGGTCCGCCCAGGCGTTCGGCGACGTGCATGCGCCAGCCCGTGACCCCGCGCTCGCTGAGTTTTTGGGCAATATGAGCCGGGGTGCGCTCCGGGTCGGTGAACACGCCGACCAGATCTGCGCGGGTCAGGGCCGCGAAAAGAGGCATCAGGTCCAGGCGACCGTGCAGGGACAAAACATGGCAGTCCTGCCAGGCCAGGCCGAAACAGGCGCAGGCCGCCTGCAGGGCCGAGACATTGGGGTGAAAGCACAGCTCGGACCGGTCGAAAAAGCGCAGCAGGGTCGATCCCAGGCCGTAGAGGAGGGGATCGCCGTCAGCCACCACGCAGACCGGATCCGTTGCGGCCCGATCACGCAGACGGGCCGCGAACTCGGGGACCGTGGTCAGGGGCAGGCGTTTGTCCGCCGGAATGTTCAGGCTGTCCAGCAAGCGTTTGCCTCCGGCCACAACCTGGGCCGTGGCCAGGAGGCGGGTTGCGGCCGGGCCAAGATGCTCCGGCCCCAGACCCAGGCCGATGACGTGGATCATGGGTGCTCCCTGGTGTCGTGCAGGACCTGCCCGTCGAAATCAAAAAGCAGATAATCGACCTGCATGGGCATGTCCTGGCTTCGTGCAAAAATCCCGGCATGGCGGCGGGCCTTGTCGGTCAGCAGGGCCAGGAACCGGGGCAGGGCCGGATGGTGCCTCATGTCGTCCAGTACCTGGCGGGCCGTGTTGGCTGCGGCCACGTGCCGGCAGTCCGCCTCGGAAAAACCGCACTGCCGGCACCACGTGGCCAGGATGGTCAGGTCCAGGTCCGCCCCCTTGGCGTGGGTGTAGCGGTGTCCCTGGGCCTGTTTGACCAGCTTGCCGAAAAAAACGCCCCACAGCACGGCGGGAAACCCTCGCTGCCCGGTTTCGCGCATGGCGAAAAAAAAGAAGTCCGCCACCTGGGCGCAGGCTGTTTCGGGCAGGTCAGGGATGACGCGGCGCAGACAGGCTTCGCTGCGTCCGCCCGTGGTCAGGGCCGGCCGGGTCACCCCGCAGGCCCGCATGACGTCCAGAGTCTGACGGATGGTCGCCTGGTAGGCCCAGTGGCTGAAGGGTTTGACCGTGCCTCTGGTTCCGAGAATGGAGATGCCGCCGACAATGCCGAGCCGGGGATTGAAGGTTTTGCGGGCAATGTCCTCGCCCCGGTCCACACTGATGACCACGTCCACTCCGGACATGCCTGCCCTGTCTGATTCCGGCGGCCTTTGCTCCAGGGCTTCGGTCACGGCCTGGGTGATCTGGACCCTGGGCACGGGATTGATGGCCGGCTGACCGACCGGCACGGGCAGCCCCGGCCGGGTGACCACGCCCACGCCCTGGCCGCCGCGAATTGTGATTTCGCCCTGTTGCCAGCGTGTTCTGGCCCGGATCACGGCCCTGTGGGTCGCGTCGGGATCGTCCCCGCCGTCTTTGGTCACGGCGGCCATGCATTCGTCCGCCCGCGCCTCTTTTTCCCCGATCGCCACCTGCAGGCGTCCGCCCACGGGCAGGGGCACGTCAACCACGTCCGGCACCCGGCCCCTGATCAGGCCCAGGGTCGCGGCCTTGGCCGCCGCGGCCGCCGCCGTGCCCGTGGTGAAGCCGTGGCGCAGGGTCATGCCTCGCAGGCTCCGACAAAATGTCTCGCCAGGTCCGGGTTGGAGCCGAAATGCAGATGCACATAGGACCCCAGGCAGTTGCCCTTGAGATATCCGCCGCCGGGCAGGGTCTGGCCGCATCGGTCCAAGAGGCGGTAGATTTCCCGCGCCCCATTGTCGATGCCTTCCAGGCGCGAATAGTGGAATTCGTGCCCACGGGCCCTGGCCCCGCCCTTGCTCAAGGGGCAGTCGGCGGTGGTTTCCACCTCGCGGTAGCCCAGGGCTTGGTGGCGGGGTTGCATGGTGCTGGCAAAGTCAAAGACCCCGGCCATGGCATGCTCCCGGCCCTGACGGTCGGTCAGGGAGTGCATCAGGTACATGAAGCCGCCGCACTCGGCGTAGACCGGCTTGCCGCTGCCGCAGAAGTCGCGGATCTTGCCGAGCATGGCCGTGTTGGCCGCTAGCTGGGCGGCGTGCAGTTCCGGATAGCCGCCGCCCAGGTACAGCCCGCGCAGGGCAGGCGGCAGGTTGGTGTCCTCCAGGGGGGAGAAGGGAACCAGTTCGGCCCCGGCCTGACGCAGCTGGCGCAGGTTTTCCTCGTAGTAAAAGCAAAAGGCCCGGTCCCGGGCGTAGCCGATGCGGATTTCCGGCATCCTGGCCCCGCCGTCGCTCAGGGACGGGCAGGCGAAGTCGGGCAGGCGGGCCAGGAGCTGTTCGACATCAAGCGCACTTTCCACCCAGTCGGCCAGGCTGTCCAGGCGCTCTTCGCGTCGGTCCAGGTCCTCGGCCGTGACCAGCCCGAGATGCCTGGACGGCAGCTGCAGATCGGCCAGCCGGGGCAGGCTGCCCAGAACTTCGATTTCGGGCAGGACTTCCATGGCCTGCGCCAGGATGCGGCCGTGGGTCGGGCTGCCGGTCATGTTGAAGAGCACGCTGTGGATGCTCAGTTCCGGGTCAAAATTCGCATAGCCCTTGACCAGGGCCGCGGCCGAGCGGGCCATGCCCCGGGCATTGACCACCAGCAGCACGGGCAGGCCCAGGATTTTGGCCAGTTGGGCGGCCGAGCCCTCCTCGCTGGTCGCGCCGATGCCGTCGAACAGGCCCATGGCCCCTTCGATCACGGACACGTCGCAGCCTTCATGGTTGCGGCGGAAAATACGGTTGACCTCGTCGGCGCCGAGCATCCAGCCGTCCAGGTTGTGGCTGGGCAGGCCCGTGGCCATGCGGTGCAGGCCGGG
>CAZYZA010000133.1:0-7264 GCA_964651415.1 uncultured Desulfovibrionaceae bacterium
ATACGTGATAAACATGGGTTAGGCACAATTTCAGGGTAAAATCCAGCAAGAAAATTCAGGCGGCGGGCAATTCGCTCCGAGGTTGGGCGCAGTGCATAATGTTGGAGTTATAGTGTTTTTTTAATGCGGGTGCATAGGGGGAAGTCGCTCGGAGGTCTGCTCCGATAAGGTCGGAGATTGTCCGACAAGGTGTTGACGGGGCCAACAATGGCCGCCCGCAAAAGGCGGCCATTGTTGAGCGAACGAAGCTGCGCAGCTCGAATCAGGCGGAGACTTTGGCCGGATCGATGCCCAGGGCTTTGGCCACGCCGGCGCCGTACGCCGGGTCGGCTTTGAGGCAGTTGGCGATATGGCGGATTTTTATCGCTTCGGGCGCGTCGTCCATGGCTCGCGCCGTGTTGCCGAATAAGGCTTCCTGCTGCTCCGGGTTCATCAACCGGAAGAGCTTGCCGGGCTGGGTGAAGTAATCGGAATCATCCTCGCGGGCATTCCAATGGGCGGCGGCTCCGCTCAGGGCCAGGGGTGGTTCGGAATAATCCGGCTGTTCCTGCCACTCGCCGTAGCTGTTGGGCTCATAGCCGATGGTGCTGCCGTGATTGCCGTCGACGCGCATGGCTCCGTCGCGGTGGTAGCTGTGAAAGGGGCAGCGGGGCATGTTGACCGGAATGAGGTGATGGTTGACGCCCAGACGGTAGCGCTGCGCATCGCCATAAGAGAACAGACGGCCCTGGAGCATCTTGTCCGGCGAAAAACCGATGCCCGGCACGACGTTGGCCGGATTGAACGCGGCCTGTTCGACTTCGGCAAAGTAGTTTTGCGGATTGCGGTTCAATTCCAGCACGCCGACCTCGATCATAGGCGCGTCTTCATGGTACCAGACCTTGGTCAGGTCAAAGGGATGGTAGGGCAGCCCGGCCGCCTTTTCCTCGGTCATGATCTGCACGAACATGGTCCAGCGCGGAAAATCTCCTTTCTCAATGCTGTCGTAGAGATCGCGCTGATGGCTTTCCCGGCACTTGCCGACCAGGCTTTCCGCCTCGGCGTCGCTCAGATTTTTGATGCCCTGCTGGGTCTTCAGGTGGAATTTACACCAGACGCGTTCGTTATTGGCGTTGATGAAGCTGAAGGTATGGCTGCCAAAGCCGTGCATGTGGCGGTAGGTGGCCGGGATGCCCCGATCGCTCATGACCACGGTGACCTGATGCAGGGCTTCCGGCAGATTGGTCCAGAAGTCCCAGTTGTTCTTGGCGCTGCGCAGATTGGTGCGCGGGTCGCGTTTGACGGCGTGGTTCAGGTCCGGGAATTTGAGGGGATCGCGCAGAAAAAAGACCGGCGTGTTGTTGCCGACCAGATCCCAATTGCCTTCTTCCGTATAAAACTTGACGGCGAAGCCGCGAATGTCGCGTTCCGCGTCGGCCGCGCCGCGCTCACCGGCCACAGTGGAAAAACGCACGAAAAGATCTGTCTTCTTGCCTATCTGCGAGAATATCTTGGCCCGCGTGTACTGGGTGATGTCGTGAGTCACGGTGAAGGTGCCGTAGGCTCCGGAACCTTTGGCGTGCATGCGGCGCTCCGGGATGACTTCACGGTCGAAATGGGCCAGTTTTTCCAGAAACCAGACGTCCTGCAGCAATTGCGGTCCGCGTGGGCCGGCGGTCATGACATTCTGGTTGTCCGCGACCGGTGCGCCTGCGTTGGTGGTCAGTTTTTTTGTCGAGCTCATTTTTTCTCCTGTTGTTGGCGGTCAATGAGAGGGGGGCCATTGCCAACGGCATGGCATCATGTTTGTGATGCCGCCGAAGTTCATTGTTTGAAAGAATTCAATATCAAGAAATAATTGTTCTCCGAAAAAGGCCAAAAAAAATTATTCCTCGTTCTGGCACTGGGGGCACAGGCCGAAAAAGTCCAGACGATGGGTTTGAATGCGAAATCCGGTTTCCCGGGCCACTTCCTCGGCCATGTCCGTCAGCATGGACAGATCCGGGTCCAGGATTTTCTTGCAGCGTGTACAGATGACATGAGGATGGGGATACGGCTTGTGGCCATCGTAGCGATTGCTGCCGTCGCCGAATCCCAGTTCCAGCACCTCGTCCAGCTCCTTGAGCAGGGCCACGGTCTTGTAGGTGGTGGCCAGGCTTGTGGTCGGGAAGACTTTTGTCACCTGCTGGTGGATATCCTCGACAGAAGGATGGCCTTCGCTCCAGGCCAGAATCCGCAGCACTTCCAGACGCTGCGGCGTGATGCGCATGCCGCGATCTTTCAGCCTGCCGAGCATGGCTTCAAGTCGATTTTGATGGTCTGCGTCCGGGTGAATCATGGAGTTCTCTGTTGTGTTGTTCGGAATGAATATTGATTAGTAAAAATTATCAATAAAGGTCAAGAAAAAAGAGAGTCGCCAGCCACGGCTGAAACGGGAGTTTTTTCTTGATGGCCGGCCAGGGGGCGGATAGCTAGAGCCACCAATGCAATGGATGATTCAAGGAGAGGCTGTATGGATGTGTCCTGCTTCAAAGCATACGATCTTCGGGGGCGGGTTCCCGACGAGCTTGATGAAACCCTGGCGTACCGCATCGGCCGGGCCTATGTCCGCGAGGTGCGGCCCGGGCGGGTGGTGGTCGGGCATGATATCCGTCTGTCCAGTCCGGCCCTGGCAAAAGCCCTGACGGCCGGGTTGCTGGATGAGGGCGCGGATGTCTATTCTCTGGGCCAATGCGGCACGGAAGAGGTATATTTTGCGGTTTTTGATCAGGCCATGGACGGTGGCATCATGGTCACGGCCAGTCATAATCCCAAAGATTACAACGGAATGAAGTTTGTGCGCCAGCAGTCGCGGCCCATCAGCGGCGATTCCGGACTGTACGCCATCCGTGATCTCGCGGCCGGTTTCGACTTCGGACCGCCCCGGGCCGGGGGCGTGGAGCGGTCTTTGGATGTGCGTTCCCGCTACCGTGATCATTTGCTGTCGTACGTTGACCGATCAAAACTGCGTCCCTTGCGTCTTGTCGTCAATGCCGGCAACGGCGGAGCCGGAGCCATTGTCGATCTGCTGGAGCCGGAACTGCCCTTTGTCTTCCACAAAATCCTGCATGAAGCTGACGGAAATTTTCCGGCCGGGGTGCCCAACCCCTTGCTGCCGGAAAACCGGGAGCAGACGGCCAGGGCCGTGCGGGCAAGCGGAGCGGATCTGGGTCTGGCCTGGGACGGGGATTTTGACCGCTGTTTCTTTTTCGACGCTGCCGGTCGCTTTATCGAGGGCTATTATCTGGTCGGCCTGCTGGGCCAGAGCTTCAGCCGCAAGCATCCAGGAGCGGGCGTCATTCACGATCCCCGCCTGACCTGGAACACCATTGATCTGGTCAGTCGGGCCGGAGGGCGGCCCATCATGTCCAAGACCGGGCACGCCTTTATCAAGGAGCGCATGCGCCTCGAAAACGCGGTCTACGGCGGCGAGATGAGCGCCCACCATTATTTTCGCGATTTTGCCTATTGCGATTCCGGCATGATTCCCTGGCTGCTGGTCGCGGAGTTGATTTCTCTCACCGGCCGGACCTTGGCCCAACTGGTGGATGAAGCCATGAGTCGTTATCCGGCCAGTGGGGAGATCAATCGCCGTGTGCCCGATGCGCGGGCGGCCATTTCGAGGGTGGAAGAGCGGTTCGGCCCACTGGCCGTCGGCAGGGACTCCACGGACGGGCTCAGTCTGGAATTTGCCGATTGGCGCTTCAACCTGCGTTCGTCCAACACGGAACCCGTGCTGCGGCTCAACGTCGAGTCGCGCGGCGACCGGCCACTCATGGAGGAAAAGACCGCCGAGATTCTGGCCCTTCTCGACGCGCCGCTGTAAGTCATCGCCATTTTGTTCTGCAGCCCGGGGTGGGCATGCGCTGTCCGGACTGAATCACCGCCTCGCACGCCAACAAAGGACGGGACCACGGTCTCGTCCTTTGTTGGCGTTCTTGTCTTGAAGGCTATCTGGCAAAGACCTTTTGCAACAACTCCGTGGTCCGTTTGGCCGGGTTGGTGCGGATGGCTGCTTCTTCCTGGGCCACGTAATGGAAAATTCCATCCAGGCCCTTGTCGACAACGTACTGGGTCAGGTCGGTTCGTACGTCCGGCATGAAGGGCAGGCTTTTGTATTGTCCCATCATGGCGTCGTAAGCCTTGATCGCTCCGGCCTCGGCCAGGGTGGCGTCGACAAGGGGTTTCATCTCCTCGGCCAGATCCGGCCCCATGGCCTTGCGGAAGTACTGGGTGGCGGCGTCATCCGGTCCATTGACGATCTGGGCCGCGTCCTGGATGGACATGGCCGCGATGGCGTCGACAAAAAGCTGTTTGGCCTTGGGTGTGGCCTGCTCGGCGGCGCGGTTCAGCTTCAGTTCCAGGTCATCGACCAAACTGGAGAACCCGGCGACTCTGAGGGCTTTTTGCACCGTGTCCAGCTGGCCCGGCAAAGGAATGCGCACGGTCTGGTCGCCGTAGAATCCGTCCGTCTGACCGAGCTGGGAGACAACGGCTTCGGTGCCCATGCGCAAGGCTTCCTTCAGGCCGTCCCCCATCTCGCCCTGGCCGGCGTTTCCTCCGGACGAACTGCCGGTCAGAATGCCAAGGCCTTGCTGCAAGAGGTTGTTCTGGGCCATGGCCAATGTCGGGGTCAGGAGCAGCGCGGCCAGTAAAAACATGAGACCGGGCAGGGGAAATTGAGTTTTCGGAACCATGATACCTCCGGGGTTGCGGTCAACGTTTGTTTGCAGCTTACGAATCCTTGAACCCGATGACAATGGATCGGACTTTTCCGGCCATGATCAAGGCCTGAATCAGAAGGCCGTGCCGACCAGGTATGCGGTGTAGGCGACGTAGGCGGCCAGCAGCAGGCCGCCCTCGATGCGATTGATGCGACCAAGACCGGGGCCGCGAAAGCCGTAGCCAAAGACAAAGAGCGATACCGTCAATGCGGCCATGACGAGGATGTCTCTGGTCAGAACTTCTGGTCCCACGGGCAGGGGGTGGATCATGCCGGCGATGCCGACCACGGCCAGGGTGTTGAACAGGTTGGAGCCGAGGATGTTGCCCAGGGCGATGTCGTGTTCATTTTTGCGCGCCGCCATGATCGATGATGCCAGCTCGGGCAGGGAGGTGCCGACGGCGACCACCGTCAATCCGATGATCAGGTCGCTCACCCCGAATCCGTGGGCGATTTCCACCGCGCCCCAGACCAAGAATCTGGAGCTGACAATCAGCAAAACGAGTCCCGCTCCCACCCAGAACACGGCCCGGCGTATGGGCATGGTCTGTTCCTCCAATTCTTCTTCCATGGCCGTTCCCAGGGCGTCGGTTTTCTCGCGCAGGCCCTGACGCACTGTCCAGATCATCAGCGCGCCAAAAACCAGAAGCAGGACGGCCGCGTCCAGGCGGCTCAGATTGTTGTCCATCAGTTGCAAGGCGGCCAGGGCGGTCAACGCGGTCAGAATGGGCAGTTCCTTGCGCAGCACCCGGGAATGAACGGCAATGGGACTGAGCAGCGCGGTCAGGCCGAGAATCAGGGCGATGTTGGTGATGTTCGAGCCATAGGCGTTGCCGAGGGCAATGCCCGGATTGCCCTGGGACGCGGAGATGGCCGAAACGACCATTTCCGGGGCCGAGGTGCCAAAGCCGACAACCAGCATGCCGATCAGCAGGGGCGGCATGTGGAAATGACGGGCCGTGACGGCCGATCCCTCGACAAAACGGTCGGCGCTCCAGACCAGGAGCGCCAGGCCAAGAACAACAGCCAGCGATGCGGTCAGCATGGATATCTATCTCCGCGATACATTGTTTTTGTCGAAATACCCGGACCTGCTCCATGCGCCAAAGCCGCACGACTGTCCATGGGGTGCGTGACCCGCGACAGCCTCCTGCCTCCCGGCCGGTCCGGATCAGTGGCGTTGCCCCAGATCCAGGTTCTCCATGTTGCGGAAGGCCTGATAGGCTTCCTGATCCAGTGGATAGTCCCATGATCCGCTGCGCAGTTCGATGGCGCCGCCAAAGCCGGTCTTGAACCGGTACAGGCCGTAAAAGGGGTGGGACGGGTCCGGGCTGGGCGATACCGCCCCCATTTCATAGGTCGTGCAGCCGCGCTGGCGGGCCATGAGCATGGCGGTCCAGTGCATGAGATAGGGCGCCATGAAGTTGCGTTTCACGTTGCCGGACGCGCCGTACAAAAAGGTCGCGGCCTGCCCGGATATGCCGATGATGGCTCCGGACAGGATGTCCTGCCCGTGGCGGGCCAGCAGGAAAATCAATTCCGAATGCATGGGCGTGTCGATGCTGCATTGAAACAGCGCCTTGAAATGCTCAAAGCTGCAGGACAAAAACCCATTGCGCACTGCGGTCTGGCAGTAGAGGTGGTGGAAATCCGGGAGGTTTTCGGCGCTGACGCGTTGAACCGTGACCCCTTTGCGCCGGGCCAGACCGATATTGTAGCGGGTCTTGGCCTTCATGCGGTCCAGGATTTCGGTCTCGCTGCCGGAAATGTCGACCACCAGGGAACTGGCCACGGTCATGTCCTGGCTGGATTTTCTGAGATTCCAGTGACGGGTCCCCATGTTCATGCGCATTTCCCGCACTCTGGATTCAGGAAACGCGGACCAGTTTCCTGCTCGCATTTCCTTGGCATACGGCGATTCCCATGGGAGATCGTAGCGGATGAAAGCCACTTCCGGACCAAGATTTCTGGCCAGGGCGAGGGATAATTCCTCCAGAAACAAGCCGTAGCTTTCTTCGTCCGGGGCGTGCTCCGGCCCTTGCGGCACCAGGGCGACCTGTCGTTTTCCACATGTTTGCAGCACGACCAGCACGTCGCCCCACTGCTGGGACGTGAGCACGTCGAAAGCCTTGGGACTGGCGCCAAGCCGTGATTTGACCCGGGCCCAGTACGGGGTTTGGAACAGGATATCCGTGGGCAGAAGCTGGTTTGTGTCTTTGATTGCGAGATCCAACATATTCTTTTCCTTCGTGTTCGATGGCTGTGGACAAAAAAAAGGGAGCGTGCAGCCGGGCACGCTCCCTTTATCCTTCAAGGATGGTTTCCAGTTGCATTCAGGGCGTCATGCTGCAGCGAAGCGTAAAAGCGTCGTTTGCGGGTTGCGTAAAGAGTCGTGAGGCCATGGTTCCCCCTGAGGGCAGGTCGAATTCCGCCCGGTTCAGCGGCCGGAGCAGCCTTTTCAAATCCCCAAGAATTGGCTGGGCTGAGGCGTGCGGCCGCGAAAATTGCAACCCGGCTGCTAGT
>CAZYZA010000134.1:0-7238 GCA_964651415.1 uncultured Desulfovibrionaceae bacterium
GACGACCAGGGTGTTTCCGGACAGGTCGCGGATCTGGACCCGGTCGCCGATATGTACGGGCTCATCACAGATGAAAGACCATTCGTCCGAGCCGAGCAACGGCTTGCTGAAGCGGACCAGGCCGCGTCGTTCGCCGTCGGGGATGCGGATGACCTGGCCGGTTTCGCCGAGCAGCGCTTCGCGTGACATGCCGGCCCTGGTTTTATCGACCATGCGCGGCTTCATGACCAGAAACCAGAAGGCGGTCATCAGGGCGGAAAACACGGTCCAGAGCAGCAGTTGCGCGGTCAGGTCCATGCTTGGCACCAGCCAGATGAGCCCGCCCACGGCCATGGCCCCCAGGCCGAACCAGAAAATGGTGAAACTTGGGATAAACAGTTCGGCGATGATGAGGATCATGCCGAAGACCAGCCAGTGCCAATATTCAAGACCCATGGAGCCTCCGGGAAAAAAGTTCGGGTCAGGACGACGATTGCCAAGCATCTGCTATCAGGCTCTTGTCCGCAAATCCAGCCTGAGCTTGCCGCAATAATCTTGCAGAACCTCGCCGGGAGGACGGTTCGGTCCGGTGTCTGTCGATGATCAGGGGCCGGCGGAGTCGTTTGGTCCGATTTTTGTTGCCTCAGAATTTCTCCTCGGATAATGGCCTTCGAACTCGGATTGGGATTACATGACGCGGATAGGTGACCAACGTTTGGGCGGTCATAATCCGAAGGAGATTAACCAGCTGCCATGATTCGCACTGCCTTGTTGAAAACAGTGATCGCCGTAACCATCGCCCTGATTGTCATGGCTGCCCTGGGATTCGCCTTTGAGGATGAATTGACCGCCTTTGCCCAGTGGATCGCCGACCGTCTCGGCTTTGTCGGACTGGCAGCCATTCTGATGATCACCGACACCTTTGTCACGCCGTTTCCGCCTGACGTCCTGCTGCTGGTCGTGGCCAAAAGCACCATGGGGCAGGATTGGGTGTTCTATGTCGGCCTGCTTGGCTTTGTCTCGGCCTGGGCCGGGATGCAGGGCTGGGCCATTGGGCGTTGGCTTGGCCATTTCAGGCCGGTGCAGCGCTTGTTCGGCGATTTCAAAAACGAACATCAGGATTCGCTCAAGAAGTACGGCATCTGGGCCGTGCTGGCCGGCGCGGTCACGCCCATGCCTTTTTCCGTGACCTGCTGGACCGCCGGCATGCTGGGCATGAGCTTCTGGCCCATGCTTTTGGCCTGCCTGTTCCGCGTTCCGCGTTTTTATGTCTATTACGCCATTGTCGTTACAGGCGTGTCCATGTTCAATACGTCGGTCTGAAAATCATTTTTCGCATGCCCGCAGGCGTGTTGTTCTGCGATGATTTTTAAGGATTTCAGTTTATTGGGTGGGATTTCGAGCAGTTGCCTACTCCATTTTTCTTGACAATCGTCGATCGATTGGCATAGCCGTTTCGCGTTGTGGATAATATGTTCGCTCAGCGGAACAATCGATTCTCTGTTGATTCAAAACAGTTCGGCTAACGCCACACGGAATCAAAGATGGCAGGAAAGGACAACACTTCTGAAACATTGGCCAAGGGCCTTTGGATTCTGGATATTTTCGGTGACGACGATGTCGGCTTCACCTTGTCCCAGATCTCCCGCCGCACCGGCATCAACAAGACCTCCATCTATCGTTACGTCAATACATTCTGCGAAATGGGTTTTCTGAAGCGCGACGACCGCACCGGGTTGTACCGCTTGGGAGTGCGCATGTTGGCCCTGGCCAATGCCATGCTCGAAAAAAGCGAGCTGGAGCGGGCCGTGAAAATTCAGGTCGACGCGGCCCATGAACGCCACGGAGTGCATGTTGATGTCGGCATCCTGTCAGGCGATTCCATCTACCTCATTTACCGTCGCGAGTCTCAGGACACCAAGGCCTTCCGGTCCTTCAGCTATGGTTCCGAGCCCTACTACCTG
Organism: uncultured Desulfovibrionaceae bacterium; assembly: GCA_964651415.1. Lineage (GTDB taxonomy): Bacteria > Desulfobacterota > Desulfovibrionia > Desulfovibrionales > Desulfomicrobiaceae > Desulfomicrobium. The sequence continues at coordinate 1,944 of CAZYZA010000134.1, forward strand.
GCGGCGGGCAAGGCGGCCATGGCCTTTATGGACCAAAGCGAACTGGCTGCGCTGCTCGATCGATTGGAACTCGCGCCCAAGACGGACAAGACCATCACGGCCCGTCCCGAATTGGAATCGGATCTGCGCGACTCCGCCGAACGCGGCTACGCCCGCAACCGCGAGGAGTTTGTGCCCGGCCTTATCGCCATCGGCGCGCCGCTCTACAGCTTGCGGACGGGCAGGGTTGTGGGCGGGGTCAGTTTCGATTCCTCGACGGACCGTTTTTCCATGGAGGAATTCGAACAGCGCTTTGCCGGATACCTGGTGGAGTTGGCCAAGAAAATTTCGGCAGTGGTTTCCTGGTGACGGGCTCCGCTGTCCCGGAACTCGCCTCGCGGGTGATTTTTGGAAAAGGAGAGGGCTGATCACGAGGCCCTGTCCGGGTTTTGAGTGGCTTTCGGGGTGGTCCCGAGAGCTTTGTGGCAGGCGGTGACGCTTTCGGGCGCGCCGGCGTTCAACATTCACTGGAGGAGTTTTTGATGAAAAGGCTTGTAGTCCTGTGCATGGTTTTGGCCATGGCGTGCGGCTTTGCCGGCATGGCCACGGCGTCCGACGACACCGTTCGCGTCGGCGTGTTTCTGCCCCTGACCGGCCAGAACGCCTTTGGCGGTCAGCTGGAACTGGAAGGAGTCCAGATGGCCCACAAGGAAATGGGTGAGATTCTGGGGAAGAAGGTTGAGCTGTTCGTCATTGATAACAAATCCGACAAGGTTGAGGCAGCCAATGCTGTAAAACGCTTGATCGAAAAGGAAAAAGTTCAGGCCATCATCGGCACCTACGGTTCTTCCCTGGCCATGGCCGGCGGCGAAGTGTCTGAAAAGGCCGGTATTCCCCAGGTCGGCACCAGCTGCACCAATCCTCTGGTCACCCAGGGCAAGCAGTTCATTTTCCGCGTGTGCTTCATTGATCCTTTCCAGGGCGCCGGTGCCGCGACCTATGCCTACAAGGATCTGGGTCTGAAAAAGGCTGCCCTGCTGATCGACGTGGCCAACGACTACTCCGTCGGCCTGGCCAGCTTTTTCCGTAAGTCCTTCACCAAGATGGGCGGTGAAGTTGTTGCCTCTCTCAACTATCAGTCCGGCGACCAGGATTTCACTGCCCAGTTGCAGGAAATCATGTCCAAGCAGCCTGACGTGCTGTTCATCCCCTCCTACTTCGCCGAAGGCGCGATCATCATGAAGCAGGCCAAGGAACTGGGCGCGACCTTCCAGATCATGGGCGGCGACGCCATGGACAATCCGGAAATCACCGCCATCGGCGGCAATGCGGTCGAAGGTTTCATCCACACCACCTTCCCCTACGATCCGTCCATGCCCGACATGAACCCCGTGGCCGCCAAGTTCACCGAAGAGTGGACCAAGGCCAATCCCGACAAGGATCCCAACGTCAACGCCGCTCTGGGCTATGACGCCTACATGATCATCATGGACGCCATCACCCGCGCCGGCTCCGCCGAGCCCAAGGCCATCCGCGACGCATTGGCCGCGACCAAGGGTTTTGTCGGCGTGACCGGTACCACGACCATCAACGAGACCCATGACGCCGAAAAGCCCGTTGGTCTGGTCATGATCAAGGACGGCAAGAAGACCTACATCGGCAGCATCACACCTGAACTCTAATTGATGAAAAGAGCCCGGATCAGGGCAACGGCGGCAGAGGGCGACCTCTGCCGCCCATTTCAGACAAGGACCCTCTCATGAACTCGGCAACTTTCATCCAGCATTTCCTGAATAGCCTGACCCTCGGCAGCCTGTACGCGCTGATCGCCATCGGCTACACCATGGTCTACGGGATCCTGCGCCTGATCAATTTTGCCCACAGCGAAATTTTCATGCTCGGCGCGTATTTCGTTTTCTGGGGCATCACCCTTCTTCATCTGCCCTGGGTCGTGGCCATGGTCGTTTCGATCATCGGCGTTGCCGCTCTGGGCATCATGGTTGACCGCATTGCCTATCGCCCCTTGCGCGACGCTCCCCGCATTTCGGCCCTGATCAGCGCCATCGGTGTTTCGTTTTTCCTGCAGAACGTGGCCATTGTTTTCTTTCAGGCCATCCCCCGCCAGGTCTATCGGCCGGAATGGCTGGAAACGCCGATGCTTTGGGGGGATGTGCGCGTGCTGCCACTGACTTTGTTTGTACCCGCACTGTCATTCATTCTGATGCTGGTATTGGTTTATATTGTCTATCATACCAAAGCCGGCCTTGGCATGCGGGCCATCAGCAAGGACATTGAGACCAGCTACCTCATGGGTGTGCCGGTCAACAAAGTCATCGCCCTGACGTTTGGCATCGGGTCGGCCCTGGCTGCGGCCAGCGGCATCATGTGGGCCCTCAGGTATCCGCAACTGCAGCCGATCATGGGCACCATTCCGGGTTTCAAGGCCTTTATCGCCGCTGTTGTCGGCGGCATCGGGTCCATTCAGGGCGCGGTCATCGGCGGTCTGGCCCTGGGCTTCATCGAGATCATGACCGTGGCTTTTTTTCCTGACCTGGCGGGGTATCGCGACGCGTTCGCCTTTATCCTGCTGATCGGCATCCTGCTGGTCAAACCGACCGGCCTACTGGGCGTCAAGACGGAGGACAAGGTCTAATGAAAGGCACCGTATTCTTAAATTTCGCCCTGGTGGCCTGTCTGGGCGTTTTTCTGTGGTGGGCCGAAGGCTCCCTGGACGGCTACAAGATCCAGATCCTGAATCTCATCGCCGTCAATATCATTCTCGCCCTGTCACTCAATCTCATCTACGGCTTCACGGGGATGTTCAGCCTGGGGCACGCCGGATTCATGGCCATTGGCGCCTATGTCTGTTCCATTCTGATCATGACTCCGGCCCAGAAAGAGATGCTCTTCATTCTCCAGGAGGCCTATCCCTGGGTTCAGAATTCCCATGCCCCGTTCCTGCTGGCCGTCATTGCCGGCGGAGTCGTGGCCGCACTGTTCGGGTTTGTCATCGGTTTTCCGCTCTTGCGGCTCGGTGACGACTATCTGGGCATCGCCACCCTGGGTTTTGCCGAGATCATCCGCGTCGTGGCCAACAATATCCCGCGCGTGACCAACGGAGCGCTTGGGTTCAAGGGCATCCCGGACCACGCCAACCTTTGGTGGAACTACGGCTGGTGCCTGCTGACGCTGTATTTCGTGATCCGCATCCTGGGCAGCAACACAGGCAACGTGTTCAAGGCCATCCGCGACGATGAAACTGCGGCCAAGGCCATGGGGATCAACGTTTTCAGGATGAAGCTCCTGTCCTTCACTATCGGCGCTTTCTTCGCCGGTGTGGGCGGGGCGCTTCTGGCCAGCCTGGTGACGACCATCGACCCCAAGATGTTCCTCTTCACCCTGACCTTCAGCGTGCTGATGATCGTGGTCACCGGCGGACTCGGGTCAATCACCGGGTCGATCATGGCCGGTATCGGCATCACGGTCATGCTGGAATGGCTGCGTTTTGTCGAAAATCCCATCACCATCGGCGATTGGACCATGAACGGCATTCCGGGCATGCGCATGGTTGTTTTTTCCCTGGTGCTGATTCTGGTCATTCTTTTCCGCCGCGAGGGCATCATGGGCATGCGCGAAATAACATGGGGCGGAATCGCCCGATTCATGAAGCGGGGTAGGGCATGAGCACGATCCTCGAAACCAAGAATCTGACCATGCGTTTTGGCGGCCTGACTGCGGTCACGGAGTTTTCCGCCAGCATCCCCCAGGGCAGCATCACCGGACTGATCGGCCCCAACGGTGCGGGTAAGACCACCTGTTTCAACATGGTCACGGGGTTTTACCGTCCGACCGAAGGCCGGGTCTTTTTCGAAGGCCGGGAACTGACCGGAAAATCGCCGCACGAAGTCTGCAGGGCCGGCATTGCCCGCACCTTTCAGAATATCCGCCTCTTCGGCAACGAAACGGCCCTGGAAAACGTCATGATCGGCGCTTTTGTCCGCCAGAAGACGGGCTGGATTCAGTCTGTGCTGATGACCCCGGCCTCGGCCAGGGAGGAAGCGCATCTTCGCGCCGAAGCCATGGACCTGCTGAATGTGGTCGGGTTGGGCGACATCGCCGGGGAAAAGGCCAACAGCCTGCCCTATGGGGCGCAGCGCCGGCTGGAAATCGCCCGCGCCCTGGCCACCAAGCCTCGCTTTCTGCTCCTGGACGAACCGGCCGCCGGCATGAACCCCCAGGAATCCCTGGAACTGATGGACTTCATCCGCACCATCCGCACCCGCTTCAACCTGACCATCCTGCTCATCGAGCACGACATGAAGGTGGTCATGGGCGTGTGCGAACACATGTGGGTCCTGGACTACGGGGTGACCATCGCCGAGGGTGGGCCGGAGTCCATCCAGTCCAATCCCAAGGTCATTGAAGCCTATCTGGGTGAGGAGTACGTTCACCATGCTTGAGATCAAAGATCTGCACGTCTACTACGGCGGCATTCATGCCCTGAAGGGTGTTTCGCTGGAGGCCCCCAAGGGCAAGGTCGTGACCTTGATCGGCGCCAACGGGGCGGGCAAGAGCAGCACGCTGCGGGCCATTTCCGGCCTGATCAAGAACAAAAAGGGAAACATTATCTATAATGGTCGCGACATCACCACCCTTGATCCGGTGGAGATCGTCAAAAGCGGCATCGTCATGTCGCCCGAAGGCCGGCGCATCTTCCCCCACCTGAGTGTGACCGAAAATCTGTACCTGGGCGCGTACAGCCGTTCGGACAAGGACGGTATCGAGCGGGACAAGGAATGGACCTTCGACCTTTTCCCCCGGTTGCGCGAGCGCCAGAATCAGAAGGGGGGCACCCTGTCCGGCGGCGAGCAGCAGATGCTGGCCGTGGCCCGGGCGCTGATGAGTTCGCCCGACGTGGTCATGCTCGACGAACCGTCGCTGGGTCTGGCCCCGCTGCTGGTCAACGATGTCTTCAAGATCATCCGCCTCATCAACGAGGAGCAGGGCAAGACCGTGCTGCTGGTAGAGCAGAACGCCTTTGCCGCCCTCAAGGTGGCCCACTACGCCTATGTCCTGGAAACCGGCTCCATCGTGCTCCAGGGCACGGGCGAGGAATTGCTGAACGACAAGCGGGTCATCGAGGCCTATCTGGGCGGCTGACAGCCGCATTTCACTCAAGCAAAACGCGCGGATAGACTTCTCTCCGCGCGTTTTTTTTGCATGGCCGCTCGGGAACCCCCGGCCCGTCTTGCCTTCGGTTCCGCGTTGACGCTCTGCCGGCCTCGGCCTAAAGCTGGCAACGAGTTGCTCTTGTTA
>CAZYZA010000135.1:0-7206 GCA_964651415.1 uncultured Desulfovibrionaceae bacterium
CACCCGGGCAAAGGCTTCGGAGCCAAATTGGGCCATGGTTATGTACACAAAGGGGTTGGTGAAGGAAATGTCGATTTCGCCGCGCTCGACCATTTTGATATGCTCGGAAAAGCTGTCGGGGAAAATTTGGCGAAAGGGCAGTCCTGTTTTGTGACGCAGATATTCCAGCAAGCGTCGGTGGCGTTCAAAAGAAACCGCATGGGAATATTGCGGCAGATAAGCGTAGGTCACGGCCGTATCCTGGCTCGGAGGAACCACGGTTTCAACCTTGGACAGGTCGACCTTGATGACGGGATCGCTGTCCGAACAGGCCGGAATGAAAAAGCAGAACAACACGAGGAGCACAAACTGCTTCATGGACAACCTCCCTGAAGTGCACAGCGGCACCACGCTGATTACGCCAAAGTGTTACCGGCGACAACTGGTGGCTTGCTCGGCGACGCAAGGCGCGTTGTTCAGATCTGCCCCGCGGACTTGGGTACTTTGAACTTTTGACAACAGGCCCCGGGCCGATCAGAATGGGCCCTTGGCGCTTCGGAGCAAAGAGTCCCTGGGCGCCGTTCTTTGTCGGCAAGCGAATCTGCAGTGACACAACAGGCGGATGGATCTTGAGGTCGCATGCGAGTTGGCTGCGTTCCGGATGCCGTGCCGGCTTTGCACCCGTCAAGCCGGCCAGTTCTGTTGCCATGTCTTTGCGTTCGCTTCTGTTTGCGTATCCGCCTGCATCTTAATTTCATTCCAGGAGTAGCCCATGCGTGTCTTGCCCCAACCCAATACCATTGCCGACCGGCTGGCCCTGACCCTGGCCACCCTGGGTCCGGCAGGACGCATGCCTCGTGCTCCCGGCACCTGGGGATCGGCCGCCGCCGTTCTTCTGGCCCCGTTTCTTTTCCTCCCATTGCCCCTGTGGGCCAGAATCGCGGTGCTGGCGTTCATTTTTCCGGTGGGCGCATGGTGCGCCGGTCGGGCCGAAACACTGCTCGGAGGAAAGGACCCGGCCTGCGTTGTTGTCGACGAGCTCTGGGGGCAGTGGATCGCGCTGCTGTTTTTGTCTTTTGATCAATTATCCTGGGTCATTTCGGCCTTTGTCTTGTTCCGGCTATTCGACATTGCCAAGCCATGGCCGGTCAGGGCTTCGGAAAAATGGTTGCCGGGAGGCTGGGGAGTCATGATCGACGACGGCTTGGCCGGACTCTATGCCCTGGCTGTCCTGTCGGCCTGCCGCCTCATCTTCTGAGCGTATGTCCGAGCTGTTCCCTCCTTTGCCGGTTGAGGCTATTTTGGACGACCTGACGCATGTCCTGGGTTCATCCACCAGGTGCGTGGTCCAAGCCCCGCCCGGCAGCGGCAAGACCACGCGCATTCCTTTGGCGCTGCTGTCCGCTTCCTGGCTCGATGGGCGTAAAATTCTCATGCTTGAACCCCGTCGGCTGGCGACGCGCGCCGCAGCGCGCCACATGGCCGGGCTGCTGGGGGAAAAGGCCGGCCAGCGCATCGGGTATCGTACTCGCTTGGATATGCGGGTTTCCCGGCAGACTCGGGTGGAGGTGGTGACCGAAGGCATCCTGACCCGCATGCTGCAGCACGATCCGGAACTGGCTGGTTACGGCTGCGTCATTTTCGACGAGTTTCACGAACGCAATCTTCAGGCCGATCTGGGCCTGGCCCTGTGTCTGGATGTCTGCAATGCCTTGCGGCCTGATTTGCGTCTGGTGGTCATGTCTGCGACGCTGGACGTGGATTCCGTGGTCACACTCCTTGGCGGATGCCCGGTGTTATCCTGCCCGGGCCAGCCTCATCCGGTGGAAACGCGCTATCTGGCTTCGTCCGACCGGTACGTGGAAGAACGCATGGCCAAAGCCATCCGCCATGTCCTGGCAACGGATCATGGCGACATCCTGGCCTTTCTGCCGGGAGGTCGAGAGATCCGCCGCACTTTGGAATTGCTGGATAATCCCGGTCCCGCAGTGACGCTGCATCCTCTTCTGGGCCGGCTGACGGCGGCCGAGCAGGACCAGGCCCTGAGTCCGGCTTTGCCCGGCACGCGTAAGGTGGTCCTGGCCACGGCCATTGCCGAGACATCCCTGACAATTGATGGCGTGCGCATCGTGGTTGACTGCGGCCTGGCGCGGTTGCCTCGTTTTGATCCAGTCAGCGGAATGACCCGGCTGGTTACGGAACCGGCGTCCCTGGCCACAGTGGCCCAGCGCCAGGGTCGGGCCGGTCGTACCCGGCCCGGTGTTTGCGTTCGGGTCTGGAGTCAGGCTGACGAAGTCAATCGCAAGGCATTTCCTTTGCCCGAAATTCTTGAAGCCGACCTGGCACCGCTGGTCTTGGAACTGGCCTTGTGGGGCGTGACCGACCCCGCAGCGCTGACCTGGCTGACGCCGCCGCCGAGCAGCAGCTTCCGGGGTGGACAGGCATTGCTTGAAAAGCTGGGCCTGATCGATGATCACGGCCGCCTCACGGCTCATGGCCGCGAAACCGCTCAGCTTCCCCTGCATCCCCGCCTCGGACACATGGTGCTGACGGCCAAGGAACAGGGACTGGGTTTTACCGCAGCCTGCCTGGCCGCCATATTGGCCGAACCGGGCCGATCCGGCCGCATCAGTCCTGATCTGCGTGACGCACTGGCTCCCAAGAACAGTCTGCCCGAGCCCGTGGCATTGGGGCAGGACCAGATCATGCGCCTGGCTTCCATCGCTCCCGGGCAGCTTCACCCCGAATCCGTCGGTATGCTCATCGCCCTGGCCTATCCGGACCGTGTCGCGTGCCGCCAAGGCGACGGCTCCTACCGGCTGAGCAGCGGCCGCAAGGCTGTCTGGCCCGGTCCGAACGCCCTGGCCGACTGTCCTTTTCTGGCCGTGGCCGAACTGGACGGCGAAGCGTCGGGAGCCAGAATCTGGCGCGCCGCACCGTTGTCCCGAACCGACTTGGATCGAATTTTCGCCAAGCGGATGAAATGGAAAGAGGACGTGCGTTTTGATCCGGTTCGCAACCGGGTTGTGGCCGCCCGGCGGCTCATGTTGGATGAACTCTGTCTGGAGGAAGCCCCTCTGGATTCGGACCCGGTCGCTGTGGCCCGCGTGCTGCTGGAGGCGGTCAGGGAATTCTCCGCGTTGCCCTGGAACGAGGAAAGTCGTGGCCTGCGGGATCGTGTGCGGTTTTTGCGCACCCTTGAGCCGGAACAGTGGTCGGACCTCAGCGACGAGCAGCTGATGCAGACCCTGCCGGACTGGCTCGGGCCGTTTGTCCCGGGCGTTCGTTCCATGGACGGTATCACCGCATCCGTTCTGGTGCAGGCCCTGCAGCACCGCATCGGTTGGAGCAGGATGTCCGCCCTGGCCCGGCTGGCTCCGGAGCGCGTTTCCGTGCCGTCGGGAGCCAACCGCCGTATCGACTATTCTTTGGACTCAGGTCCGGTTTTGCCCGTGAAATTGCAGGAAATGTTCGGCTGCTCAACGACGCCGACCCTGGCAGAGGGTCGCTACGCTCTGGTCCTGCACCTGCTCTCGCCGGCCGGTCGACCATTGCAGGTCACTCGCGATCTGATGTCTTTCTGGAAAAACGGATATCCGCATGTGCGGGCCGAAATGCGGGGGCGTTATCCCAAGCATCCCTGGCCCGAAGATCCGACATCGGCCGTTCCCACGGCCAAGACCAAAAAAAGATCCGGCTGAATCAACGGGACGATCCTGCGGCGGCGTTGGTCGGAAAGGGGCCCGAAAAGATTGCGGCCCTGGTTTGATGAGAAGAAATTTTGGCTATAACCTGTAGAATCAAAAAGAATATTTCGTCTTTCTGCTGCGCATGGGGCATGCCGGCCGTTGTGTCCTCTTCGAGACAGCGGTATCAGCGTTTCAATTGTTCCGAACCAAGGAGATTACTGATGAAAACCCTGATTTACCCACTTTTGTTGCTGACACTGCTTGTGGCTTGCGCCGGTCGCCAGGCTCCGCCCTCACAGGACCGCGAACGCTGGTTGGCTCTGAATCAAGACTTCATCCTGCATTTTTCCTCTGGAAGGTTCGAGGAGGCACTGAGCGTGGCCCAGCAGGAACTTGACCTGGCTCAGACCTTTATACCGAGGGAGAGCTCCGAACTGGGGACTTCCTTGAATAATCTGGGCGTTACCCAGGCTGCGTTGGGCCGGTATGGGGACGCTCTGGCGAATCTGCACCGGGCTTTGAGCGTGCGCGAGAAGATTCTGGGCCCAGGTCATGCAGAAGTGGGCACGACCCTCAGCAACCTTGGTGAAGTCCTGGTTGCAACGGGCAGGGTGTCGCAAGCCGAGGACGTTTTTATCCGCGCCCTGGAAATTCGTGAAGCCAAATTGGGGTCCAATGATCCTGATTTGGCAGAAACTTTAAATAACCTCGGTGAATTATACCTGCGTCAGGGTTTGCTGGATCAAGGAGAAAGTCTGCTGCTACGCGCCTTGGCCATTCGGGAAAAAGCTTTGGGCCCCAACCATCCGCATGTGGCCAGAACCCTCGACAATCTGGCCGGAGTGGCTCAGGCTAGGCGTCAGCTGCCTCAAGCCAGAGCGCTTCTTGAGCGATCCTTGTCCATCAAGGAGGCATCGCTTGGGCCTGATCATTCATGGCTCATTCCGACGCTGACCATCCTGGGCGAAGTCTTGCTGGCGGAAGGGCGGATTGAGGACGCCGAATCCATTGCCCGTCGTTCGGTCCGTGTGGCAGAAAAAGCCTACGGTTCAGACAATGTCCGCATGGCCATTCCTCTGACCACCCTCGGCAATTTGTTGCGGGCCCAGAACCAATTTCATGAGGCCGAGGGTTTGTACCTGCGCAGCCTCGAATTGCGGGAACAGGTGTTGCCGCCCAATCATATTGATATCGGCGTCTCTCTGGGCAATTTGGCCACCGTGCTGTATTCCATGGGGCGCTTGGCCGAATCCGAACCCCTGTTCGAACGAGCCCTGATGATCACCGAGGAGAATCTGGGCGGCAACAATCCCGATGCGGCTCAGCTTCTGCACAATCTCGGCGTGGTCAATCGACGCCTTGGCAATCTGGATCAGGCGGAAATCTACTTCATTCGTGCACTGACTGTCAGGGAACGCCTCTTTGGTCCGTCTGACCTCTTGGTGGCTGAAAGTTTGGAGGCCCTGGCCATGACCTTACGCGACGCCGGTCGGGATCAGGCGGCAGCGTCTTACGATCAACGGGCTCAGGCCATTCGCAGCAAGTTATGACGACACAGGGCGCAGCCCTGCTGTGCAGGATGTCCAGCAGGGAGGGTCCTGAGTCCGGCCAGGGTCCCAGGGCCAATAAACGCGTTCGTGTTATTTGTTTTTTGAGAGGGAAAAGACGAAATTATCGGGCGGTCGATAGTTGACGCGTCGATGTTGAATCAGGGCTGAGAGGGGAGGAGGGAATCGGGATCAAAATAATGACCTCGAACGCACTGAGAGTACGCGGTGATATCTGATTGGGCTATTGCTTCAAACATTGTCCTGTGCTTGATGACTTGCGCTGGTAGAAGAGATGCCGCGTGGTCATAATAGACGGCAATGTACGTCCAGTAATAATTTCCGAGTGAATTCCAGGCTTTTAGAAGAGATTCGCTTTTGGCGCTTTGCACAATGGCCAGATGAAAAGCCATGTCATGTTTTCTCATGTTTTTTGTGTCGTTGATTTTAACACACTCTTCCATGTTATTGACGCACGAGTTCAGGAACTCAAGATCGATAAATGCCAAGTGATGTCTGGTGATACACCATTTGACAGCAATGGTTTCGATTTCTGACCGTACGTCGTAATAGTCATCAAGCTGTGACTTTGACAAAGTTCTGATTCTGGTTCCTTTATATGGTTCTGTTTCCAGGACGCCCTGGGCAATAAGGTCTCGTATTGCTTCCCTGACAGCCCCTTGGCTGATGGACAGTTCTTTGGCCAGCTTGGATTCGATGATCTTGTCGCCGGGATTGAGAGCGCCTTTGAGAATTGCTTCCATCAAATACTCAGCAACATCGTCCCGCAGTACTCTTCTTTTCAGTAGGTTTGTGTTACCCATCGTTGTATCCTTGCTTGGCATGTCTTTTTACTGCGTGATTGTGCTGTCTGGTTTGTGCCGTGGAGATACTTTGTTTGGATTCAAAAAATTATCAATGATAATTTTTTCGGTGGTGCTGGCGTGTGTGTATTTGGCCGCAAGAAGACATTGGTCGTGAACATATTCCATTCTAATTATAGTGCACTGCACCAAGATCGGGTACGGCCCTGTCGGTAAACTGAAAAGCGCCATGAATTTTTTCTGGAGCATTTTTTCTTCTGGTGGACTGTGCAGGACAATTTGCAGGGAATTTGGCGACATGGAAACAACAGTCCCGTTGTAGTAAATTTTATCTTCTTCGGCCATCGGAGTGAGCACTGTGGGGAACGTACAACTCTTGCGTTGAGTTTGTCTTTTTTCATTAAGCAGTCCAACGTTCTCGTCTTCGCGTAAGACGTGCTCGGTCAGTACATTTTCTATCAGTGAAGAAATTGTGACGTTTTCCATTCTACAGATTGCTTTGAGCTTGGTCAGCGTTTTTTCATCGGTTCGAAAGGAAATTTTGGTATTTTTTCGACGAGACGGGTCTTGAATTTTTTCCATGGTGCACCAATCAAATTTTTAAGTTCAGTAGAAAGAACGATTTGCTGTCGAACTGAACCGGCTGTATTCCATATTTATTTCAATAGTTCAACCTAAATCCCGCGGATCAAGGAAGTCCAGCATTTCTGCGGTGAGAAATGCGCAAGCGCTGCTGCGGAAAGAGTTTGCTCATCCTAACATCTCTCAGGCAGTGGATATTGGTTCTGTTTTAAAAAAATTCTGCCTCAAAACCCTGTGCCTGGCGCACACAAAGTTGCCGAAGAGCAGCGCAATCCGCTCTGTGCAACGGATACCGAGCGTCGGGATGGCTACTGGGCGATGCCTCCGTCCAGTGGCCATGGTGCCGGAGTTCCGCGCCAAGCGCAGTTGTGGCGGGTCTTGAAAAGGGAGAAGGCAACAGTTCTGGCATAAGGAGAAGAGCAGCGTAGAAGGATGGAGATCGGCATGGTGCAGGGGCACAACTGTCATCAACGTTGCTCGCAGGTTGCTTGTGGTCAACGGGCGGGGGATGAGGGCAAACAAAAAGGGTTCCGGCCAACTAGCCAGAACCCTTGTCTTTTATGGTAGCGAGGGAGGGAATTGAAC
>CAZYZA010000136.1:0-7112 GCA_964651415.1 uncultured Desulfovibrionaceae bacterium
TGGCGTTCCTGGCTTGCCAGGTTCGCCTTGATTTGTGGGCTATCCCAGCCGGACCTTCACCAGGGTTCCGGCCGATGCCTTGGTTGTCCAGGCGATACCGGCCAGGGTGTTGTCTGTGCTGGTCGGGGTCATCTTACCGGCGGTGGCGTCGAAGTAGACATTCGCACCCTGGTTGATGGCCGCGTTGTTGACGGCCGGGACCTCGAAGACGCCGCTGGCGGCCACGGCTCCGGACTCGCCGGCCGCGATGTCCACCAGGGCCACGCCGATCAGGTCGTTGATTTTCACGATATCGCCGGAAGCAACCGGGCTGCCGGTGCCATTGGTCCAGGTGATGGTTTCACCGTTCTGAATCTTGTTCGTTGCCATAGTCAAAACTCCTCGATGGACTTCACGCTTTGGTCCAGGATGGCCAGCGGGCAGTCCGGATTGATGCATTTGTGGTACCGGGTCCGGAAGCAACCGTCCCACGGCATGGTCTTGTACGTTGTCAGCTGGTGGCCACAGGCCGGGCAGGTCGCCTTGTCACGGGCGGAAAACCGTACTCCGGCCTTGGCCTCATGCAGCAGCTCCGCGATAAGCAGAACCGCCGCCGGGCAGACTCCGTTACTGACCTTCATTGCGGTACAGCGCCCGCCAGTCCACGGCCTTGCCGGCGCAATCGATGCGGACCTTGTATTCCACTCCGTCCACGGAAAAGCCTTCCCGCGTTTCCAGGTACGGGGCCTGAACCCCGTTCAGGAAGAACATGGTCACGGTCTTGCCCTTGGGTCCGGCAAGATACCAGGCGGTTTCCGAATCCAGATCCAAGCGGGCGTCATAGGCCCGGATGAAGTAGTTGCCGCTGTAGGGGTTGGCCTTGGCCGGGGCGGCCTGGGTGCCTTCGTAGGCGCTCAGGAAAAGCTGTTCGCAAACTCCCTCCAGGGCCACGGGGGCAAGAAAGAACTGCGGGCGGATGTTCAGGACCCGAAGGCCAAGGATATCCTTCTGCTTCTTCATGGCCGCAATGCCCTTGGCCAGGGTGGAGATGGCCACGGCCCCGGCGATTCCGGCCACGTTGGCATGGTCTTCATGAAACAGGTTCTTGCCGTCGCCCATGGCCGCGTTGTTGATCAGGACCGAATAGGCCACGTCGCCAATCTTGCGGTTGACCGCTTCGCCGTGGGCCTGGGGAATGGCGGTCAGGGCTCCAAGGTCATCGTTGATAATAGCCTGCCGCGAAATGCCGAACAGGTTGCCGTAGGTGACCAGGTTGAATTCCTCCTGGGCTTCGGACCGGTCCGCGTACTGGTATTCGGCCATTTCCGGGACTTCGTTCAAGTCTCCGATTTCCGAAGGACGAACCACGGCATGGGTCTTGAAATCCGTGGCCGTGCCCGTGGCGCACCACGTCTGCCAAGTTTCCTCTGCCTGCTCGAAGCCGATCAGCAAGGACTTGTTGGCGGAATTGGCCAGGATCTTGGGGAAGTCGGAGCTGGTCAAAGCACGTCCGACCAGATCCACCATGTTGCCGCCGCTGACCCGGTGGCCGGACCGCAGCAGGCAATCCTTGGCCAGTTCGCGCAAGGACAGGGCGGCCAGATCGTTTTCCTTGACCGTTACCAGTCCGCTGCGGATCAATAGGGACTCTTCGGCCGCTGTCCGGAACTTTTCGTCATCCGTGGCCCCGGCTTCAACGCGGAAAGCCGGTCCCTGGCTGCGGGTGTCGCGGACAGACTTCAGGACCACGGCCTGAAAGTCCTGGACAGTGCTGCCCTTGGTCACGGCTTCGCGGGCCTGATCCATCAAACCAAATTCCTGCCCAAGGGCCATGATGTCCGCCGAACGGGTCCGTTCGGCCTGTAAAATTTCGTCGTTCATGTTTTTCTCCATGCGTGCTTTGGCCTGGGCATCCGCGCCGATGGGGCAGATGGACAATTCCTTGACCGTCCATCCGGTGCAGACCTTGACCGGGCCTTGAAATGTTTTTCCCTGAATGGTCTGGCTCTGCCCTTCGGGCACAAAGACCGCTTCCTCTACCGTGTAACCAATGGAAAAATCCGTGAGGTGTCCTTCCTGGACCTTGATCAGGGCGTCTTCGGCGCGGGTCACGCTGGAAAAGCCGACCGTGCCGGTCATGCTTTCGCCCTGGACCATAATTTCCGAGACGCTGCCCAGAACCGTCTCCACGCTGCCCCGGTCGTGGCTGTCCAGCAGGGGCACCTGTGGCGGGCATTTGGCCCCGCTCATGAGCAGGACTTCACTGACCAAGCCATGATCCCAATCAAAGACCCTGACCGGCGCTTCCGTGGCCATGACGGCCATGACCTGCCGGGCGTCCAGGTTCAGGGTCACGGGGCCGGATGTGGCCAGGGGCATTTTTCGCGTTGTAAGTTTCATCCCAAAGCCTCCATGGCTTTTGCCTTGAAAAAAGAGTCGATGCGGTTGGTGCTGCTTTCCCAGATCCCGTTCACGTTGTCGGCCGGGAAACAGTCCCGCAGGATCCAATCCAGAACCGTGGCCTCGGATCTGCTGACATAGGTGCAGATTTCCTTCATGCCGTTCAGCTTGCGGTCTGTGTTTTTCATTCCTGTTCCTCGATAGTGGCCGGGTTTCCGGCCAGGGCGGTTGAAACGTCGGTGCGGGTCAGGCCGCGCTCGGTTATCAAGCGCTCGGCTTCCTGAATTTCGTCCAGGACCTCTTCAAAGTCCCGACCACGGGCCGCCACGATCTCTTGCGGTGAACGCAGCAGGCTGGACAACTGGTCCACGTGGGCCTTGGCTTCCTTGAGGGGGTCAATGGGTTCCATGCCTGGGGCAATCCACTTGGCCCGCTGAAAATCGGCCCTGTTCGACCAGTAGCCGGGCAAGGTCAATTTTCCGGCCAGCACGGCGCGGTTCAGGACTTCATGAAAGACCGGGACACAGAGGTGATTGATCATGCGGCCCTGGGGGACCTTCAGGACCTGGGCAAGATCATTCCGGCAGACGCGCATGGTGGAATAATTGACGCCGGAGTAATCGCCGGACAGCAGCTCGTAAGGAACGCCCGTGGTCACGGCCAACATGCGCAGGACCAGACGAACGAACGGCTCGAAATTGTTTCCGGGGCGGTTGTGAGAGGCCAGGTTGATCTTTTCGCCGGGCCGCAGATATTCCAGGACCGCGTTTTCCAGGTATTCCTCGCGGCTGCCGGTGGCCTGGTTGGCCGTGGCCCCGCGCAGGTCCTGAAATCCGGCCAGGTCCGGGGTTTCGATGAAGGCCAGATACTTTGCCGCCATTTTGGCGCCTTCGATTTCCGCCGCCAGGTAGTCGCCAAGCTCATGAGCGGCCAGAACGCAGGGAGTAAAGGGGCTGATGCCACGCAGTTGACCGGGCCGGACCACAGGAAAACCGTGGATCACGTCCGCAGCAGGCACGCGCATGGGCTTGGTGTCGGACTCGAACCAGTAGGCGACTACTTCGCCCGTGGCCGGGTTGAATTCCACGCCTTGGTCAATCTCATGGCTCTTGGTGGTCGGAGCGCCCAAGCCGGTCAGGCGGTCCGCCTCAATGGCCTGCAGGGCAAAAGGCAGAAAGCGCTGAGGGTCCCGCACTTCCCGCTTGACCAGAAAAAATTCGCCGGCTTCGCATTCCTGCCGTTTGGACAGCTGGCACAGCTCGGCAAAGGTCAGGCGGCCGGAAATGTCGGCCTGATCGCACCAGCGTTTCCAAACATCCTCAATGAGGTTGCGGATGTCGCGGCCTTGCTCGCTGGGTTGAAATTGGCGTCCGGCCTGAGACTGCAGGACAAAGCCGTTGCCCACGGTCAGGCTGACCAGGACTTCCACGGCGCGGGCCACGTGGGGTTGATCCCGGACCAGCTGCCGGACCTTCCGGCGGACCTGGTTGCTGGAACTGCGGATTTCGTCGTTGACATCGGAGTCCACCGGGCTCCATCCGCCAAGACCGGGCCGGGCCGCCGCGTACATGCGCTTGCCGTCGATCAGTTCCCGCGCTGTCATGCGGGACAACTGAGCCTTGGGGTTGAACACGCCAATAAAGGAGTCCAGGGCGCGGCCGATCATGACCGGCTCCGGGCATAGGTGCGGCCTGCTGGGCGGGTAGCCAGATTTTCCATGCTGGCCCGTTGCTCCACGTCCTGAAAGAACTTCATGAACTCGGACAGGCTGCGGAATTCGCGGCTCACGCCGTCCACGGTGTAGGATTTGGTGGACCAGGACGCGCCTGCCAGATCGTCTTTCAGGCGCTGAAGTAGATCGGTCCAAGTGGTGAAGGCCATAGGTTCTCCTTTTCGGGGAAAGCTACGGCCTGTTTTTGAGCAAAACGATAAAACGACGGTTTTTAGGGGTGAACGATTAGAATTTTACCATCGTTCCGGCCTTTTTGAGCTTGACGGCCCGAAGACTTGCTTGCCCTTTGTGTAGGGGTTTGCTTTTGGAGCGCCGGAGGTTGTGGGCGGTGTTTGCTCTTTCTCCTGTGCCCTCAAGGGTGTGCGCAGGATCTTCAATCGTCGCCATTCGTCGATAAGGGCCGTATCGCTCTCCCAGTTTCCGGCAATCTTACGAGCCGGAAAGCCCTCTTCCTGAATGAGTTTCAGGACAGTGGCCTGGCTGCGGCCCCAATACGCCGCGATTTCTTTCATGCCGGAAAGCCCGGTGCTCTGCGGTGCTTGTGCTGTCATAGTGGTCTCCTTTGGCGGGTATTGTTCATTTTTGCGGCTGGGTGATGTCACCATAATGACCTCCGGGGTTGTGGTTGTCGTGAAAGAGTTGGCGGGGCGGCCTCTGCCGGGGCCTGGGACCAGAAACGGACACTCAGGAGTTCAGCCCCGGCCAGGGCGTAAACGCTGCAGTCCCACAAGTCGCAACGCTTGTGGCCGGGCTGCCTCCAAATGCCCTTTTCGTCCTGAAATTCGGCGGACATGTGTTTGATGAAATCGGGACTGACATCCCGATGAACGGACATGCCGCCCGCATTGCCCGGCCCGATGGCCAGCTTTCCGGCCAGCAGGGTCTTGAAGTGGTTGGTGTCGATGCGCACCAGCTGCAGGCCGCCGGCTACCGGGTATCGCTTGCCGTCGCGCCGGGTGAAGTGTTCAAGCATGGACGTTTTCACCGGCGAACCGGACAGGCGCTGTTCGCCCTTCAGGGGGCGGGTGTTGGGCCGGGCGCGGCACCAGTTGTACACTTCGGCTGTTCGGTGGCCCTGGCTGTCGATCAGGGCCAGGCGCACAGGGTGCAAGCGGCCTTCCTGGTCCTGGTACGAGGCTTGCCACAGGATGGAATCCACCACCTGCAGATCCGGGGCAAAGGCGGACCGGACCAGATGCCCGGTCAGCTCCGGACCCCATGACCAGATCGTCAGCCAGAAGCCGTTATCCTGGGTGTCGATACCGGTGGTCAGGGCCACGGAGTCCAGGGGCACGGTTCCGGCGTCAAGATCCACCTCCAGGGCCTCGATTTCGCCGGCGTCCTTGGCGCTCTGTTGCCGATCTTCCCATGGTTCGGCCAAGGATGAATTCACGAAGTTGTGCAGCTGGCCGGTGTCGCCGGTCTTGGCCGCCTTGGTGGCCCGGATGAACTTGGCCGCCAGGCTGCCCCACGTGGTCCATGGGCTGTAGAGTTCCGACAGGTGGTAGGAAACCCGATCGGCCGGGGCCTCGGGGTTGCCGGGTATCCATTGCCCGGCGTCCAGCATGGCCGCCTTGTGGCGCTCCAGGATCTGCCCCTGACAGTGTGGGCATTCCAGAAAGGTTTCGCGGGCCACGGTTTCCGCGTCCGCTCCCTCTGGCCAGCGCACCATTTGCCAGGTCATCACAAACAGGGCTCCGCAGTGCGGGCAGGCCACATGAAAGCGCCGCTGGTCTCCGGCCAGGAATGCTTGCCAGATCGGGCCAGAGGCCAGGGTGGGCGTCGATGCCAGAACGGTTTTGCTGTTCTTGAAGGATTTGGTGCGCTCCATGGACAGGCTCAGGGCGTCCGCTTCTTTCGCGGTTTCGGACTGCCACTTATCAGTTTCGTCACAGAACAAGTATCTGATTGGCCTGCTGGCCAGCTGCCCCGGACTGTTTGCGCCGCTCAGGTAGATTGAACAGGGGGCCAGGCGCATTTCCGCCGCAGCAAAATCAAAACGGTCTGCGGTCTTGTGCTTTGCCAGGGCCGGGCAATCTTCAATCAGCGGCTGCAGGCGGTTCTTGCTGAATGACTTGGCCTGATCCATGGTGCTTTGCACCAACAAGACCGGGCCGGGGTCTACGGCAATTGTGTACGCCAGCGAGACCAACAGGGTCATGGTTTTGGAGCTCTGAGCCGACCAACACAGGCTGATCTGCCGGATTTCAGGGTTTTGGAACGCGTCCAAGACGTCTCTGACAAAAGGGGTCTGTGCGCTTGAGTAGCGGCCGGGAAAGGCCGTGGCCCGGTTGGAGAGTTCAAGGTTCGATTCCGCCCATTGCCAAGGGCTCAACATGGCCGGGGGCTTCCAGGCTTCCGCCCACCAGGTTGACAGGATCTGATGCAAGTTTGTCGAGGGCACTGCGGATTTCCTTCTCCAGGAGGGTTTGAATTTTGGGCCAGGGCAGGCCCTCCAACTGCGGGGCAAGTTTTCCGGGCAAGTTCAGCAGTGAGGTTTTGCTGGTAATTATCTGCCGGAGCATCCATGTCCGAACTTCCAATGTCGGCAAAAGCTCCCGGCGCTGCACCTGCAGATCCAGAAAGCTGCGCTCGAATTTGCGCAGGGCCTCAACTGCCTGGGTATAGGCCCTGAAGGCCGTTGCCGATGAGCTGGACTGCCATTGCTGGAAGGCGAGATTCTCAGCAGCCCGAAGCCGGTTCATGGCGTGCTCAATACCGTGCTCGCCAGACAGCTCCATGGGCGTGCCCGTCGCCAGATCCAGCTCAGGACCGGCCGCCGGCTCCCCGCCTTCGCGCTCGAAATGCGCCGCAGCGTACTCGTTCACGGCGGACAGCGGAAACTCCCCGGCCGGTGTGGTCGGGATCTTGCCCGCCTTAACGTGCCGGTTGACCGTGGCCCGGCTGCATTTCCAGCCTTGGGCAATCAGGTACTCGAAAACCCGATTCGTGTTCTTCAGGGTCACGCCGGACCCGGAATTGTCGGGAATTTCAATGCTAA